>QYQI01000024.1 GCA_007280825.1 Ignavibacteriales bacterium | reverse complement strand
ATTGAATACTGACTTTAAACTTCTGTTTGAATTACAAAGATGTTGTCCTAAACTTAGTTGAAATTTGGGTAAAAACGAAAGACCAGACATAGCTGATCCTTCGCTAAGGTTCCGTAAGTTTGAGTTGCAACACAAAAACGATGGAACCAAGAGATAAAAGTAATGAATTAAACCGCAAAAATTTGTCCTGGTTAAAGGAACAAAATGTTGATTTGCGGGTTGGGATCTTGCAGAATTATCTAAGCATCGTTCAGATAATGATAAACGAACTGCTTGAAGAAGAAGTGATAAACTACCCAAAGTGATATAAAATAAAAGTAAAAAAGTGGAGACCAGTAACCACTTAAAAAATGGGGCGTATTCTGAAAAGCCAAATGAGTAAGAGAAATAAGATAAATTCAAAACAAATGGCAAATATTCTATCAGGAAAAAATGGTAAATGGGAATGGGATGGTAGGTACATCAAAAACTACAATAATAGCAATGATAAATGGGAGTGGGATGGTCGATACATTAAAAATTACAGTAATAGTAATAATAAATGGGAGTGGGACGGAAACTATTTGAAAAACTACAGAAACAGTAATAATAAATGGGAATGGGATGGTCGATATTTAAAAAACTACAACAATAGTAATGAAAAAATTGAAATACCTTCTGGAGCTCCTGTTCCTGTTTGGGCGGTTGTTCATGGCATAGTTAGAGTCTGTCTTTAAACTCAAAATGTTAATAAATACTGGGGGTTGATAGAATATTCCACGAAAGTTCCCGGTATCTTCGAATCAAAGATAATGAATCCATGAAAATATTCAACGATTTGCTTCTGAAGTTCGAAAAACCCGATTGGTCAGCTAATCCGGAGTTTTGCGTGATTGATACGATTCTGGAATCGCGGCCTGACATAATTTTGATGTTGAAACCAGACATTATTGGTAAGGAAAGAGCTTCGACTTTTGGGCGAAAAGACACTCCCAGTGTTGAACAAATTGTGCGTGCAGCCATTTTTAAGGAGATGCGTGGAATGGATTATCGGGAACTGGAATATGCACAAAATGATTCCAGGATCTGCGAAGCTTTTATCAAACTGGATGGTCGTGAACCATACACCTTTCAGATGTTTCAAAAATACATCTCCCGGATTAAACCGGAATCCCTGCATCGTGTACTTGTGGAGATTAATAAAATCGCCATCAGTGAGGGATTGGAAGATGTCAAGAGTGTTTCACAAGATTCTACCGTTGTTAAAACCAATATTCATTACCCTACCAATAACTCCCTTGTATGGGATTGTGTAAAAACAAGTACCCGGTTATTAGCCCAATTGAAGGAAGAGATTGATACGCTTGATTTTATTGATTATACGAAGTCGGCAAAGAAGACCTTCTATGAAATCAACATCACGCGTAAAGAAGCGAACAGGATACCCCTTTTTCATAAACAGTTGATCCTTTTTACCAAGGTAATCAATCAGACCTCCAATGCGATAAAAAAAAAGTCCACGAGTTTTATCGCCATGGGCATTCAGGCAGAACTGGCAAAATTGCGTGACTTGATGGATCAGGTTTATGATGTAACCTATCGCAAAGAAATTGACGGGGAAAAAGTTCCAAATGAAGATAAACTGTTTTCGATTTATGAGCAACACACTGATATCATTGTGAAAGGCCAGCGGGAAGCGCTTTTTGGTCACAAAATAAACCTGGCTGCAGGAAAGAGTAATCTTGTTCTGGATTGTCAGGTTTTGAGGGGCAATCCGGCAGATAAATCGTTGTTTAAAACAACGATCGACAATGTCATTCAAAACTATGAGATTATCCCACGTGACAGCGCAACCGATGGTGGATATGCCAGTAAAGCAAACCTGGAATATGCACAGGAAGCGGGCATTACAAATATTGTGTTTAATAAGGTTGTTGGCAGCATGCAGAATATTGTCAGCAGTTTGAACATGGAAACGCGGTTGAAAAAATGGCGTAGCGCCATGGAGGCTATTATCTCAAATATAAAACGGGGGTTCAATATTTTTACCTGTAATTGGAAAGGATGGATCCACTTCCAGGCCAAAGTCCTTTGGAGTGTTTTGGCATATAATTTCAGGGTGATGACCGGACTAATTCTTGATCGGCTTAAACCTGCTTTATTAGCCAGCTGATCGTCTGAACGATCAGTATTAACAAGCGTTTTGAACAATTAACCAATAAAAAAGATGAGAAAGGTGCGTGCGAAAAATCAAAATCCAGCAGATGTTAACAAATTTGAGTGAGAAATTAACAGGAGCTTTACCCTGATTTTTAAAATTGTTGCCTTTTGGTGCGAAAAATCCCTCGGCGTGCCAAAAAATCTACCGGTTATCAACAAAATGGGGGAGTGTATGGACAGACACTAGTTAGATGATAATAAACAATTAATCCAAGAGCTTAACAGCCAATCGGAATTGGGTTTCTACTTTGTTCATTCATTTAATGAAAAGTACTATTGTGATGACAAACACAGAATTATTAAATGAAATCCGAAAAGGGTTTAACGAAGTTCAAAAAGAAACAGCTATCAAGAGGCAAAAAGGTTGGACTCAAGCATTTTTTACTGTTTTAAAAAAAATAGGAAATAAAGAAGGATTCAAGGTGTATACAAGTTCTGTAAAAGAAAAGATTAGTCCCAGAGAAGGTGGAGGTGAGTGGTTATTTGATTTATGCTGGTCATTTGAGGGAACCAGAAAAGATAACTGGAAAAAACATTATAAAGGATTAAAGCTTATTTGTGAGTGTGAATGGAAAATGAGTGATGATGAAATTATATATGATTTTCAAAAACTTGCTGTTGGGAAAGCCGAGCTTAAAATAATGATTGTTCAGTATAAAAGTGAAGAACAATTCAAGGAATTTATAAAATCATGTGAAAAATCAGTTGATGAAAATTTAATTACCGATACTGAGAAATATATATTAGTTGGTTCGGGAAATGGGAAAGATCAATATGAAGTAAAATGGCATGAACTTTCGATAAGGAATTAATAACTTTTAAAATTCCATAAAAGATAAAACCTGCCCATAACAAGCTTGCAGCCGAGCAATGCGGAGCATCGTGGTAGGGATAATGGTCGGGGCTACTGAACATGAAACGAAACTCAAATATAAAACCTGCTAATGCCCGCATTGCAGCTGCAAGCGGGGCGTTAGAGGGCATAAATTTAAATGCTAAGGAAAGTTAAAATAGAGAATTATCGATGCTTTGAGGATACAGTTGTGGATTTTCAAAACACAAGTATTATTGTTGGGAAGAATAATGCTGGGAAATCAACATTGATTGAAATTCTTAGAATAATTTCTGTTGTTGGCAACAGGTGTAATAATCTTAATTATAGAGTATCCCCAGATTGGATTGATTTACAACCGACATATGTAGGAGTATCACCTTCATTATCAAATCTTGATATCTCTACAAAAAATTTGTTTTATATGTATGGTGAACCGCCTGCAAAAATTACAGCTACATTCAGTAATAAAGTCCGATTTGAAATATACCTTGGAACTGAAGCAGAAATATTTGCTGTAATTTTTGATCAAAACAATAAAGTGGTTTCATCAAAGCATCAGGCTAACAAATTAAACCTTAGAATAATAAATGTCCTCCCCCAAATTTCTCCAATACAAAGAGAAGAAACAGTGCTAAAGTATGCGACTGTGCATTCTGGATTTGACACATACTTGATGTCAAGACACTTTAGAAATCAGATTAGATACAATTATCAGAATTTTAATAAGTTCAAGGATTTATCAGAATTAACATGGAAAGGACTTGGTATAAGTGATCTTGATGGAAGAACTGCTTTCGAGGGAAGCTCATTAACATTAATTGTCAGAGATGGTTTATTTACTGCTGAAATTGGTTGGATGGGGCACGGCTTACAAATGTGGTTGCAGACGATGTGGTTTTTAGCACGTTCAAATGAAGATTCAATAATAATTTTAGATGAACCCGATGTATATATGCATGCAGATTTACAGAGAAGATTAATTCGTGTTTTAAAAGGACGGTATAAACAAATTATGATTGCTACTCATTCAATAGAAATAATGTCTGAAGTTGAGCCTGAAAACATTCTTCTTGTTGATTCAACAAAAGATAAACTAACATATGCAGATAAAACTCCTATGGTTCAACAGATAATTGAAGGTATTGGTAGCGTTCACAATATTGAAATTGTAAGAATATTCTCTCATAAAAAATTTTTAATTGTAGAAGGAGATTACGATGACACAAAGATTTTAGGGATATTGCATGATACACTTTTTCAAGATTCAACCGAACCCATAGATACAATACCAAAGACATTTATTGAAGGGTGGGGAGGTTGGCAAAGGGTTATTGGTTCAAACAAAGTTTTTAAAGACACAAAATTGGAAATTAAAACATACTGTATATTGGATTCAGATTATCATTTACAAGAAGATATAGAAAAAAGATATACTGAAGCAAATGATAATTCCATAAATCTTCACATATGGTCAAAAAAAGAAATTGAGAACTATTTAATAATTCCTAAAGCTATTGTTAAATCTATAAAAAATGAAAACCAAGGTGCAGATGTTGATGATGATATTGTTTGTAGAGTTATTGACAATATAGTTGAAGAAATGAAGCAAGGAGTCACCGATGATTATGCAACTGAAATATCTAATAAAGATAAAAAACTAGTTATAAAAACCGTTAATGAAAGAGCAAGAGAAATTGTTTATCCATCATGGAATAGCAATAAGCTTTCATTAGTCCCTGGAAAGAAACTTATTAGTAAGTTAAGTAAATGGAGCCAAGATAACTTTAATGTTTCTTTTAATGCTTTTAAACTTGCTCGAAATATATCAAAACATGAGATTGATAATGAAATAGTTGAATTACTAAATGCTCTTGAGAAAAATGAAAATTTACTACCTCTAAAAAGCTTGCTGCCGAAGCCATGCAGGCCAAGTGATTCAAAGTAAACGAAATATAGACTTACTAATGAAATAACGAATACAAATTCTTAACCAAGCAATCCCTGCCCGGCGGGTGCAGACCGCCCGTTAGGTGTGATAAATTATAGAAGAGCACCGTAGATGCACTAAAAAAATAATAGATACACATGATAATGCTATAATAT
>QYQI01000145.1 GCA_007280825.1 Ignavibacteriales bacterium | reverse complement strand
CAATTCTTAATAGAATTTCGTCTAAAGCTAAAATACTGATAGGAGTTTATATGATTCGTAAAATATTATTACTTTCTGCGGCAATTGTTCTATTAACAAACATGAATTTGTTCGCCCAGAACGGAAAAGATTCGACCGAGGAAAAATGGAATGATGAAAAGTGGTTAAACTGGAAAGATTACGACTGGTTCCACTGGGAATTCCGCGGCAGACCATTTATGGAAATTAATTACGGATTTGGAAAAGCTAATAACAAGAATTTAAAAAGCAATTTTGCCTATAACGGATTATTGGAATTAAAACTCGGCTATGCTTCACGTTCAACATACTATACTGAAGATATTATTCAGTTCAGCGAGAAATATTTTTTTGGTTCTAGGTTTCGTGCAGATTTGAAATCTTCTTCGACAGCAATTGGCGAAATGAAATCCGATTTATGGAGATTTGGTTTTGCTAAAAGAGAAGGATATGCCTATAAACTTAATAATTTTTCAATTATGCCGTATAACAGCAGCGGTTTTGTTTGGTCCCGCCTCGATATGATTGATTACCCGGCGAAATTTTATTTGCTGACAAATCCGCCAATGAGTTTGGATGATGCCGTTAACGACACCGAAATTCTCAACAGATTCCATCAAGAATACAGATTTGGAACAGTGAATGAAGCAGGAATTAAGTTTGATATTTTCTCCTCAGTATCATTAAATGTTAGTTATGAAGCGGCTGTTATTTTCCCGCGGCATTTATTTTGGAAACATCTGGGCAGTATGATTATTGAAGAAAGCGCCAAGCATTTGTTGGGTAATTTTATTGATGAAGTAAGTGATTCTTCACCTTATGCAACGCCAATTGTAGATTTTCTTTTGAACAACGGTCTTTCTTATGCATTCTTTACATTGAAGAAAGATAGAATGAATTGGCCGTTTGAAACAGAAGCACCGTTAACTTATGAAATGATCAAATTAGGCATTACTGTTACTTTTTAAATAACACTAAAAGATTTAAAATGAAAAGAGCGGTCTTGTACCGCTCTTTTTTATTTTTATACTATAAATTCTTTGTCATCATTGCAATTTGATTTGCCTGCTTCTGATTATACTCAAAAGCAATTTTTTTGTGATTCACCAAATCAATTATTGTCCCGATCATGCAGATACCTCCGGTAAGTAAATAGAGAATTCCCATACCAATTTGATCTGTTAAAAATCTTTGTATGCCGGAGATACCAAGAAATCCAACCAGGGTTACTAGTAAAATTGTTTGAGGATCTTTTCTTCGTGCACGATAAATATTGGCAAACTGTTGTGCTTGTTTGTCATCCATGTTTTTAATTAAACTGGATATGTACATTTGTTCTTCACCCATAATTTCAGGCAGCATTTCTAGAACGTTAGCCATAGATAACCTCTTTAGTTTTGTGATAGTTGTGATACATTTTATGTGAAAGTTTTATAATGCGAATTGAGATAAGTATGAATGCAATAATTCCGAGAGGATGTGTCTGAAGAGAATGAAAAAAATCGCCATAATAAAAAAATGATATTGATCTGCCTAATCCACAGCCGGGACAAAATGTTATTCCAAGATTATGAAAAGGACAAAACGAGAATTGCTGAACTTGATAAGGATTGATAGTTAGTAAATAAACTAATCCGGCAAACCAAAGTACGGCTTCCCATTCAACAATTTTCAATGTGGATTTAATATGTTTCATCTTCTTCTTAGATAAACTCCGATCAAATTATACTCGAATTTTTATCTTGAATCAAGCTTCAATTATTTAGTCGTTTGAAATGAGAAGTAGTTTTACAAATAGGTTTTCTTAAAACATAAAAGCATCTGAAGAGACAGTCCCGCTTATCCGGCTCAATCAGACTTATCGCATCTTTTGTTAGTGGTCATATTAATTTTTTGTGGCAATAACGCAAAAATGTTTTGACCCGCGCTTGCCAAAGAGTGAAGAAATTTTCATCAATCCTTTTGCAAGGGATTTATTAGCGAAAATCCATTGAACGACTTTTAATTTCTCACCCATTTTAAACCACGAATTGAATTGATAAGCAAATCTGTCGTTTAAATAAACTGACCGGACAATCTTCAATGGGCTGTTTGAAATAATCGTTTCGAATTCAGAGAAGCGCTCGTGTTTTAGATAATCTGTAAGAATTACAAAGCCTCCAGGCATCAAAAGACGAAACGATTCTGCAAGAACTTTCTCTTTTTCATTCATGCTTAGATGCCATCCTTCAAGACCATCGCATAATAAAATCAGGTCAAAGTGGTTAGCAGGAAATGATGAGTTTGTAATATTCGTTTCTGAAAAATGAAACCGGCTGTTATCTGCTTTTGCCAGATTTCCATGCTGTGAAAGTTTATTTACATAAGTCTCTGCTTGTTGCACAGCGGTTTTTGAAACATCTATGCCTAAGATTTCAGGCGCGAGACCATTAAAAAGAAAAGTCAATCTTCCCTTTCCGCAGCCAACATCAAGAATACGAGAATAGTTTGGTTTGAGCGAACATGCAGTTTTAACAACAAACTCGTGCCGAAGAACTTCAACAGCTTTCTTGCTATACTCCCATGGTTCTTCATTACTAGAATATAATTGTTCAAAATATTCGCTGTTCTTACCAACTAAATTATTTTTATGGTCTGTAGTCATATTATAACTTTTATTCTTTTTAATACTCTAACTTTTTGGTCGTAGAACTTTTCCGTCTTCACAAATTTTTCTTTTCTTGTATAAAAGAGGTTGATTACAAACTTATTATAAATTATTAAATTGAAATTGGCAAGATGTTTTATTGAATAAAACAAAAAGCCCCGAAAAAAATTCGAGGCTGATTGAAATTTATTTTTATAGCTTTAAGCTATAGTAACATCTTTACACAAATATACATCCTGAATTGTGTTAAGAAGTTTTATTCCTTCTGCAAGAGGGCGTTGAAAAGCTTTACGTCCTGAGATCAATCCCATTCCGCCGGCACGTTTATTAATTACAGCAGTTTTTGTCGCTTCAGCAAAATCGTTTTCTCCGCTTGCACCGCCGCTGTTTATTAAGCCTGCACGACCCATGTAGTTGTTCATCACTTGATAACGTGTTAGATCAATCGGATTTTCGGTTGTAAGTTCCGAGTAAACACGTTTATCAATTTTTCCGTAAGAAGAATTTCCCATATTAAGCGCAGTGTATCCTCCGTTGTTTTCCGGAAGTTTTTGTTTAATAATATCAGCTTCGATTGTTACACCAAGATGATTTGCCTGTCCGGTCAAATCCGCAGAAACATGATAGTCTTTATCTTTTTTGAATTGAGGATTTCTCAAATAACACCAAAGAATTGTTGCCATTCCAAGTTCATGTGCGTATTGGAATGCTTCGCTGACATCTACGATTTGACGACCGCTTTCATCAGAACCAAAATAAATTGTAGCACCGACTGCCGCCGCTCCCATATCGTAAGCTTGTTCAACTCCGGCAAACATAATCTGATCAAACTTATTTGGAAATGTAAGAAGTTCATTGTGATTTATTTTTACAATGAAAGGAATTTTGTGTGCATATTTTCTTGCCGTCATTCCAAGCACACCAAGAGTTGATGCAACAGCATTACACCCGCCTTCAATTGCCAGCTTAACAATGTTTTCCGGATCGAAGTAATCCGGATTTTTAGCAAATGAAGCTCCTGCTGAATGTTCAATACCTTGATCTACCGGAAGAATTGATAAATAACCGGTACCGCTCAATCGTCCGGTGCTATACATCCATTGAAGATTTTTTAAAACATTATTATTTCTATCCGAAGGGAAAAAGATTCTGTCAACAAAATCGGGACCCGGCAGATGTAATTTTTCTTTCGGAAATTTTGCTTTGTAGTTGAGAAACGAATCAGCATCACTTCCTAAATATTCTTTGATCTTTTTAATCATTTTATCCTCATTTATTTTCTTGAAATTTTTTATGGATTGAAATAAGCAACAACACCAACGTGAATTGTGAAAAAATCCGTTGTAGATTTTTTTGCATTATAAATTGTTTGGCCATTAAATACTGTAATACTTTGTTCGGTTAAATAACTTGCTTCTGTTCCGAATAAGTAACGAGCTTTTATGTCAAGATATAAAGCGCTTATCTTTTCTAGATTATCTGTCAACTTGAAAAGAATACCGCAACCACCGCCGTAGTTCCAAGTAAAATCATTATAATTTGTCGTTGAAGCAATTTGCCAATTTCCATTTTCGTTTTTCACTTCTGATGATGTCCAGATAATTGCACCGCCAAATAAACCTTCGAAATAAGGGCGTACGGTACCAAAGAATGGACTTACTTGAAACATCAAATGTAGATTTGCCATGCTATTTGTTCTGGTTAAATTCAGATATACACCGGGAAACCCGGGCCATTCTCTACGATCGCTCGTGTGTCCATAAACTAAATATCCTCCATCAAGTCCAATCGTAAAAGGTCTTTCATGTGTCGGTTCCCAAAGTGTTCCTTGAATTTGAAATCCAAATCCCATTTGGTCAACATTTTTTCTGAATTCACCTTGCGGATAACCAAGCATAAAACTTCCGCCAACCGTCTGCGCCATTGTTATGGACGCGAAAAATAAAAACATAATCACAGTTAAATATTTTTTCATACTTAACCTATTTGCCAGCTTTAATTAAACTTTCTGTTGATTTTATATGTAAATATACAAAAAATCTTTAGGCTGATTTAATTGAGTTTTTTAAATAAAGCTAATATCTTTTTGGTATGATTTTAATAACAATTCTGCAAACTCTTGGGATGAAATTTCTTTTGCCCCAAACATCTTCAAATGATCTGTTTGATATTGAACATCGAGCAGTGTAAATCCTTTTTCACGAAGTCTTTCTAATAATTTTACAAGTGCACATTTGGAAGATTGCAGAATTTTTGAAAACATTGATTCGCCAAAGAACGCTCCTTTATAAGTAACACCATATAAACCACCTATTAAAATATTTTTTTGATAAACTTCTACAGAATGAAGATTACCGAGTTTCTGCAAACCCCGATATGCTTCGATCAATTCTTTTGAAATCCATGTTGATTCACGATCAGCGCATTTTTTAATTACTCCGATTGTATTTGAGTCATAACGGAATTCAAAATCGATTTTTTCTAAAAATTTTTTTAACGAGCGGGGAAGATTGAAATCATTTATTGGAATTATAGTGCGTGTCTCCGGCATGTACCAATTTATACTGTCGGTTTCATCTGCCATAGGAAAAGCACCGCGCGCATACATTAAAATCATATTCTCCGGTTTAAGCAGATCAACCTTCGGGAATTTTTTTTCTCTACTCATGCGATTTTACTTCGTACGAAATAATATCATATCCTTTTTTTGTTTCGAATCCGGCAAATACAACTCCTACAAGGACAAACAACATTCCCAGCAAAAATGTGGTGGTAATGAAATAATTTAATTTGCCTATCGAAAGGAAAGAAGAAACTCCGAGCAGTAATGAAGTTAAAACAAATAATGCAACTGAAGTTGTGTAACACAAAACAGCATTTCTAACTAATTTTGCTCTGTACACCAAAGCGTTAATTTGAACAGCAGCACTTTCTACTCTAATGTTGTCATCCGTTGAATGCTTGCCATCTGCGATCTTACTGAGCAATCTTCTTTTTTCCTCATTCAGTAATCTAATTCTGTTAGCGACTAAAGAATATTTGTTATTAATGCCAAGCAATAATAAACCGCAAGCACTTATCATTACAGCAGGTGCAACCATAAGTTGAATTATTTGCAATGCGTTAAGAGTTAACTCTCTGAATGGATCCATGATGTTTCTCGTTTTTGTAGAGACACGATATATCGTCTCTCTCTGTTATGATAATAGTCAAAAAGTATTTCTATAGAAAGCTTCTCTTCTATATTGATTGAAATTCCAATTGAAAATTAATCATCTTAGAGATGAAATACGTAAAAGGGGGAAGAAAAAAAATTACAACTAAATTTATCTGGCGTAAATATAATTTTGAAGAACTTCAATAGTTTCTTTGTGATCTTTTATATCAACCTCCAAAAGATCTTTAATAGATAAAATTCCGGCTAACTTTTCTTTATCAACAATTAAAATGTGACGAGTGCCTTTATCTTTCATTTTTTTTAAGCATTGTTCGTGGGTCTGGCTGATCTCTGCAACTAATAGATCCTTTGTCATCACGTCATCAACACTTGTTTTTTTCAAATCTAATCCTTGCGCAATTACACGGCGGACTAAATCACGTTCTGAAAAAACACCTAAAAGTTTTCCATCCTCTCCTAATACCGGAACAAGTCCGATATTATGCTTTGCCATAAAACAAGTAACATCATAAATACTTGTTCCCGTTTTAACGGTTAAAATGGTTTGCGAGATCAAAATTTCTTTTAATGATTTCATTTATGCCTCCATTGGAAAACTTTCATAGTCTTCCAGAGTATCTTACGGTTTCAAAGGATTTATTGCAAGTAAAAAAATGAAATAAATAAAAAACCCCGCATTTAGCGAGGTTAAGTGAAATTTACTTTTCCGACATGAACGGATAACGGTAATCATGAGGCGGAATAAAATTTTCTTTAATGGTACGCGCAGAAACCCAACGGAGAAGATTCAAATAACTTCCTGCTTTATCATTAGTTCCGCTTGCACGCGCACCGCCGAACGGCTGCTGACCTACAACTGCGCCCGTCGGTTTATCGTTGATATAAAAATTACCGGCGGCATTCACCAAAATTTTATTTGCAAGTTCTACTGCATATCTGTCTTGTGCGAAGACAGCCCCGGTTAGTGAATAAGGAGAAGTTTGATCGCATATGTTAAGAGTCTCTTCGTATTTGCTGTCATCGTAAACGTAAAGTGTAAGCACAGGGCCAAAAATTTCTTCTTCCATTGATTTGAATTTTGGATTTGTTGTTTCGATAACGGTTGGTTCTATGAAATAACCTTTAGTGCTGTCGTAATTTCCGCCGGAGATAATTTTAGCTTCGTTCGATTTCTTTGCATAATCTATGTACCCAGTAATTGTATCGAAGGCACCCTTATCAATTACGGCATTCATAAAATTAGAAAAGTCGCGCGGATCACCCATCTTAACAGTTTTTAATTCATTAACAATAAAATCTTTTAGTTCAGGCCAGATTGATTTCGGAATATAAGCGCGTGAAGCAGCGGAACACTTTTGTCCTTGATATTCAAAAGCACTGCGAATCATTGCAGTGCCGAGAGCTTTAACATCTGCACTTTGGTGAGCAAAAATAAAATTTTTTCCGCCTGTCTCACCAACTATTCTTGGATAAGATTTATACTTAGGTAAATTGTTCGAAACTGTTTTCCACATACCTTGAAATACAGAAGTACTTCCGGTAAAATGAATTCCTGCAAAATGTTCTGAATCCATTACAGGATTTCCAACTTTAGAACCCGCGCCGGGAACAAAATTTATTACACCTTCAGGCAATCCTGCAGCTTCCAATAATTTCATTATCCAGTAAGCGGAATAAACTGCGCTTGATGCCGGTTTTAATATTGCAACATTTCCCATTAGAGCAGGAGCTGTTGGTAAATTTCCGCAGATGGATGTAAAGTTGAACGGCGCTACGGCAAAAATAAATCCTTCGAGCGGACGGTACTCCATTCTATTCCACATTCCAATCGGTGAATGAAGCGGCTGTTCTTGATATATCTTCATTGCGTAATAAGCATTGAAGCGGAAGAAATCAACCAGCTCCGCGGCTGCATCAATCTCTGCTTGAAATGGATTTTTGCTTTGTCCTAACATTGTTGCCGCATTGAGAATATATCTCCACTCAGTTTGACTTAAAAGATCTGCAGCTTTGAGAAAAACGGAAACTCTATCTTGCCAATCCATTCGTGACCAATCTTTATGTGCTTTCATTGAGGAGGCAATAGCATCATTAACTTCTTTCGTGCCTACTTTATGATATTTACCAAGAATATGTTTATGGTCATGAGGCATTACACAATTATCGGTATCACCTGTTCTAATTTCTTTACCGCCGATAATAATTGGGATATCAATTGTTTGTTTAGCCATTTCATCAAGCTTTGTTTTAAGTGCGGCTTTTTCCGGTGATCCGGGTGCGTAATTTTTTACAGGTTCGTTTGGTGGAAGCTGAACATTAAATATTGCATTTGCCATGTTTGTACCTTTTAGATTCAAGAGGAAATAATTGATAGACGAAAATTAGGAAAAATATTTGTTGTGATACTAACAGAATCTATTCATTACATCTTTCAATG
This sequence comes from Ignavibacteriales bacterium, assembly GCA_007280825.1. Lineage (GTDB taxonomy): Bacteria > Bacteroidota > Ignavibacteria > Ignavibacteriales > Melioribacteraceae > Fen-1258. Next base: position 53 of record QYQI01000145.1, on the reverse strand, counting down.
AGTCGGACAATAAATAATCATCTTTTCTTTGTAGGGAAGGGTCTTTGACCCTT
>QYQI01000126.1 GCA_007280825.1 Ignavibacteriales bacterium | reverse complement strand
TTCATATTTTTTTTCTTGTCTCGTCTAGCACTCTAACGGTTCGGTCTTATCAATCTTTCTAAGCTTGCCTACAAAAAATCCTTCGCTTTCAATTTCCCAAGGAAAAATCCGTCTGGTTTTTTTTAACTCACTGCTAAGAGTTTCATCCCCAAATTTTGTATATCCTTCATTACTTTTAACAGGCAGATCCATTTCTTCCAGTTCAACAGGATATTTATTCAGCACTTTATTTATTACCATTTCATTTTCTTCAAGAGTTAATGTGCATGTTGAATAAACAATCTCGCCGCCAACTTTGCACATTTTAATTGCTGCAATAAGAAGGCGCAATTGTAAGTCCGACATTGCTTCAGCTTTGCGCTGATCCCACCAATTACTAACCTCGCCCTTTTTCTGAACGATTCCCAAAGCGCTGCACGGTGCATCAACTAAAATTTTATCGAACCGGTTCTCAAATTGTTTACTCAACAATTCTCCTTTGCCGTGTAAAATACCAACATTCACAAGACTCATTTTATCTACGTTAAAGACCAAACTTTTCAAACGGTCAACAGATATTTCATTCGCGATCAAAGTTCCGCGGTTGTTCATCAACTCTGCAAGCTGTGTTGTTTTAGAACCGGGCGCAGCGCATAAATCTAAAACTGCATCGCTGCTGCTTGGATTAAGGACAAGAGCCGGAATCATTGACGATAAACTTTGTATGTAATACTTGCCGAGAATAAACTCGAGCGTTTTGCTTACAACTTCTTCGCCGGAGATAATACGAAATGCATTTTTAATATTGGGAATAGTCTGAAGATTGATTCCGTAACTCTTTAAACGTTCTTCCAGATCATAATTATCATTCAGTAAAGAAGTTCTGAGATAAGGTTTGTACTGGCTATTGTGATATTGTTTATAATTAATTAGAAATTCTTCCCCGAAGTGCGTGCGGATATAATCTGTTATGTTACTGCTAAGTTCGATCAAACTATTGTCGTGTGAGGTTGAGTGAGTTGAATACTTGTATTGAAATTCTTTTAAATCCTTTCGAGTTCGGAAAATTCTGCTTGAATTCTTTTTCCATTTCTTTTAAGAATGAATCAAGATGTTTTTCGTAATCTCGCACGGTTTCATAAACATGCATTCCTTCTTTCGGTATTTTTATCTGCGGCGGCTTTAATCTGTTTGCATAGAGAACATATTTTGCTTTAAAGTGATCGTCCGTAGTGAAAATAGTTTCACCAAGTTCGTTTGTAATTTGGTAGCTGTCAAAAAATGGCGGGGGAAGAAAGAGGATTTTTCCGGGAAGAGAAATTTCTTCGTATTCAGCCGAGCCGATAAAATCATCCGGGAATGATTTTAACTTCTCTTTGATTTTCTCAACCCAATTTTGTGTAAATTCTTTTTCTGTCATGATTGTTCTTTAGTCATCCTGAGGAGCCCGGCTGTTGCCGGACGACGAAGGATCTCACAACTCAAAAAGTTAGAGATCTCTCAGAATGACAATATTATTTTTGTGATTTAAAATTTATATCAACTGCTTCCGGTTTTTCAATCCAATCAGAAACAAAAACATTAGTATCGTGTGTTGGTTTTCTATCGGCTCTTCTGTTAGAACTAAAAACTATTTTTTTACCATCGTATGAAAACATAGGAAATGCATCGAACGTTTCCGAATTAGTAATTTTTTCAAGTCCGATCCCACCAATATTAATCATAAAAATGTCAAATATCCTTCCACCCTTATCAACCGAGTGATTATTAGAACAGAACAAAATCTTTTTTCCATCAGGATGAAAGAAAGGAGCCCAATTAGCACCCGGAAGGTGTGTAACTTGTTTTGCATTCTTGCCGTCAATATCAGCAACAAAAATGTTTAGTTCCTTCGGTTCAATATAACCCTCTGCCAGAAGTTTCTTATATGTTTCAGCTTCATCGCCTTGAGGTCTGCTTGCTCTCCAAACAATATGTTTTGAATCGCGAGAAAAGAAAGCGCCGCCGTCGTATCCTAATGTGTTAGTAAGTTGTAAATATTTTCCTGTTTTCATTTCATATCGCCATAGTTCCAAATCACCTGAACGTGTTGAAGTAAAGATTATATATTTACCGTCCGGTGATTCAGTGGCTTCGGCATCGTAACCTTCTCCGCCAATCAATATTTTTAGGTTAGATCCGTCTTTGTTTGCAATATAAATATCATAGCTGTTGAACAACGGCCAAACATATCTTCCGCCGCTAAACATCTGATGTTCAGGGCATTTATCACATGCAGCATGAGTAGAGGCATAAATAATTCTTCCATCTTTAAGAAAATAGCTGCAAGTAGTTCTTCCCTTTCCTGTTGAAATTAATTCATACCGTTTCCCATTCTCAAGTAAAGAGCCGTCAATATTCATTTTGAAAATTTGATCGCACGGTTGTGAATTAATTTCATTCCAATCGCTTTGAAATGTCAATTGTTTATTATCAAAACTCCAATATGCTTCGGCATTGTTCCCGCCGAAGGTAAGCTGTTTTATGTTACGAAGATGAGTTTCACCGGTAAACCGAAGTGTGTCTAACGATGGATTATAATTTTGTTTTTGCACAGTTGATGTAAAAGAAAAAAGTAACGGCATTACAAAAAGAATTAGTAATAAAGAAGTTCGCGAAGAAATAATTTTATTTTTCATCAAAGTTTGTTCTTTCTAAAAGGTTACTGAATTTTAATGACTTTTTTATCTTCGCGGAATAGAAAATAAATTCCCATGATCACAAAAGGAATGCTTAAGAGTTGTCCCATATTCAAAAATAATTTTTGCTCAAAGAGGGATTGATTTTCCTTAAAAAATTCAACAAAAAATCTGAACCCGAAAATAGAGATAAGAAACAATCCGAACAGCAGTCCGTTCTTGAATTTTCCTTTAACTCTAAAATAGAACGAAAGCAAAAAAATAAAGATTAACAAATATGCAATTGCTTCGTAAAGCTGAGCCGGATGACGTGGAATATTATCCACAGAGACAAATATAAATCCCCAATTTCCATTAGTTGGTTTACCAATTATTTCCGAGTTAAATAGATTTCCCAAACGGATAAAAAATCCTGAGAGCGCAACTGTTATAACAACACGATCCATGATCCATAAAAATGAAATTTCTTTTTTCTTTCGAGTATAAAGAATAAGAGCTGTTATTATTCCAATTCCCGCACCGTGACTTGCCAAACCGCCTTTCCAAATTTGAAGTATTTCTAACGGATGACTTAAATAATAATCGGGATTATAAAAAAGACAATGACCGAGACGTGCACCGAGAACAGTTCCAAGAATCATATACCAAACTAAATCGTTTAGATCTTGTTCTGATCTATTTTCTCTCTTAAAAATAATCGCCATAATCTGGTATCCGACAATAAACGACATTGCAAAAAGAAGTCCATACCAGCGAATTGTAACGGGACCGATCGAGAAAATATCAGGGCTTACATTCCAGTATATCACATTTACCTTACTTTAATGGTTTGATCTTTATCTGATTTGAAAAAGCAGCCTAAGAGACAAAATAGATTTTGGCGTTCGGCTGTGATGGCAAATTTACATAATAGGCGGTTAATAAAGCAACTAAGCAGATATGCTTTTTGAATCAAAAAAAGGATAAGACAATTATTCTTCCCAAATAAAATCGAATAACAGATAGGAAGCCGTTAACATAATTACATCGTAACAAACAAGAACGGCAATTTCTACAAATGAACTGCTGACTGAATTACCATCCATTGCAAATTTGGTTAGCTCAAGAAGCGTGAGAATTAATGGAAGTAAAATCGGGAATGATAAAACCGGGTAAAGTGTTCCTTTGGAACTAGCTTTGGATATTATCGCTGCGATGATTGTTGATGAAATTGCAATTCCGATATTTCCGAACAGAAATGCAATTGCAAATAACGTGAAGTTTTTTATTATGAAAGAATTGAATAAGATTGAAAAAAGAAAAGTAATTACGAAGTTCATTAAGAAAACGAGCAGGAGATTAAAAATAAGTTTACCTGAAAATATAGTTGATGGTGCGGCAATTAAATGAAGTGTCATCGTTGTTCCGCGCTCTTCTTCTGATACAAAAGCGCGTGAGAGTCCCGACATTGCCGAGAAAAATATTACTACCCATAAAAGTCCGCCGGTTAGATACTCTGAGATCTTTTCACTTCCAATTGAAAACATTATTACGCTGATTGTAACCAGGATGAACATTGCCAGTGCATTAATTGCATAACGCGTGCGCAGTTCCGATTGCCAATCTTTTTTGAAAAGTGAATATGCTTTCATTTATTAATTTGCTCTTTTAAATTTTTCCAATTCAATTACTTGACTACATAATGCAATGTCCGAATCTTCATTTGAAGCAATTATAACCAAATTATTTTCAGCTTCTTTCTTAATTAATTCATAAACTTTTTCTTTGCCGAGATTATCTAAATTGGATGTTGGTTCATCTAAAATTATTAGAGATGGCTGGTGCAGAAGAGCAAAAATAAATTTCAACCGCTGTTTCATTCCTGAAGAATACCCGCGGACAAGATCATTTTTCCGGTCAATAAGTTTTAGTTCGTTCAGCAAGTAGTCTGAACGTTCTTTATCGAAACTAATCCCTCTAATATTCGAAAAGTGTAAAAGATTTTCTTCGGCGGTGAATTCATCATAAAGAAAAAGATATGGTGAAACAAAACCAATGTGATTGTGAAGTTTGATGGATTCCACTTCTTTCAAATTATTTTTATGAATAACTTTTCCGCGCGTGGGCGAAATTAAATTTGCGATAATTTTCACTAACGTTGATTTGCCTGAACCGTTCGGTCCGGATATTCCATAAATATGCTGCGATGAAAAAGAAAAATTAATTCCGTCAAAGATCAATCGTCTTCCGAAATATTTAATAAGATTATTCAGCTCTACTGTGTAATTAATCATTGTGAATAACGAACTTCCCTTTTTTAATTGTATCCCCCGTTTTAGTTACAAAGATATAAACGCCAGTTCCCAACTTCTTGCCGTTATTATCCAAACAATTCCACGAAATTATTTGATTGCCAACAATATTAATTAGACCTGAATAAACCAAATTCATATCAACAGAATAAATGTAAAGTTGTGCTGTTTTTTCACCGTTAGCGGCAACCGGAAAGTTTATTACATTATACAAAGAATATTTGAACGGCTGCGGGAAAGGATAATCTATCACAGCAAACATAACATTACCGCTCAATACATTTGCTTCATTTAAAATATAACTTTGTGGTTCCAGCATTGAGTAGAAATTTTCCGCAATCTTTTTCCCGCCGGTTATTGGCGATGTAGATAAAGTATATGTAAAAGATAAAGTAGAAACAGGTGAAGTAATTCCGCCGGTAACATCGCTGTTGGTGATAAGTGTAATAACAGAATCTTTTCCACTGTTTGAATTATTATACATTTTAAAAAAATTATTCGATATGGTTTCGGAACCTACAGTAATAGAATTTGTAATTTCAGTCGGACTAATAAGAGG
>QYQI01000116.1 GCA_007280825.1 Ignavibacteriales bacterium | reverse complement strand
TTACAACATCGAAAGTCTTTTCTGCTTTATCGAATTCGATACCGTAAATTTGATTCACTCCGGATTTAACGAGTGAATCATGCCTAACCCAATTGTAGTTTTGAGCTGTTAGACGGAGTGTAATTAAAAAAAGAACTGAGAGGAATATTTTTGTTTTCAAGTAATGCTTTTTCAATTTATTTTTATTTTATCACTTTGAGATTCTTCGTCGTCCAGATAAAAATATTCGGGACTTTTTCAGAATGACATGTTAACATGTCATTTTCTTTTTGGACGATACATATCCGTAGCTCGTCCGTAAAAAACTTCTGCCGCAGCCATCATCGTTTCAGATAAAGTCGGATGAGGATGAATCGTTAATTCTAAATCTTTTACAACTGCTCCCATTTCAATTGCTAATGTTCCTTCAGCTATCATATCTCCTGCGCCAACTCCAACAATTCCAACTCCAAGAATTCTTTCCGTCTCTGGTTCAATTATTAACTTAGTCATTCCGTCATTCCGATCCAATGTAGTAGCACGTCCGCTGGCACCCCAAGGAAATTTTGCGACTTCAACTTTAATTCCTTTTTCTCTTGCTTCTGTTTCGCTTAATCCTGTCCATGCAAGCTCAGGGTCGGTAAACACAACAGCTGGAATTGCATTTGGTTCGAACACAATTTTATGACCGAGTATTGCTTCAACAGCAACTTTTCCTTCGGCGGATGCTTTATGTGCCAACATCGGATTACCAACAACATCCCCGATCGCATAAATATTTTGATCATCCGTTCTTAATGTTTTATCAACTGTGATAAATCCTTTATCATTAATCTTTACTTTTGTCTTTTCTAAACCTAATCCATTTGTTATTGGTTTACGTCCAACCGATATCAAAACTTTATCAAAAGTTTGTACCGGCTCTGTTACATTTTTTCCTTCCAGCTTAACTTGAATTCCTTCTTTTGTCTCTTTCAGTTCAACAACTTTAGTTTCTACAAAAATATTTTGCATCATTGCTTTAACACGTTTTTCCAAAACAGCCACAAGATCACGATCAGCACCGGGCAAAATTCCAGGTAACATTTCTACAATAGTAACTTTACTCCCAAGTGCGGCATAAACTGTACTCAGCTCCAAACCAATATATCCGCCGCCAATCACTAGTAATCGTTTAGGAATATCATTCAACTCAAGCGCTGATGTTGAATCCATCACACGTAGTGATTCAATTGAAAGTCCCGGTACTTTTGCTGGAGTTGATCCGGTTGCAATAATCGCTTTTTCAAAAACTATCTCTTCGGTTGTGCCATCAGATTTATTTATAAGAAGAGTATTAGAATTTACAAACGATGCTTTTCCCTGAATGAAATTTACTTTGCGAAGTTTTGCAACTTGTCCTAACCCGCCGGTAAGTTTATTTACAATGCCATTTTTAAAATCTCTGAGTTTATTTAAATCAATTTTCGGCTCACCAAATTCAACTCCCCATTTTTTTGCATCTTCAGCTTCAGTTATCAATTTAGAAATATGAAGTAACGCTTTTGAAGGGATACAACCTTCCCACGTGCAAACACCGCCGGGATTTTTTTTCATATCTGTCAATGTAACTTGCATACCAAGATCAGCCGCAAGAAATGCAGCAGCGTAACCGCCCGGTCCCCCTCCGATTATTGCTAATTGTGTTTTAGTTGACATCATTTATACCAATCAGTTAATTTTTATGTGAGTAAAATAAGAAAAAAGACATGAAATAATTTTGTGACGAATTATCAACTAAGAAAATTTTGGATTTACTATTATTGTTATTATTTTAGCAAAAGTAAGAATTGCTATAAAAATTCATTTAAGAATACCCGCTCATTTAATTATTAAAAATGTATTCTCTTTAGAATAAAGTTGGGGGCAAATTGAAAAAAATTCTCTACATAAGATTAATATCTTTTTCCTTTTCGTTTCTTGCCTTGCAACAAATAACTGCACAAGACAATCTCAAACCGTTTAAAACCGATAAACCACCTATAATAGATGGTAATCTCAATGATCAATTATGGAAAGATGCTTTATCTGTTTCGGGATTTAAAACATTTGCACCGGATTTTGGAAAAGAAGGCACAGAAAGAACTATAGCTTATGCTGCTTATGATAGTGAGAATCTTTATTTCGCTTTCCGCTGTTATGATAGGGATCCGAGTAAAATAAAATCAAGTGTTTCTAACCGCGATAATATTCGTCCCGATGATTGGGTGTGCATAAATCTTGATTCATTCAATGATCAGCAATCTCTGTATGCTTTTTATGTAAATCCCTTAGGAATACAAATGGATAGCCGTTTTGCATCCGGACAGGAAGATGTTAGTGCTGATTTTGTCTGGTATAGCGGTGGACAAAAACTTTCGGATGGTTATAGCGTTGAGATAAGCATACCGCTAAAAAGTATCCGATATTCAGAAGGAAATCCTGTTACTATGTCTATCTTCTTCGAGAGATATATTAGCAGATTCTCCGAGCATGATTCTTATCCCGAATTGGATCCGGCTAAAGGATTTGCATTTCTCACTCAGATGATGCCTCTAGTTTATTATGATTTAAAACATTACACCTTGTTCGAAGTGCTTCCCGCTTTTACTTACAATCAGAAATACAATCTCAATGCCGGTCAATTAGAAAAAAATGTAAACCAAGGAGAAATAAGTTTAACTACAAAATATGGAATTACTTCAGATCTAATTCTCGATGGAACTTACAATCCTGATTTCAGCCAAATCGAAGCTGATGCCGGACAAGTAGATGTAAATTTAAGATATCAATTGTACTTTCCCGAAAAGAGACCATTTTTTCTGGAAGGAAATGAAATTTATAATATCGCCGCAACTAAATCATCTGAAATTGATCCGCTTATATCTTTAGTTCATACGAGAACAATTATAAATCCGTTAACCGGAATTAAACTTTCTGGAAAAGTTAGTTCAAATAATACTATTGCTTTTATGTTTGCTGTGGATAGACTTTCTTCAGATATGACAGCATTATCAGGCGATTATTCTTATGTGCCCATACTTAGATATAAACGTTCTCTCTCGGATGATAGTTATATCGGCGGAGTTTTTACAGACAGAGAAATAAAAAACAGTTATGATCGTGTTCTAGGAATTGATGGTATGTTAAGACTAACTGATGCCAGCACTCTTGAATGGAATGCCTTCTATTCAAGTTCGAAATCAAATCTTCTTCAAGAAATTCAAGGAGGGCGCGCATTAGGATTGGTTTATAATTACGATTCAAGAAATTTGTTTTACAGTTTTACCGGAAAAGAAATCTCGGAAAATTTTAATGCTGCGGCCGGCTACTTAACGCGAACCGGAATTTTTGCTCTCACCGGACTAGTAAGACCAAAAATTTATCCTAATTCCTCCTTTATACAAAGAATTGATTTAGAAACTTTCTCTGCGCAAACACAAGATAAGCCAAGCAGTATGTGGGAAACGTATAACTATGTTTCAGCTCAAGCTTTTTTTCTCGGTTCGTGGAATTTTAAGTTGAAATATTCTTATGCAACAGAAATATTTTTAACCGGAAAATTTAATACGGGCGGATTTCAAATCAGTTTTGGAAGTCAATTTACTAAGCAATTTGCTGTATCGTTATCTTATAAAAGAATAAATTCAATCTACTATTCACAAAATCCTTATCAAGGAAAGAGCAACCGCATTAGTGCAATTATGGTTTATAATCTTTCGGAAAATTTTGAATCATACTCAACTTTTACATTCTCTGATTTCTACCGCGATTCCGATTCACAACTTATTTATGAATACCCGATCTTTCATGAAAGATTAACTTACCAACTAAATAAATATCTTTTTTTCCGCGGAATTGTTGAGTACAATAAATACAAAAGACAATTACTTACTGATTTTCTAGTATCATTTACTTACGTTCCGGGAACAGTAATTCATTTAGGTTACGGTTCACTTTATCAAAGAACAGAATGGAATGAATTTCAAAATAGATATGTTGACAGCAATAATTTTCTTGAAGCACAACGAGGTTTCTTCTTTAAGATGTCTTACTTGTGGAGAAATTAATTTTTTATCATTATGAAAATTAAAACTATAATAACCGGTTCAACCGGTATGGTTGGCGAGGGTGTTCTTTATGAGTGCCTTAAACATCCCCATGTTGTATCAGTACTTGTAATAAATAGAAAACCATGCGGAGTTATGCACGATAAACTAAAAGAAATCATTCATAAAGATTTTTTTGATTTATCGCAGGTCGAAAGTCAACTATCAGGATATAACGCATGCTACTTCTGCGCAGGAGTTTCTTCGGTCGGGAAAAAGGAAGAGGAGTATAAGCACATCACTTATGATTTAACAATGAACTTTGCAAATACACTTCAAAGACTAAATCCGGCAATGGTTTTTACTTATGTATCGGGAGTTGGAACCGACAGCACCGAAAAAGGAAGAAGCATGTGGGGACGCGTAAAAGGTAAGACAGAAAATGATTTGTTGAAACTTCCTTTCAAAGCAGCTTATATGTTTAGACCCGGTTATATTCAGCCCACAAAAGGATTATTGAACACTTACAAAATATATAAAGTACTCGCTCCATTTTATCCGGTTTTTGAAAAACTTTTTCCAAAATATGTTATTACCCTTGAAGAAGTTGGTAAGGCAATGATTAATTCGGTACTAAATGGTTACAATAAAAATATTTTGGAATGTGCTGATCTCAGAAAAGTTGCAGAGTAAAGACGTTGCATCCCGACAAGTAGGGACAAATTACAACATCTCAACATCAAAAATCATCCTTCAAGTGAAAGTAAGAAAGGATTTTCAAGAGCGTTAACGACCCATCTCAAAAATCTAATTCCATCGGCTCCATCTATTATTCGATGATCGTACGAAAGTGATAACGGCATGATCAATCGCGGTTCAAATTTTTCGTTTATGTAAACCGGTTCATAAGACGATTTTGAAACACCAAGAATTGCAACTTCAGGCGAGTTAACAATCGGAGTGAAATACGTTCCGCCAATTCCGCCAAGATTGGAAATTGTAAAACAACCTCCTTGCATTTCTTCAAGAGAAAGTTTTTTATTGCGTGCTTTTTTAGAAACTTCCTGAAGTTCAATTGAAAGCTGAATGATATTTTTCTTATCTACATTTCTAATTACCGGTACAAGCAATCCCCGATCAGTATCAACGGCAACACCAACATTTATAAATTTTTTGAATATGATCTCGCTCTTATCCACATCAACACTTGTGTTGAATTGAGGAAAAACTTTAAATGCTGATGCAATTACTTTAAGAAGAATTGCAGTTACAGTTAATTTGCCGCCCGCCTCAATAATTTTTTTCCCGAATTGCTTCCGCAAATTTTCTAGTTCAGTTATATCTGCTTTATCAAATTGAGTTACATGCGGAACAGTTGACCATGAATATGATAAATGCTCTGCCGTCTTTCTTCGGATGTTGCTCATTGGCTGGCGTTCTATCTCTCCCCACTTCGAAAAATCGGGAAGCGATTCTTTTACAACTCCAATACCACCGGACGAGAACGCACCTTGCTGAATCTTTTCGTTCAAATTTTTCGCATAAGTTTTAACATCTTCAATCGAGATTCTGCCGTTCGTTCCGCTTCCTCTTACTAGTGAAATATCAACTCCGATCTCACGTGCAAATCTTCTTACCGAAGGTGCCGCAGGAACTACAACTTTAGAAATATTTTTTGGTACTGTAATAATTTTCGGCAGATGGTGAATAAGATCTATTGGTGAAGGAATTGAAGATTGTTCGTTTTCTGTGATCAGCGGTCGGTTACTAGTGATTAGTGATTGGTTGTTGACGGCTGGTTCTACTACGAGTTCTCCTTCTGATTTCTTATTTCTTATTTCTGATTCCTTTTCTTTTCCAACCTCTTCCTTCTCACTGCTAACTGCTAACCCGCTTCGACTCGTCGAAGGCGAGGCGAGCTGCGAACTGCTGACTTCAATAGCTACCAACGGCTCGCCCACATTTGCTTTCTGTCCGTTTTTCACATAAACTTTTTTTACAATCCCGGATACATCTGATGGGATCTCAACCGTTGCTTTATCTGTTTCGATCTCAACAACAACTTCATCTGCATTAATAATGTCGCCTTCTTTAACAAGTACTTTAATTACATCCGCCGAATGAATATTATCTCCAAGATGCGGTAATCTAAAATCTACAATCATTTCCTTTTCCTTTAAGTGTCATTGCGAGTCCCGACTTGTCGGGAGAAGCAATCTTTATATAAAATTACTTCTCCCGAATAAATTCGGGATCGTAATAACAATGAATATTTTATGCTTTTGCCGGATTCTTTTTATCCGGATTAATTTCCAAATCCTTCGCCGCTTTTTTTACAACTTCTGCTTTTATCTTTCCTTCTTTCATCAAAGAATAAAGTGTTGCGTAAACAATATGTTTTGCATCTACTTCGAAGAAATCACGCAAAGACGTTCTTCCTTCACTTCTGCCAAATCCGAATGTGCCGAGAGAATGAAGCGGACCCGGCAGCCATTTTGCAATAGCATCGCTTGATAACTGAACATAATCGGAAGCAGAAATAAAAACTCCACTCTCACCTTTTGTAACTTGAGAGATATAAGGAACCCGTGCTTCTTTATCCGGATGAAACATATTCCAACGCTCTGCTTCTTGTGCATCAAGATGTAAATTTTTGTAACTGGTTACACTCCAAATATCGGCTGAGACATTGTATTTACTCTCAAGAATTTCTTGCGCTTTGATTACTTCGTTTAAAATTGTTCCGCTGCCGAGCAAGTGAGCTTTTACTTTTTGATCCCTAACTCCGCTCGCTCTCAATTTATACATTCCTTTTAATATTCCATCCTTAATATCTTTCGGCATTTCAGGCTGGGCATAATTCTCATTCATAATCGTGATGTAGTAATAAACATTCTCTTGTTTTTCGTACATGCGGTAAATTCCATCACGAATAATTACAGCAAGCTCGTAAGCAAACGCGGGATCGTAAGCAACAACATTGGGAATTGTATATGCTAGCAAGTGACTATTTCCGTCTTGATGCTGTAAACCTTCACCTGCAAGTGTTGTGCGTCCTGCTGTTGCACCAAGTAAAAATCCTTTACATCGCATATCGCCGGCAGCCCATGCAAGATCACCAAATCTTTGGAAGCCAAACATAGAATAATATGTAAAGAACGGAATTGTATTGATGCCGTGAGTTGCATAAGAAGTTCCGGCGGCGATGAAAGACGACATCGAACCGGCTTCGGTAATTCCTTCTTCAAGGATTTGTCCGTTCTTCGCTTCTTTATAATATAGCAAGCTGTCTTTGTCAACCGGTTCATATAATTGTCCCGGGTGAGAATAAATTCCAACTTGTCTGAACAAAGCTTCCATTCCGAATGTACGCGCTTCGTCTGGAACAATCGGAACGATTAAATGACCGAGTTCTTTATCACGTAAAAGTTTTGACAGAATTTTTACGAACACCATTGTTGTTGAAACTTCACGTCCTGCCGTACCCGAATAAAATTCTTCAAATAATTCTTCCGAAGGAGTTTTAAGCGGAGTTGCTTTAGTAACTCTTTTAGGAACGTAACCGCCGAGAGCTTTTCTTCTTTCTTTTAAATATTTGATTTCGGCCGAATCTTCCGGCGGACGGTAGAATGGTGTTTTCGCAATTTCATCATCGCTGATAGGAATTGAGAATCGTGTTCTAAATTCTTTCAGCTCTTCTTCGTTCATTTTTTTCTGCTGATGGGTGATATTCTTTCCTTCACCTGCTTCGCCAAGTCCGTAACCTTTAACTGTCTTTGCAAGAATAACAGTAGGTGCACCTTTATGTTCAACAGCAGCTTTGTAAGCGGCATAAACTTTTTCCGGATCGTGCCCGCCGCGTTTCATTTTTTCCAATTGTTCATTGGTATATTTTTCAACAAGTTTTTGGATTTCCGGATATTTACCAAAGAAATTTTCCCTGATATATTTTCCATCGTGCACAATATAATTTTGAGATTCGCCGTCAAGAATTTCATTCATTCTTTTAATTAGCAATCCTGATTTATCAGCAACAAGTAAAGGATCCCAATCACTTCCCCAAATTACTTTAATAACATTCCATCCCGCACCACGGAAATTTGCTTCAAGTTCTTGAACTATATTTCCATTACCGCGAACCGGTCCGTCTAATCTTTGTAGGTTGCAATTGATGACAAAAATTAAATTATCAAGCTTCTCTCGTGATGCTAATGAAATTGCACCAAGTGCTTCAGGTTCATCTGTTTCACCATCACCAAGAAACGCCCAAACTTTTTGATCGCTAACTTTCTTCAATCCGCGGTCTTCAAGATATCTGTTAAATCTCGCTTGATAGATTGCTTGAATTGGTCCAAGTCCCATTGATACAGTTGGAAATTCCCAGAAGTCCGGCATAAGCCATGGATGCGGATAAGAAGAAAGCCCGCCGCCGGGTTTTAATTCTCTTCTAAAATTTTCTAATTGTTCTTTCGAAATTCTTCCTTCAAGAAAAGCGCGAGCATAAATTCCCGGTGATGCATGCCCTTGAAAATAAATTATATCTCCTTCCGAGTCACCGTCTTTACCGCGAAAGAAATGATTGAACCCAATCTCGTAAAGAGTTGCCGCCGATGCGTAAGTAGAAATATGTCCGCCTATTCCTGCTTCTTCTTTGTTTGCTCTGACAACCATTGCCATAGCATTCCAGCGAATCAAACTTTTAATGCGGCGTTCAATTTCTCTTCCGCCGGGGAAAGGAGGTTCTTGTTCTTTTGGTATTGTATTTATGTGAGGTGTGTTTGCAGTGAACGGAAGATCAACACCGGATTCGTGTGCGTACGTATCAAGATTATGTAACAGTTCTCTAACTTTTTCCGGTCCGCCTGATTGCAATACATATTCTAATGATTCCAACCATTCACGGACTTCAATTTCATCTAAGCCAGAATATCCGTTTTTATTATTTTCGTTCATTGTATATAATCCTTTTTCTCTTCAATCTAATTGATAATAGGAAAACAAATTTGAGCGTGTGCAAATTTGCACGCCAAATTTAATAATTCTGTTGGTTGGATTCTAACATTATAACTATTGCATCTGTTTACTATAGATAACGAGGTCTGTGATGGGTTAGTTCAATTTAATTTTCCGGTTCTGTATGAACCATCACTTTTACATTTTTAATTCTACTGCTGATTGCTTCTTCAACCATGTGCGAAATTTCGTGCGCTTGATCTATGGTCATATTTTTATCAACATGAATATTTAAATCAACAAATTTGTACGGACCGGATTCGCGGACTTTTATATCATGAAATTGTTTTACTTCCGGTATATTTTTCACAATATCTTCTACTCTTTCATGTAATCCTTTTGGAGCTCTATCAATTAG
>QYQI01000101.1 GCA_007280825.1 Ignavibacteriales bacterium | reverse complement strand
GGATTGATGGTCTTTGTACTTGGCGTTTATTACGTAGGCGGCTGGGATTCATTCTGGCATTTACTCCCGCCAAGTTGGAAAGTTCCTTTTGCGGGATATAATTCTCCTGCAGAATTTAATTCTGTGGGAACGTTTTGGGAAGATGGAATTGCCGGTTCTGTCGGCTTTCTTTTTATGAACATGGGTTTGATAATGCGCTTCATGGCAACAAAAAATGTACACGAGGGAAGAAAAGCCGCCACTGTTAATATTTTATTTATGCTTCCAATTTCTGCAATTGTTGTTGGCGGTGGCGGTTGGGTAGCAAAAGCTATCTCTGTAAAATTTCCGACACTACTTCCACCCGATGTAAATCCAGACAGCGTGTTTGTTGTAATATCAAATATAATAACCGGTCCGGGTGTGTTTGGATTTGTTATTGCAGCAATTGCCGCAGCATTAATGTCAACGGTCAGCACTTTACTTAACGCTACTGCCGCTATTTGGGTAAACGATGTTGATAGACCTATAAGGCTCTGGCTGAAAAAGATTAAGAAAGAAGATTCTATTGATGAAAAAAGAGCAATGGTTGTAGCGAGAACATCTACAGTAGCATTTACTATTCTTGGTGTTGCTGCTGTATATGCATTTAATTCTTATCCAACAGTATATCAAGCTCATGCATTCTTCCATGCTACTTTAACTCCCCCATTAATGATTGCGATTTTCTTTGGTGCCTTCTGGAAAAAATTTACTCCCGCCGGATTAATTACAACTGTTCTTGGCGGAATTTCTTTAATGCTTCTTGGAAATAGATATCCTTTAGAATTAATTGGTCCGATCGCTCATGGAACTCCGTTTGATCCGGTTCATCCTTTTACATACATGGCAGCATTATACAATTTGATAGTTTGTACAGGTGTTGCTGTTATTGTAACACTTGCACAGAATAAACTAAAACATATTGCTGCTAAAATAAAAAAGAGCCCTAATCATTCTTTTGTTATGTATTCAATGATAATCTTCAGCATAGCTGTTGTTTTATACGATGTTCTTGCTGCTGTTTTCAAACTTAGTATTGTTCCATTAGATTTATTATTTATAATTACGCTTATTGCTTCAGCATTCATTGCACTGATTACAACATATTATGTTAAATATGATGAGGAAACTCAAACGCTCGGATTGACAATCTGGTCAATTCATAAAGCTAAAGAGTGGTTCAAAGGAAGAAAATTAAATGAACGAGAAGGTGAAATTGTAAAAGTTAATTGGAAGCTTAAAGAAGGAAATGATGAAGAAGATTTAATTTACTTTTCGCAAAAGGATATGAATAAAATGGCTGCCGAAACCGGGGATCTAGTTTATATCTCCGATAAAAGAAAATGGCTTGGCGGATTGAAATCTTGCCATACTGTTTATGGGGAATCACATGATGAAGACGGTGTTGTGTATTTAAGAAAATTACATTTAGGAAAAGGACTTTTTGTTGAAGGAAAAATGTTGGAAGCCGAAAAAGAAATGTGATTTAATGCAGAAGTAAGAAATAAAAAGTCCCAAAGTAATTTGGACTTATTATTTATGCGGAAATTTCAATTTAAGTTTTTCGACAACAATCGGTGGAACGAATTCGGAAATATCGCCTTGAAATTGTGCAAGGTTACGCACTATTGTTGAATTTAGATAAGTATATTTTGCATGCGGCATCAAAAGAATTGTTGTAATCTCTCCGGCAAGTTTGCGGTTCATTAATGCCATCTGGAATTCATATTCGAAATCACTTATTGCACGAAGTCCGCGAATTATTCCTATGGCATTTAAATTTCTTGCATGATCAACAACTAAACCGTCAAATGAATCAACTACAACTTTTGCTAGATCCTTAAAACTTTCCTTCAGCATTTCTACACGCTCTTCAACTGTAAAGAGAGCTGTCTTTCCGGGATTCTTGGCTACTGTTACAATTACCTGATCAAACAGTTCAACAGCACGACTAACAATATCAATGTGACCGTTGGTTACGGGGTCGAATGTTCCGGGATAAATTACTTTAGCCATGATAATTCTCTGATTTTGTTGTTGATAAAATATAATTCTTTAGATTCAATAAAAAATCATTTAATGAAAGTTATTTCACAATTTAAATTGATAGATCAAACTGTCGCCCAATCGTTTGAACGGCTCAACATTAAAAGCTTCTTGATCTTCTTTCTTAGTTTGAACTGATCTTTCTACTAACATTAATCCATCTTCATTAAGAAAATTTTTTTCTAAAATATTTTTAACCACAGAATGAATATCGTTCTTAAAAAACGGCGGATCGGCAAGTATCAGATCATATTGTTCGTGATCAGTTGTTTTTGAAAACCGAACTGCATCCATCCGAAATATTTTACATGAATCACCCGCATCAAGAGAATCAATATTTTCATTCAGCATTTTAGAAACATGAAAATCCTTCTCAACAAAATGGACAACCTCAGCACCGCGGCTTAATGCTTCTAATCCAAGCGAACCTGATCCGGCGTAGATATCGCAAACTTTAATTCCGTCAAAATCTATTGAGTGAACTAAATAATTAAATATTGATTCTTTTGTCTTATCAGTTGTAGGACGAACCAATTTTGAATTTGGGAATTTAATTGTTCTTCCTTTGAACTTGCCGGCTATGATTCTCATCAGACAATTCTAATTGCTATGCCCGTAGCGGCGGTGAATGAATTGTTTTTGAATTTATAGAGCGGATTGTTTAGCAAACTTTCTTCCGCTTTTAATCTTTCAAACGGATTAACTTTATGCAGCGGAAGGCCAAAGAAATTTTTTAGTTTGCTCTCAAACTCTCCGGTCACATCTTGTCCGTAAAGCAGTATTTTTTTGAAATCACCCAATGATAAATTGAACTCATTCAATTTATTTACTGCTGATGTTAATTCATCGAACATATTCGGTGCTTCGGGATCCAAAACCTTAAAATAGAACGGAAACACTCCGTCTATTGCCGACAATGAAGAATATTTTGAATCAATATAAATGCTTAAAGAAATTTCATTTGCAGTTTTAGGTTTATCTAAATATAAAAATGCATTCGAAGCAAGATGAACGTTATCAATGTATTTTAGTTCGAGAAAATTTTGAATACAAAATTTGTTGATGGCGGTTATTAAGTTCTTATCAATTGCAAAAATGATTGCTCTTTTTTCAGTACGAATCGTACTTTTATCAACCTCAACGTGCTGAATATAAAAATTGTCTTTATTGCATTCGGGAAAGAGCACAGAGATTTCCCAACGGAAGTGTTCGTTCAAATCTTTTTTTACAAGCGATTCTTCGTAGGGGATTTCAAAAATTTTGAAAAAATTATTCGGGAGTGCAAATGATATATTTTTTGAACTTAATTTTTTTTTCTTTGTGATCTTAATATATGATTCATTCAAAATCGTAATAATCTTGCTTTCGTTCAGATCGGGAGTTAAACTTTCAAAGTGAACTGCCTGTTCAACGTTCTCTAAAAAAAATGAATCCTCTTTATAGCAGATTTCAACAAGCTGCAGTTTTGATTCCGTTAAATTTATTCCTGCATGATTATTAAACATTGATCTCTTTTTCTTTTAAAATTATTAATCCCGCAAAACTATTCGATTGATATTCTGTCTTTGATCTTGCTTAGCTTTGCTTTACCGATTCCTTTTACTTTTAATAGTTCGCTTATATTCTTAATTCTACTGTGCTTCTCACGATACTCAATTATTCCTTTTGCTGTTTTTTCACCTATGCCGGGTAATGAACTCAATTCCGAAATTGTCGCGGTATTGATATTTATAATCTTCGATGATGAAGTTGATTTTTCCGCTTTAGGATTAGTTAATTTCTCTTTAGTAAAATCCAAAAGTTCATGGTGAGAATCAATCTTTTTTTCTTCTTTATTCTTAATTGAATCGCCATTTAATGGTTCATTCGAAACCGCATTGAAAAGACTGTCTTGCTTTTTATAATCAAACTCAAGATAAGATTGATCATTTTTGATGTTTTTGAAAATGTTAACAGCAAGACCGATTAAACAAGCAGATAAGATGAAAATAATTACGTTTGTTTCTGTGCGGGTAAAACCGAATTTCTTTGAAATCTTCTCTAATACTTTCATCAACCCCCCGTTTAATTAATTGGCTGAATAAAGAAAAATAGGAGATATTTTTTACTGCTGACCACTAATTTTTATGTTAGGCAGCTTCTGAAGTTCTTTCAACATTTCTTTTTCTTTTGCTGTAACATTTTTAGGAACGTGAATGTTGATCTTTACCAATTGATCACCAGCACCATGACTGTTAAGATGTTGAATTCCTTTTTCCCGCATCTTTAGAAATTTCCCTGGTAAAGTCCCGGGCTCGATTTTTAATTTAGCTCTTCCATTTAATGTAGGGACTTCAACTTCAGTTCCTAACACTGCTTCCGGAAAACTTATGAACAATTCATAAATTACGTTATCACCATCGCGGGCAAAAAATTCATGATGTAACTCTTCGAAAATTACAATTATGTCGCCAGCAGGTCCGCCGTTTTTTCCGGCATTTCCTTCACTGCGTAACGTCATGTAATTTCCATCGAACACACCTGCCGGGACATTTATCTTAATTGTAGATTCATCTTGAACCCTTCCGTCTCCGGAACAAGTAGAGCATGGTTCGGAAATTATTTTTCCTGTACCGCCGCAATTGTTGCACGGAGCTATGTTAACAAACTGACCGAATATTGATCTCGATACTTGACGAACTTCTCCGGTACCGCTGCAGACCGAACATGTTTTAAATGCAGAAGAACTTTTTGCACCGGTGCCGTTGCAAGTTGTACACTTATTATATTTTTTGATCTTAACTTTTTTTGTAGTGCCTGCAGCAATTTCTTCGAGTGTTAACTTCAATGTAATTTTTAGATCGGAACCAGGCTGCCCGGTTGAACGCTGCCGTGATCTTTGCTGAGACGAGCCGCCAAAGAAATCATCAAAAATAGATGAACCGCCGAAAGCTCCGCCAAAAATATCCGAGAAGTGTGAGAAGATATCATTCACATTTGTGTAACTGTGAAAATCTTGCCCGCCTCGTAATCCGCTGTGACCAAAACGATCATACTTTGCACGTTTCTCATCATTGCTTAGAACTTCGTAAGCTTCTGCCGCTTCCTTAAAATTTTCTTCTGATTCTTTATTTCCGGGATTACGATCCGGATGAAATTGCATAGCAAGTTTTCTATAAGCTTTTTTAATTTCATCTTGAGATGCACTCTTACCAACACCTAAGATTTCGTAATAATCTCTCTTTGCCATTCTTTACTTACCCTTCTTGATTATCATCTGATTGGTCTTCGGAATTCATTTCTTCATTGGAAGCAGTTTCCGAACTCACAATTACTTTCGCATGTCTTAAGACTCGATCTTTATACATGTAACCCGGTTCAAGAACGTCTAGTACCGTATGAGGAGCAACTCCTTCGGCCGGCTGCTGCATCAAAGCTTCGTGAAGATGAACATCAAACGGTTTACCTTTTGCATCTATTTTTTTTACACCTTGATTCTCTAGAATTTTTCCAAATTTTTCAAAGACTAACAACAATCCTTTTTTTGTTGAATCAATATTATTCTCATCATCAATATGTGATAGCGAACGTTCAAGGTCATCATAAACCTGTAAAACATTGCGGATGAAAGACTCGGCCGCATATTTCAAAATATTTAGTTGATCGTTTTCATTGCGTCGTTTATAATTTTCAAACTCTGCAACTTTTCTAAGCAAAGTATCTTTCAATTCCGAGTTTTGTTTTTCCAACTCAGCAATTTTTTGAAGAGCTGATTCCAGTTCTGCAATTTTTAATTCAATATCTGATTGTTGATTTTCTGCTTTTTGTTCAGAAGTCCCTTCTCTCTCGATCGGAATATTATTTTCGTTCTCTTGCTGTGTATTTTGTTCTTTATTCAATTCCTTCTCTTCCATAAATTAATTTCTATCTGTGTTTGGTTAATTCTTGAGTTAGTTGTTGAGCGATATAAACTACAGCGGCAACAATTTTTGAATAATCCATTCTCTTCGGTCCCATAATTCCAAGAGTTCCCGTCATATCGCCGATTTTATATTCTTTGGTGATCATGCTGTATTCTGATAACTTTTCATCACGATTCTCTTCGCCAATTGTAATGGTAATATCTTTTATTGGTATGGATTTATTTTTATCGAGAATGTGAATGATGATATCTCTATTCTCAACTAGTTCGATAACGCTTTGAAAATTTTGTGAGTCTTCAAATTCCGGCTGCATCAAAATATTTTTTGTACCGGAGATAATTGCTTTCTCACTGCTTAAGTCGGTAAATATTTTATCAACCGAATCCAGAAAAACACGTATGATCGGTCTGTAAACTTCCGAATTAAAATCTTTAACTCTATCTTCAATAGTATTTCTTATTTCCGAAAAGCGTAATCCGGAAAGACGTTCATTTAAAAGCTGTTGAACAATTACTATCTGCTCTTCTTTTACTTCAGCATCTATCTCAAGCGTAATCGTTTTTATTAATCCCGATTGAACACTTACAACCACCAAAATCCTTGTTGATGAAAGTTGAACAATCTGAATTTTTTCCAGAACCGCCTGTTCAAATTTTGGATACGTTACCATAGCAAGTTGATTTGTCAATTCACTTAAAATGCTTGAGGTAATTTTTAGAAGATCTTCCGTTTCAGATGCTGCAGAACCTAAATTAGCGTCAATAATTTGTTTTACTTTTTCTTCAAGTCTTGGAGGGTCCATAAGTGAATCAACATAAACACGATAACCTTTATCTGTGGGAACTCTGCCTGCTGAAGTGTGCGGATGATTTAGATATCCTAATTCTTCCAGATCAGCCATAACATTTCTAATGGAAGCTGGGGATAATCCCAGATCGTATCTTTTCGAAACGTTACGCGAACCAACCGGGTTTGCTGTTAGAATAAACTGGTGAATAACAAACCGGAGAATCGCTTTTTCTCTATCTTTTAATAGATATTCTTCCATTGTAAATCAAACATACTCAATTTTAGCGGGTTCAAAGTTATTAAAAAATAAGAAATTTTTCATTTCTTAAACTTTTATATTATTGAATATATATCATAAAAAGCCGTGCATTTAAGTTTCGCAAAAGATTTTCCGTATATTTTGCATTGAAATGAATTTTTCTGGAGTTGTGTTGGATTCTACTTACAAATCTGCCGGTGTCAATATTCAAGCCGGCAATGAAACAGTTGAAAAAATAAAATCGCTTGCAATATCAACATTTAATAAAAATGTCCTTTCCGGAATTGGACACTTCGGCGCATTCTATGGAATTGATCTTAACAAATGGAAAAATCCAGTTCTTGTTTCAAGTGTTGATGGTGTCGGCACAAAATTAAAAGTTGCATTCGCAATGGATAAGCATGATACAATCGGACAAGATTTAGTGAATCATTGTGTGAATGATATAGCAGTGTGCGGTGCAGAGCCGCAATATTTTATGGATTACCTTGCCTTCGGAAAACTCTTTCCGGAAAAAGCCGAACAGATCATAAAAGGTTTTTCAATTGCATGTAAAGAAAATAATGTTGCTTTGATCGGTGGTGAAACAGCAGAGATGCCCGGACTTTATGATGAGAACGAGTATGATATGTCGGGAACTATAGTTGGATTTGTAGAACGTGAAAAAATTATTGACGGACGCAATGTGAAAAAAGGTGATGTATTAATTGGTTATAAATCTACCGGACTGCATACTAATGGTTATTCATTGGTAAGAAAAATTCTGTTAGAAAAATTTTCCGTAAATGATAAACACGATCTACTTGAACTTTCCATCGGGGAAGAATTGTTAAAAATTCATAGATCGTATTTAAAACTAATCTGGGAATTAAAGGAAAATATTTCTGTGAAAGCTTTTTCACACATAACCGGCGGAGGAATTATTGGAAACACAAAACGTGTTGTTCCAAAAAATTTACAATTAAAAATTGATTGGAATGCTTGGGAAGTGCTACCGATTTTTAAGTTGATACAACAAATTGGAAAAGTTACAGATGAAGAAATGAGAGAGGTATTTAATTTAGGAATTGGTTTGATTGCAATCGTGGATAAAAATGATGTTGATAAAACTTTTTCTCTTTCAAATAAGATAAATGAAAACGGAATTGTTATAGGTGAAGTAATTTAATAAACGGTTTAGAATGTGAGTCTGAATAAGAGAAAAGAATTAGCTCTATTAGCTAAATCCATTGCACGTGAACTAAGAAAGAATTCTACAAAAGTTGAACAGATATTTTGGAATTTTGTAAGAGATAGAAAGCTCTTAGGCAAGAAATTTTTACGCCAACATCCTATCTTTTATGATATCAGCGAGAAAGAATCTTTCTTTATTGCAGATTTTTATTGTCATGAAAAAAAACTTGTAGTGGAACTTGACGGAGAAATTCACAAGTATCAGTTACCCAAAGATAATCTAAGGACAGAGATATTAAATAGTTTAGGATTACAAGTCGTAAGATTCAAAAACAATACGGTTATTTACGAAACAAATAAAATTAAAGAAGAACTAACAAAATTATTAACGAACTCACCCTAAATCCCTCTCTTAAAAAGAGAGGGATTTTTAACTCCCTTCTCTTTCTAAGAGAAGGGTCGGGGATGAGTTCAAAGAAATAAAAAAAATATTATAATGTTCACAGACACACACACACATTTATTCTATCCGAACTTCGAAGGTGAGGTTGACAAAGTAATTGAACGCGCTGTTCAAGCCGGTGTTGATTATATGATTGTTCCCGGAACTGATCTTGCAACTTCACTACAAGCGATCGAACTTACGGAGAAGTACGATAACATTTATGCTTCCGTCGGTGTTCATCCGCACGATTCAAAAGATTGGAATGATTCTATAATAGAAAAGCTAGAAGAACTTGCAAAAAATAAAAAAGTCGTTGCAATCGGTGAAATCGGTTTGGATTACTATTATGATTTTTCTCCGCGCGAAATTCAAATCAAAGCTTTCGAATCTCAGATTCAACTTGCACTAAAACTAAATCTACCCATCATAGTTCATAATCGGGAAGCTAACGAAGATATAATGAACATCGCACGCAAATACAAAAATTCCGGTTTGCGAGCGCAATATCACTGTTTCGCAGGATCGATTGCTGATGCACGCGAACTTGTTGAGATGCATCATTACATTTCTTTTCCGGGAATTGTTACATTTAAGAATGCAGAGAGTGTACGCAAAGTTTTAAGTCGTATCGCAATAGAAAATTTATTGCTCGAAACCGATTCACCGTTTATGACTCCGGTACCTCACCGCGGAGAACGGAATGAACCGGCATATATAAAATTGATCGCAGAAAAAATTGCGGAGGTTCATCACTTGAGCACAGAAGATGTCGGCAAAGCTACATCGTACAATGCTCATAAACTTTTTGGCATTGGAGAAAAACCCAAATTGAGTTTTACATATCGAATTGGAGAAAAACTTTATATTAACGTTACAAACCGGTGTAATGCAGATTGTGTTTTCTGTGATCGTAAAGGTGAAGCTGTAATTAACGGTTATAATTTAAAAATGTCTAAATCGGAAGAGCCGGATGCGGAAGTTTATATTAAAGAAATCGGCGATCCGAAAAAGTATAAAGAAATTGTTTTTTGCGGATATGGAGAACCAACTATCAGATGGGAACTTGTTAAGCAAGTTGCAAAGTATGTAAAAGAATTTGGCGGTAATACTCGAATGAATACAGATGGACATGGAAATTTTATCAATAAGAGAGATATCACATCAGAACTTAAAGGATTGATTGATACTGTTTCAATCAGTTTGAACTCAACTGATCCGGTTCAATATGGTAAGCTGATGCGCGTTGACTCTACCATGCATGGCGAGATGTTGGACTTTGCTAGAAAAGCAAAAAACTACACTCATGTTGTGCTTTCTATCGTTGGTCTTAGCGAAGTGGATTCTGAAGCAGCTAAAAAATTTGTTGCCGAAGAAGTTGGTGTTGATTTCCGCGAGAGAGAATATTTCTAATATAATTTGTGATCTTGTGAATCTTAAAAAAAAAATCTTATTCTTTCTCTTAATCTTACTCTCATTCATACTCCAAGCTTGCGTTTCTTTTCAACCAACTCCCCAATTTTTTCAAAATAGAATTGACAGCTTACTCTACACTGATTTTTTTAAAACTACTCAAGCCGGGATTTCCGTTTACGATCTAACTGAGAAAAAATCTTTATTCAAGCACAACGAAAAACTTTTACTCCGTCCGGCATCAAATCAAAAAATATTAACAACCGCCGCCGGATATTTATTTCTTGGAGAGGATTATAAATTCAAAACTTCTGTTTACCACACAGGGGAAGTTAAAGATTCTATTTGCAATGGTGATATTTACATTGTTGGCGGTTTCGATCCGGATTTTTCTTCACGCGATTTGGACTCTCTTGTTAGTGAAATCAAACATTACGGGATAAAAGAAATTAGAGGAAATCTTTACAGCGATGTTTCTGCAATGGATTCTTTATTCTGGGGTAACGGTTGGATGTGGGATGATGATCCGGAACCATATGCAGCTTACCTTACTCCTATGAACATAAATAAAAATAGTATTCATGTTGTTTATGAGCCGGGTAAGATTGGTAAAAAAGCTATCATCGAAATAATACCCAAAACAAATTTTCTTCAACTAAACAATTCATCATTAACAATTGATACTGGAAAAACTGCAATAAAAATAACTAGAGATTGGATAAACCGAAACAACACAATTCTTGTTAACGGTAATATTACAAGAACATCAAAGCGGGATACGATTTCACTGAGCGTTTTTAATCCAACATTTTATTTTCTAAATCTGATGAAAGAAAGTATTGAACAAAATGGAATTTCTTTCAAGGGAAAAGTTGATACATTAACTTTGTCGATTCAAGCAAATAAAATATTTTCTTATGAACGTAACTTAGAACCGGTAATTTCTAACACAAATAAAATTAGCGATAATCTTAGCGCAGAAATGATTCTGCGTGCACTTGCTTTAAATTCTTCCAATAAACCTGCGACAGCCGCGAAAGGAATTCGGTTTATCGATAGTCTGATTACTCTTGCAGGATTAAATCCAAAAAATTATAGACTTGTTGACGGGTCGGGTCTTTCTAATTATAATCTTCTTTCTGCAGAACTATTAACTGAAATACTAAAATATTATTATTTCAAGAAGCCTGATCTTTTCTCAAAACTTTTAAGTTCATTTCCAATATCAGGTGTAGATGGTACTTTAAGTAATCGAATGAAAGAAAGCAAAGTGTTCAAACGTGTTCACGGAAAGACCGGAAGTTTAAGCGGAGTAAGTAATCTTTCCGGATATCTCGAAAGCAAGAACGGACATATGATTGCCTTCTCAATATTAATTCAGAATTTTGTCGGCACATCAGCCCACGCACGTTCGATTCAAGATAAACTATGCGAAATTATTTTCGAGATGAATTAAGAATACAATCAATGAAAACTTACAAGAAATTTTTAATTACTTCTGAACCGCATAACAATGAATTAGTCAGCGGATTATTATGGCAGTTGGATATTGATGGTATCAACGAAACTGATGAAGGAATTGTAGCCTTTGCTAGCTCTTCAAAAAATATTACACGCGATGATATCGGAAATATTTTGAAAGAAATGATTTCTGAGAGACTTATCGAATCTTTTCATATCAGTGAAGAAACGCTTGAAGACAAGAACTGGAACGAGGAATACGAAAAAAATGTGCGTGTAATTGAAGTAACTGAAAAAATTGTTATTAAACCATCATTTAAGAAATATATTTCTAAACCAAATCAGATCATTATTACAATAGATCCTAAAATGTCTTTTGGCACCGGCGAGCATGCTACAACCCGGTTAGTTCTTCAACTGATTGGAAAATATATCCGTGGTGGAGAAAAAGTGTTGGATGTTGGTTCGGGAACAGCAGTCTTAGGTATCGGCACTGTTATGCTTGGTGCAGCTTCTGCTCTTTGTATAGATAATGATGAGTGGTGTTTACTTAATGGAAAAGAAAATGTTAAGGCAAATAATCTTGAAGAGAAAGTTGAAATTCGTTTAGCTGAAATTCAGCAGGTTGATGAAAAAGAATTTGATTTAATTGTTGCGAACATTAATAAACATATTTTACTAGACATCGCTGAAGAACTAAAAATTAAGATTAAAAAAAGTGGTGTACTCATTCTATCGGGACTTTTAATAATTGACGAAAATGATATTGTAGAAAAATATACTCGGCTTCAATTTAAGTTGATCGGAAAAAATACAATGGATGAGTGGTGTGCACTGGTTTTTCAATTGTAATAGAAACTAAGATTAAAACTTATCCAGCAAAATGATAACCTCTTTCTGTTCACCTTCACTTAGTGTTGAAACCATTGTAGAAATATTTTTATAATACTCAGGTAAAATAGATTCTATTTTATTCCTTCCGGACTCTGTTATATCAGCAAGAATCACGCGCCGGTCCTGTTTGGAATGAATTCTTTTTACAAATCCTTCTTTCTCAAGATTGTCAACAACACAAGTAATATTAGCTCCGGTAACCATCATTTCATTACTGATTTTATTCAAGGATAACGGTCCGGATTTGTAAAGTATTTCGAGAACGCCGAATTGCGGAGAGGTTAATTTTTGTTCAAACATTTGTCTTGCTTGTACTTTGCGAAATTTATCATTTGCTCTAGAAATCTTTTTACATAATTCTAAAGCAAGATTTATATTATCGTTCAACATAACAAACAACCCTTTCCATTATATTCTTTATTATGATAATTCATAAATTTAAAATATTTCATCGTAATTTTGTTAATTATAACCGGTTGATAATTTAACTAACCTTCCAGTCAAAATAAATTCGGATGAAGTTAAAAAAACATAATGTTTTTTAATTTGGATTTGAATGATAAAAAGTTTTATTGTTCAATAAAGTTTTATTTTGAATCTATAAGCAGAAAAACTATATTATCGAAATAAAAAAATGTGATTCTAAACCAACTAATATGATAAATCGAAAAGAATTTATAGAGTTTACTGACGGTTTAAGATTGAAAGAGTTATCCCAAGAATCAGTTATAAGTTATACACAACAAATTCACGAGCAAGATTACAAAAGTTTAATAACAGACCTTGTCAACAATCATGAAATCTCATTTTATTGGTCCCAGCCAAATGAAGCATTTTCATTTTTGGCTTATAAAGAAGTTTTCTCTTTCCCTTTATATGATTCGATATCAAAAAATAAATCGTTAGATGATATCTCAAAGCGGATTTATTCAAATTCATCTCGAAAATCAAAGCAACCATTATTTATCGGCGGAATAAAATTCCCTTCTTCAAAAAATGATTTGATGTGGAAAAATTTTGATGCTGAGAAATGGTTTATACCTAAAATTCTTCTTCTCAAAATTAATGATGAATTCTCGATTACTTTTAATTTCTTGGCAGATATTTTCCGCCTTGAAGATATTGACGAGATGATTGCCACTCTAATTGCTGATCTAAAACATACCACAGAAACATTGAATGATGCTGATACTGTACCATTTGTAGAGAAACTATCGGACTCGGAATTTTATAACTGGTCTAATCAAATAAATTTTGTTTTAGAAAAGATTTCTGCGGGCAAATTAAACAAAGTGGTCCTTGCTAGATACAAGGATTTGCAGTTTATCGAACCGCAAAACATTCTTTTACTCCTTCAAATATTGGAAGAGAATTTTGAAAATTGTTATACGTTCACCTATCGGAATGGCGATTCGGTATTTCTAGGCGCTTCCCCGGAAAAGCTTTTTAAAATATCTGATGGTTACATTGAGACAGACGCTCTTGCCGGTTCAATCCCCCGCGGAACTACTAAAGACGAGGACGATAATTACACACAAGAACTTCTTCAAAGCAAAAAAAATTTAGCAGAACATAAAAGTGTAATTGATTTTTATCTTGAACAGCTTACTCCCGTTACGGAAAAAATCCTTTTCGATTCACAGCCGTCAATAAAAAAATATCAAAATATTCAGCATCTCTATTCACAGATTCGGGCAAAACTTAAACAGGATACAAATATTTTTTCTTTGTTAGAATTGCTTCACCCTACGCCAGCAGTCTGCGGAACGCCGAAGACTGAAGCATTAAAAACTATTAACGAATTGGAAGATTTCGATCGCGGAATGTATGCCGGAGTTTTGGGTTGGTTCAATCTTGAAAATGAAGGTGAATTTATTGTCGGTATAAGATCTGCTTTATTACACAGAAAATTCTTACGCGCTTTTGCAGGATGCGGAATTGTTGCCGGTTCAGAAAGTTTATCTGAGTACAATGAAACAGAATTAAAACTAAGACCAATATTATCTTTATTCACAAATGAAACTATCAATAAATCGTAATACTTTTTGGTGTGATGTATTTGTCCATAGACTTGCCGAGCTCGGTGTTCGCTATGCATGCATTTCACCCGGTTCAAGAAGTACACCACTGACTCTTGCTTTTGCATCTAACAAATCAATTAATCTTTTTCCTATTGTTGACGAACGCTCATCGGCATTTTTTGCACTTGGAATTGCAAAGAATACTCAATCGCCGGTTGCTGTGGTAACAACATCGGGCACTGCCGTTGCTGAATTATACCCGGCAATCATCGAGGCATATTACCAGCGTGTTCCATTGATAATTTGTACTGCCGACCGCCCGCCTGCTCTTAGAAACAGCGGTGCGAACCAAACTATTAATCAGCAAAATATTTTTAAGAATCACATTCGGTATTTTGTTGATGCCGGTTTACCTGATCTTAAAAATCTAAATTATATTAATGATTTAGCTGATAAGCTGATTTTAAATTCAAGTCTATTGGATAAAGGTCCCGTTCATATAAATTTTTCATTCGAGAAACCTTTTGAACCTAGAAGTTATACGGATAAGATTGAGATAACTAAAATTCAAAAAATATTTTCAAAATCTTCTCTAGTTCTTAATCAAAATAAACAAAGTGCAATTGATTTTGATGATCTCATAAAGAAATTTCAAGGTACTGTACGCGGAATCATACTAGTCGGTTCAAATAATTACAATAAAGATTTTACAAAAAACCTTGTTCAGTTCTCAAAAACTTTCGGTTATCCAATATATGCTGACGGATCATCTTCATTAAGGTTTGGCAGTCACTCAAAAGAATATTTCATTGATAATTTTACAGCATTTGCCCGAATTAAAAACTTTCAGAAATATTTTGATCCGAAATTAATCATTCAGTTCGGAGGAACTCCTACATCAAATGTTCTGCTGGAATTTTTTAAGAACTCTAAAGCGGAGAAAATATTAGTTAACGAATTCGGAGATAGGAACGATCCATCCCATTCAGCAAAAAAAATCTTCGCAATTAATCCGACTGAATTTTGTTCTTCTATTCTAAAAAATATTGGAAGGAACATAAAGAGAGACAGTTGCTGGTTAATTGATCTTCAAGTAATGAATAATAAAGCAGCGGAATTAAAAAATGAATTGATCTACAATGCAGAATTCCCGTTCGAGGGAAGAATAGCTAATGAGTTGATCAATTCATTACCAAAAAAATCCAATCTGATGATCTCAAACTCGTTACCGATTAGAGATATAGATTTTTTCGCTTCCTCAAATAATAAGAACATAAATATTTTTTCAAACCGCGGCGCAAGTGGAATTGACGGAATAAATTCTACAGCACTTGGTATTGCAAAAACATCGAAAGATCCGACGTATCTTTTAATTGGCGATCTAGCATTCTACCACGATATGAACGGTCTTCATAATGCAATTAAATACAAAATCCCTTTAACCGTAATTCTTATTAACAATAATGGAGGAGGGATTTTTGAATCATTACCAATATCGGACTATAAAGAATTCCTTCTCGAAAATTTCTTAACACCGTTGGAACTTGATCTTTCTAAATTGGTTAAAGCTTATGGCGGAAAATTTAACCGCATTAAAAATTGGAAAGAATTTAGTTCTGTCATCAGTTCTTCGAAAAAAAATAAGAAGATCACAGTTCTTGAAATTCGTACTAATGCAAAAAAATCAAAGGGGCTAAGAGATAAATATTGGAAAGCTGTTTCAAACGAAGTAGATTTATATATAAATGAAATTAAAAGTTGACAATATTCAATTTAATCTTCTTATCAATGAATCCGAATTTAGTAATGAAAAAACGTCAATAGTTTTTCTGCACGGATTTACTGGAAGAGCCGCCGATTGGCAATTTATATTCAACAAAATTCCTCTCAATTTTTTTCCGATCGCAATTGATCTTATCGGACATGGTGAATCCGACTCACCGGAAAATCAAGATTACTATTCTTGTCATGCGATCGTTCGCCAAATTGATTCTATTATTGATCAACTTAATATTAAAAAATTTATTATTGCCGGTTACTCGATGGGCGGAAGAGCTGCTCTTGCTTATAGTTTCAAAAATCCTCAAAAAATTAAAGCCGTTATTTTAGAAAGCACATCGCCCGGAATTGAAGATTTCGGTCTAAAGAAAGAAAGAGTTGAATTTGATTTTCTTCTTTCAGATAAAATAAAAAACGAAGGTGTTGAATCATTTATAGAGTACTGGTTCAATATTCCACTTTTCGAATCATTGAAAAAACATCCGAACTTTAAAGCTGAAATGAAATTGAGGAATCAAAATAGTGCGGCGGGATTAGCAAATCTTCTTTCAAGTTTCAGCACCGGGTTGATGCCCAGCTTGTGGGGAAAACTTCCGTTGCTCGATTTTCCCGTTCTACTATTAAGCGGCGAGCTAGATGAAAAATACACTGATATTAACCATGAGATGAAAAATATATTGCCTAATGCTATTCAAAAATCAATTCCCCGATGCGGCCATAATGTTCACTTCGAAAAGCCGGAGCTTTTTACTAAATTTGTTTTAGATTTTTTAAATTCAATTGAAAGGTGAATATGATTTACAAATGGACTTCAGCTAAAAAATATCAAGATATTATTTATGAAAAGATGGACGGTATTGCTAAAATTACAATCAACCGTCCTGAAAAACGAAACGCATTCAGACCTGAAACAACTCTTGAACTTTATGAAGCATTCGCTGATGCGCGAGAAGATACCAGCATTGGTGTAATTCTTTTAACCGGTAAAGGTCCGGCAAAAGATAGTAAGTATGCATTTTGTTCGGGTGGCGATCAATCAATCCGCGGTAATAAAGGTTACGTTGGAAAAGATGGCGTGCCACGTCTTAATATTCTCGATGTTCAAAAACAAATTCGAAGTATTCCCAAACCTGTGATAGCACTCGTTGCCGGATATGCAATCGGCGGCGGGCACGTACTTCACGTTGTTTGCGATTTAACTATCGCTGCTGATAATGCAATATTCGGACAGACCGGACCAAAAGTTGGAAGTTTTGACGGAGGTTTTGGTGCCAGTTATCTTGCGCGAATTGTAGGACAAAAGAAAGCGCGTGAAATTTGGTATTTATGCCGTCAGTACAATGCTCAAGAAGCATTTGATATGGGATTAGTTAATAAAATTGTTCCGGTAAAAAAACTTGAAGAAGAAGGAGTCCAGTGGGCAAAAGAAATTTTAGAAAAAAGTCCGCTTGCAATTCGATTACTTAAATCCGCTTTCAATGCAGAGCTTGATGGACAAGCCGGGATTCAAGAACTTGCCGGCAATGCAACTTTACTTTATTACATGAGCGATGAAGCGCAAGAAGGCAGAAACGCATACAACGAAAAACGCAAACCGAATTTCAAAAAATTTCCTAGAGTGCCATAATTGTTATGATCCAAACACAGACAAATACAATTTCAAAATTTGATGCATGGATTCTTGCAAGCCGTCCAAGAACATTAGCTGCAGCAGTTATGCCAGTAATAGTTGGTAGTTCTATAGCTATCCGAGATGGCGTATTTCATCCAATAGCAGCCATTGTTGCATTGTTATGTTCACTGTTAATTCAGATAGGAACGAATTTGGTAAATGATCTTTTTGATTTTTTACATGGAACTGATAAAAAAGATAGAATTGGTCCGCAACGAGCAACCGCTTCAGGTTTATTATCCAAGTATGAAATGAAACTTGGAATTTATTTTACGTTTGGATTGAGTTTCATTTTTGGATTATATCTCGTTTATCTTGGCGGAATTTTCATTTTACTAATTGGAATTTTTTCTATTGTTGCCGGCATAGCTTACACCGCAGGACCATTTCCGCTTGCTTACAACGGTCTTGGTGATATTGCAGTATTTATTTTTTTTGGATTTGTCGGTACAGTCGGAACATATTATGTACAGGCAAGTGAAATTACTGCACTGGTATTTTGGTCATCAATTCCGGTGGGTGCCCTTATAACAAATATTTTAGTTGTAAATAATTACCGCGATCGGGAAGAAGATCACTCAAACGGAAAAAATACACTTGCCGTTATCTTTGGCGAAAGGTTTGCACGTATTCAGTATGTTTTTTTTATGATCCTTTCGTATGCAATTCTATTTGTCGTTTATTTCACATTTAAGAAAAGTCTTTTGATCTTTCTTCCTCTCCTTTCCCTTCCATTATCAATCAAATTAGTGCGAATGATTTTTACTTTACGCGGTAGAGAACTGAATAAGACACTTGAACTAACGGCTAAATTATCTGCCTTGTACGGTTTGCTCTTTGCAGCCGGAATTCTTTTATGATAA
The DNA here is from genome assembly GCA_007280825.1 of Ignavibacteriales bacterium. GTDB lineage: Bacteria > Bacteroidota > Ignavibacteria > Ignavibacteriales > Melioribacteraceae > Fen-1258. The sequence continues at coordinate 6,001 of QYQI01000101.1, read as the reverse complement.
TAAAAGATTTCAAATACTTCCCTTTTTCGCTTCAACTAAAAATTCCTTTTCAATCTTCAGCTCAAATAATTAAACAAAGAAACGGATTTATTATTTCTCTACGTGATGAATTAGGAAATCAATCTTTCGGTGAAGCTTCACCTTTAATTAATTATAGTTCAGAATTAATGGATCAGGTAGCGATCACTTTAAGAAATCTAAGAAGCCAATTAATTGATATAAGCATTGAAGAAAGCCCGGATGATGTTTCTCAATCATTAAATAATTACAAACTTGTTCCGTCAGTTCGTTTTGCACTTGAACAGGCAATTTTATCTTTATTGATCATAAGAAATAAAAACTTCGTAAATCTATTCGTTGGAAACTTAAAATCTGAAATTAATGTAAATGCAGTGTTCGGATTTGAAGAAAGCATAAATATTTTATCAGAAATCGAGGGAAAAATAAACTCTGGTTATAACACAATTAAACTCAAAGTCGGCAGAGACAATTTTGAAGATGATCTTAAATTAATTGATGAAGTAAGAAGACGATTCGGCAAAAATATCTCTATTCGTTTAGATGCGAATGGAAAATGGGAATTTGAAGATGCAAAAAATTATTTAGAACAACTTTCTTCTTTTAACATTCAATACATTGAAGAACCGTGTACTAATTTGAATGACTTGATAAAACTTGCAGAAGTTTCACCAATTCCAATTGCCGTTGATGAATCGGTTCATATAATTGAAGATGCCTTGGAAATAATTAATAATTCAAATATCGAATTCATAGTTTTGAAACCGATGGTTTTAGGAGGATTATTTTCCACCCTGAGAGTAATTAATGAAGCTGAGTTGAAAAATAAAAAAGTAATTATCTCATCTTCATTTGAAAGTGCAATTGGGAAAAGCGGATTGGTTTTACTTGCCTCAATTACAAATCATAATTTTGCTCACGGACTTGATACATCAGAATTTTTCGAGAAAGATATTTGTGCAGATTCGTTCAAAGTGGAAAAAGGAAAGATTACTTTTACTCCCGAAAACTATCCGCCACAGTTTAATTTGAAGCTCACATGATTACAATAAGTAATAAAAAACATTGGCTAATTGAACAAGCGGCAAAACGCCCAAACGACAGAGCAATCCTAACAGAGCAAAGTTTTGTTTCATATCAAAAATTTTTTGAAGCGAGCAATCTGACAGCTAATTATCTGCTAACATTAAATATTAAAAAGAATGATCATGTTGGGATTTTATGCAGACACACTTATGATTTTTTTGTATTAGTAAATGCACTATGGTTTATTGGAGCTATTCCTGTTCCTCTAAATTCAAGAAAGACAACAAATGAAATTGAAAATGAAATTCATCTTGCCGATATAAATTTTTTAATTGTTGACGAAACAATCTCTTCTCAGTTTTCAGAGATTAACTTTATTAATAAGATTCAGATAAAACTTGAAAATGTTTTCAAATCACAAATTATAAAATCCATTTTTCCCAATTTGCCATTCTCAATTCTCAATTGCTCTTTAATAATGTTTACATCCGGCAGTACAGGAAATCCAAAAGCAGTGGTTCATACATTTCAAAGTTTGTACGAAAGTATCCAAGCATTAGATTCTTTCGCTCAATTATCATCAGGGGATATTTGGCTCGCCTCATTACCGTTATATCATATCGGTGGATTCATGATTCTTTGCCGGTCATTGCTATCTGGTAGTTTAGTTGTATTCCCTGCATCTCCAAAATTTGAAGACATCAATCAAACAATCAAACAGTCAGACCCTACACATATTTCATTAGTGCCCACAACTCTAGATCGTTTACTCAAAGAGAATGTTTCTCCCAGCAAAAATCTCAAATATGTTTTTCTTGGAGGCAGTCCTTCTCAAACCGAATTAATTACGGAAGCTATAAAAAAATCATGGCCGATAGTAAAAGTTTACGGCTCAACGGAAACGTGCTCTATGATAACAGCACTTCATCCAGATGAAATAAAACCTAAGCCTAATTCGGTTGGAAAACTTCTTGGCAAAAATAAGATCAAGATCATGAACGAAAGTGAGAATGATTTAGGCGAAGTTGCTGTTTTTTCGAAATCACTTTTTAAGGAATATTACAACGATCTGCCAACAACTAACAACAAACTAAAAAATAGTTGGTACCGTACTGGTGATTTCGGGCGAATAGATAATGAAGGTTATCTTTATATTGAATCTCGCCGGGACGATCTGATAATTTCCGGAGGAGAAAATATTACTTCATATGAAGTTGAATTAGCAATAAAAAAACATCCATTTGTTAAAGATGTATTTGTGTTCGCTCTTCAAGATAAAAAATGGGGACAAATCGTTTGCGCCGCAATTGTATCAGAAACTATTTCAGAAGATGTGATAAAAGATTTTCTTAAAGAGAAAATTGCTTCGTATAAAATTCCCAAGCGTTTTTTTATAATCAATGAAATTCCAAGAAATGAAATGGGAAAAGCAAATAGAGCTGAGTTATTAAAACAACTTAAGCTAAGTTAGTCTTCAACATATCGTAACATTCCTTTGGCAACTCAATCTTTTTAAATTGTTCTTTCAATACACATACATGAACAGTCTTAGCAATTGCTGTAAATGTGCCATCATCTTTGTAAAATTTATAACTTATTTCAAAAGAAGAATCTTTTAGAAGACTAACAATAACATCAATGCGAAGTTCATCACCAACTCTTATTGGTCTAACATAATCGGCTTCGGCATGAATGATCGGCAAGATGTATTCCTTATCAAAAAAATAATCTCTTTCGGTGTGAAAACTTCTCATAAGATCTTCGTATGCGGCGTGAACGTATTTAAATAAACTTGCATAAAAAATAATCCCTGCCGGATCGGCATCATAAAAATAGACTTTCACTTTTGTCGTGAACATTGTTTTTCTCTTTTATTACTGTAAATTTAATCAACTCTTATCCATTTCACATTAACTTTTTTGTGATTAATTTGGTACAAAATTATATCTAACAAATGCGAGTAATTAAAATCAAATACCTTTTAGCAATAATATTTTTGATCATTCCATTTTTATTATCTGCGCAAAGTGAAATCAAAAGAGAATATTATTCAAGCGGTAAACTGAAATCCGAAGGAACTTATGTTAACGGAGTAAAAACCGGGATCTATAAAGAATATTATGAAAGCGGAAAACTTTGGAAGGAATGGAATTTTGAAAATGGAAAGGAAGAAGGACTTTCAGTTTGGTATTTCGAAGATGGTAAGAAAAGTATGGAATGGAATTACCGCAGCGGAAAGCTCGAAGGGAAATCCAAATGGTATTATGAGACAGGTGAGCTTTGGGCAGAACCGATTTACGTGAATGATGTTCAAGACGGTTTTAGCAACACTTATTATAAAAGCGGTAAACTTCAGGCGGTCTGGAATTACAAGAACGGTAAACTTAATGGTGAATCAAAAATATTTTTTGAAAATGGAAATGTTGAAGTAGACCGTAATTATATTAATGATAAACTTGAAGGGAAAAGCAAAGTCTATTATGATTTTGGAACGATCGCTTTGGATGCTAATTACAAGAACGACCAACTCGATGGAATCTCTTACCTCTATTATCCCGATGGCAAGATTAAAGTAATAGATACCTACGAAAACGGTCTGATCATTAAGCGCGAACGTTTTGACTACGGTGCTAAAGTTAGTAAAGTGGAAGAGAATTTTGATGAATACTGGGATGAAGGAACATTAAAAAGAAAAGTTACTTTTCATGATGGAAAACTTGACGGGTTGATAAAAGAATATTATGCCAGCGGATTCATCAAAGCTGAGTTAAATTATAAGCACGGTTCTTTAGAAGGCGAAAGTAAATATTACAACGACGGCGGAACTCTTGCAGAGATTGCACAATACATTAGCAATATGAAGAACGGGATATCAACAAAATTCAATAAAGAAGGCGTTAAAACATCGGAGGACAATTACACAAATAATTTGCGCGAAGGTTCTGCAAAAACATTTTATCCAAACGGAGAAGTTGAATCCGAACAGATTTACAGAAACGACAAACTAAACGGAATTGTAAAATTCTATTCAAAGTCCGGATTGCTAAATGCTGAAATAGAATATCTTAATGGATTGAAAGACGGAATCACAAAGTATTATTTCCCGAGTGGCAATGTTTCTGATTTCCGGACTTACAAAAATAATTTGCTCGATGGAAAATGTTTTACCTACGATGAAAGTGGGAAAATTATTTCATCAACTGAATATAAAGAAGGTGAACTGGTTAAATAATTTTTTTGATAACAAACTGATTCATAAACTCACTTCCGAATGCAAGTGACGGAGTATAAGTTCCAGGTTTAAGAGTATTTTTCAAAACTCTCTCTACGCTTTCAGCCGCTCCAATTGCAGTTAGATTGTATCCTTCCATAACTTGATAAACTTCTTCAATCATTTTCCCTTTTGAATTTTCTACTCTGCCCCATATATACGTTTTAGTCGAATCACGTTTGGATTTATTAGGACCAGTTAAAGTTTTTTTCATGAAAATCGCTACAATGTTTTTTATCAAAGGTACTTTTAAAATTTTCAAGAATAACAAAAAAAGTGATTTTGATTTAACCATTAATCTTGGCAAGGCAATATAAACTTCAACATTTGGAATTTTTGTTGATTGATATGAAGAATAAACATCGCCCCATGGAATTGAAATTCCGCAAAATGAAAATTTTTTTGTTTTTATATCAATAGTATACTCGCCTATTCTTGATTCAATCAATTTTCCATCACGGCGTATTCTTCCGGTTCCACCAAGAAATTCCAGAGTTGTTAACCAAGTGCCTCTGGAAATTTTTCCGCCCTTGTTGGAAAATCCTAATTTCAAATGGGTTGCATCGGGCATTCGCTCGCTTAATCGCTTTGCAAGACAATCAGTGGGAATAATATCGAATCCAACACTCGGTAAGAATACAACTTCTCTCTCCTTCGCTTTTTGATTCAGATAAAATGCAAGATACATTGCGGGAATCTCACCGGTTATATCAAGATAGTTGCATTTGCATCGTAAGCAAGCTTCCATCAATTCTTTTGCTGTGAACTTAAAAGGTCCCGCACAATTTAGAACTGTGTGGATACCGATTAGAACTGTATCTAGTTTATCACTATCATAAAGATCAACTGCTTTATATTCACAATCATATTTGTGAGAAAGCTCTTTCAATGCGGATTCATTTCTTCCGGAAAGAATTGGTTTTATACCTTTAGAAATCAGTTCTTCAATAATTAACTTCGCAGAGTATCCGTTCGCTCCGTAAACTAAAACAGTTGGTGATGTTACTTTCATTATTAAGCTTTCAATTTTTGATGTGACATAATAAATAAAGCTTTTGAATCTTTCAATTCGTTTACAAACTCAATATCCATCTTAAATGAGAAATAATTAAATTAATATTGAAAGAACGAGAAAATATCGGAATAATCTTTGTAAGCTTTATAGTCTTAATAATTTATTAATCTATTATTAACAATTTAGTAATAGGTAAATTCTATTTTTGTAGTGGTTTTCCAAACTATTAATAAATAATCCATGCATAAGAAAAAAATTCTTTTCATTTGCGGATCGCTTAATCAGACTTCGATGATGCACCAAATCTCGCAACACTTGCAAGATATTGATTGCTTCTTTACGCCATACTACACCGATGGATTTATAAACTATCTTGTCAGCATTGGCTATATAAAATTTTCAATTCTCAACGGACAATTCCGGCTGAAAACAGAAGACTACCTTCGTAAAAATAATCTTAAACTTGATTACCGCGGAGTTAGTTAGGATTATGATTGGATATATAAATCCGCTGATTGAATCATGCCTAAAAACATCCGCAAGAAAAAAGTAATTCTTGTCCAGGAAGTTATAACCGATCGGGAAACATTAATTTTTAATATATTTAAGTATCTAAAACTTCCGCGTTGGTTTGCACCCACTCAAACAATGGGATTGTCGGATCAATAAAT
>QYQI01000072.1 GCA_007280825.1 Ignavibacteriales bacterium | reverse complement strand
GATATTGGTTTGGAAGAATCAATCAAATTGTATGAAGAGGGAATTAATTTAGCTAAACTGTGCTGCACAACTTTGAAAGATGCTGAATTAAAAGTAACAGAGTTGAAAAAGCAATTGGAACAAAGTATCAAACAATAATTTTGTAAATGATAGGATATTATTAATGGTTGATGAATCGAAATACAAAGTTCTTTTTAAGGTTAATTCACCTGCAGATGTAAAAACATTATCCATAAACGATCTTAAAACACTTTGTGTAGAAATCCGCGAATATATGGTGGATGTAATTTCACAGATTGGCGGACACTTCGGCGGCGGACTTGGTACTGTTGAACTTACTGTTGCGCTTCATAAAGTGTTTGATACTCCGAACGATCTGATCGTTTGGGATACAGGTCATCAAGCTTATCCGCATAAAATAATAACAGGAAGAAGAGACCAATTAAAAACAATTCGAAGACTAAACGGGATTAGCGGATTTCTAAAACGAACCGAAAGCGAATACGATGCATTTGGTGCCGGGCATGCTTCAACATCAATATCAGCCGCTCTTGGAATGGCTGTTGCACGTGACATTCAGAAGACAAATAAAAAAATTATTGCCGTAATCGGTGATGGTGCGATGACCGGCGGAATGGCTTACGAAGCAATGAATAATTCCGGTTTAATTAAAAGTAATTTAATTGTTGTGTTGAATGATAACAACATGTCGATCGCTCCAAATGTTTGGCAACTCTCAAATTATTTCAGCGAGATGATCGCTCATCCGGATTACAATAGATTCAAAGGTGCGATCTGGGATCTAACAGGAAAACTTGACAACTTTGGCGACAGAATTAGAAGAGTAACTGCACGAGTCGAATCCGGAATTAAATCTATGATCACGCCTGGTATGTTGTTCGAAGCTTTGGGATTTAGATATTTCGGACCGGTAAACGGACATAGTTTGGAACAACTAATTAAAATTTTTGAACAGATAAAAAATCTAAACGGACCAATTCTTGTTCATGCAACAAGTGAAAAAGGGAAAGGTTATAAACCGGCAGAGAATCATGTCCAGCGTTTACATGCGGCGACTCCATTTGATAAGGTAACAGGCGAGTCAATCAAGAAAGCAGGCGGAACTCCGGCCTATACAACAATTTTTGGTAATGCATTAGTTGAAATTGCAAAACAAAATCCAAAAGTGATTGGAATAACTGCTGCAATGCCCGATGGTACCGGGTTAGATATTTTTCAGAAAGAAATGCCTGAAAGATATTTTGATGTCGGAATTGCAGAAGAACACGCTGTAACTTTTGCTGCTGGAATGGCAACACAAGGAATTATTCCTGTGGTTGCTATTTATTCTACTTTTCTTCAACGTGCATTCGATCAAATGATTCACGATGTTGCTCTACAAAAACTTCATGTGGTTTTTGTTTTAGATCGTGCTGGATTAGTAGGTGCTGATGGACCGACCCACCATGGTGCATTTGATTTAACTTATCTGCGTTTGATTCCTAACATGGTAATCATGGCGCCGAAAGATGAAGCAGAGCTCCGCGATATGCTTTTCACTGCTGTTAATTATGAGAAAGGACCAATTGCAATTCGTTACCCGCGTGGTTCAGCTCTCGGAGTTCCAGTAAAAGATGGATTTACAGAAATGCAAATCGGCAAAGCTGAAAGATTGGTTAAAGGGCAAGATGTTGCTCTACTTGCAGTTGGAAATATGGTTGAGTATGCAAAAAAATCTTCTGAGAAATTATTGGCAGATGGTATTCGTTGCGAAATAATTAATATGCGGTTCATTAAACCTCTTGATGTTGATATGTTGAATGATGTAGTTACTCGATTTGAAAAAATTGTTACACTTGAAGAAAGTACAATTATAGGCGGATTTGGAACTGGTGTGCTGGAATATCTAGCCGAGAGAAATTTCAAGAATGATATTTTAAGAATTGGACTACCCGATAAATTTGTTGATCATGGAACTCAAGAAGAATTGCATAAGCAGTTAGGTATAGACCCGGACGGTATTGTGGAAAAAATTAAAAAATTTCTCAATACAAAAATAAATCAAGGTGTGGTGGCTTAATGGAAAAAACAAAAGTTGCCGTTATCGGTCTTGGCGGAATCGCTCAGCTAGTACATTTGCCAATATTATCAAAATTGATGAATGTTCAAATTTCTGCTGTGGCTGATAGAAATAAGAACCAGCTCAATTCAGTTGGTGATATATTCAAAATTGAAAAACGCTATACTGACCATAAAGAGATGCTTGATAAAGAGGAAATCGAAGCTGTTATAATTGCAACTCCAACAAATACTCACTTAGAAATTGCTTTAGATTGTTTAAAAGCAAATAAACATATCTTGATAGAAAAACCAATTGCAAGAAGTGTTGCGGAAGCAAAACAAATAAATGCAGCATCAAAAAAATATAAAAAACAAGTAATGGTTGGAATGAACTTACGTTATCGTCCCGATGCTATGTTAATGAAAAGTTTAGTAAATAGCGGTGAACTTGGAGATATTTTTTATATCCGCTGCGGGTGGTTAAGGAAACAAAGCAGCGAACAAAAATGGTTTATTAATAAAAGCCAGTCCGGCGGCGGCGTAATAATTGATCTTGGAATTTTGATTCTTGATTTAGCACTCTGGGTTTTGAATGATAAAAAAATGAAAAGTGTTTCCGTTCAAAAATTTAATCATAATACAAAAGATGTGGAAGATTCCGCAATCGGATTGATCCGTTTCGATGACGATCGTGTTATCAGTTTTGAAGTAAGTTGGGGGTTACATTCGGAATGGGATAAATTTCATCTTGCAGCATTTGGTACAGAGGGCACGGCGCATCTTAATCCCTTACGTGCATATAAGCGAATGGAATCAAGCCATATAGATTATACAGTTGCTAATCAATCTAATCAAACAAACCTTTTTAAGAAATCTTATGAAAATGAATTGAAACATTTCATAGGTGTTGTTCGCGAAAATACGCCGGTTATTTCAACCGGAGACGATGCAGTTTCTTTGATGATTTTATTGGAAGCACTTTATAAATCGGCAAAACTTAAGAAGGAAATAAATCTTTAAAAATTATGCAGACAAAAATTCTTTTAGTTGATGATGAAAAAGATATTGTAGAATTTCTTCAATATAACTTGGTCCAAGAGGGATTTAAAGTAATCACTGCCTTTAATGGTAAGGAAGCACTGGAAAAAATTTCTCAAAAACCAGATTTGATTATACTGGATGTTATGATGCCTAAGATGGATGGTTACGAAGTATGCTCTAAAATCAGAAGCATGGAGGAATTTAAAAACACGCCAATTATTTTTCTAACCGCTAAAGCAAGTGAACAAGATGAAGTACTAGGACTGAATATCGGTGCGGATGATTTTATTCAAAAACCAATTTCTCCGAAGAAATTAGTTGCACGTGTAAAATCTAACCTTCGCAAATTAGAAACCTCTCAGACTGAAATAAGTAATGTCGCAGAAATAAAAGCTGGTCCACTGACTATCAATAAAGAAAAATATTCAGTTTCACTTGCTGGGAAACAAATTGTATTTCCGAAAAAGGAATTTGAAATACTCGCTTATCTGGCATCGCGTCCAGGTAAAGTTTTTCATAGGGATAAAATACTTAGTGATATTTGGGGCACAGAAATTTTTGTAGTGGAAAGAACGATTGATGTTCATGTTAGAAAGATAAGAGAGAAACTCGGCGATTACGCAGATTTAATTGAAACAATTAAAGGGGTGGGGTATCGGTTTAAGAGCGATGAGTAATCTCAAGAAATATTTTTTCTCCGCAAAAAGAATAATCCCGTCGGTTTCTTCTGTCACAACAATTCTGATAATTTTGTTTTCTTTTTTATTCAGCTTAACTGTAATTCAACTACTCGAATCAATTTTATTTTTTGCAATCTTAGTTTTTCTATTAATTCTATTCATAAGTAAGAATAGAAATGATGAACTGATCGCGATAAAAAACGTAATTGAAATGATCAGAACAAATAGTTTTCATTCGGCTGATGAAATTCAATTAGGAAACGACTTAAAAGAATTGGAAGACGAAATCAAATCAATGTTTTTAAGGACTCAGAACGATATAACTAATCTAAAAAGACTAGAGCAGGTAAGAACTGAATTCTTGGGAAATGTTTCTCACGAACTACGCACTCCGATTTTTGCAATTCAAGGTTACATAGAGACATTACTCGATGGCGCAATAAACGATGAGAACGTGAACAAGTCATTTTTACAAAAAGCTAACCAACATACAATCAATCTAAATAATCTTCTTAATGATTTGATTAACATTTCGATGATAGAATCCGGACAGATGTTGATGAGTTTCCGTTATTTCAATATCCACGAATTTTTAGACGGAATAATTCATGAACTTAAACCAGTTGCAGAGAAGAAAAATCTTGAATTAAATCTTGTTGAATACAATCCTAAGTTACAATTATTTGGTGATAAGCAACGGCTCAGACAAGTGATGACTAATCTGATTCAGAATGCATTAAAATATACAGAAATAGGAAAAGTTGAAGTTGGTATTATTGAAGAAGAAAATACCGGAAGAATTTTTGTTCGAGATACTGGAATTGGAATATCCAACAATGATGTTAACAGGATATTTGAAAGATTCTATAGAGTTGATAAAGACAGATCTAGAGAAATGGGCGGAACTGGATTAGGTCTAGCGATTGTTAAACATATTGTTGATGCGCATGGTTCTAAGATTGAATTGGTTAGCCATTTAGGAAAAGGAAGTGAGTTTTCATTTTGTTTGAAGAAATGATAATTACATTCATTAATAATTAGACTAAAAACAAAACTTTTTTCATATAATCCTATCGTAGAATTTAATTCATCAATTTATTGACATCAATAAGTGGTTTAGCTTATATTTACGGCTCAAAAATTGAGTGTTTGGAGGAAGAATGTTTGCAGTTGTTGATATAGCTGGGCAGCAATTTAAGGTACTGGAGAACAATAAGTATTACGTCCCGCGCCTAGATGCTGAACCTAATGCGGAGGTTACCTTTGATTCTGTATTGATGTTAGGTGATGATAAATCTACTAAAGTTGGCACACCAAATATTAAAGGTGCAAAGGTTCAAGCAAAAGTTTTAGAACATCTGAAAGATGAAAAAGTAATTGTGTTCAAAAAGAAAAGAAGAATTTCTTATAGAAGAAAGAACGGACACAGACAACTATTAACTAGAATAGAAGTTACTAAGATTTCTTAGTAGCGGAGGATTTTTCAATGGCACATAAAAAAGGTCAAGGTTCATCTCGTAACGGTCGTGATAGTAATCCGCAGTATCTTGGAGTAAAAGCTTTCGGCGGAGAAAAAGTTACTGCAGGTTCAATCCTTGTTAGACAAAAAGGAACAAATTTTCATCCCGGTAAAAATGTAAAGTTAGCCGGTGATCATTCATTGTTTGCTACTGTTAATGGAGTTGTTAAGTTCGAAAGGAAAAAGAACGATAGACAATTCATTAGCGTTTACGAAGCTACTGCTTAAAGATATTTTACATAAGTTATAAATAAAAAAATCCGGCATAAGCCGGATTTTTTGTTTACTGATAAAAATAATTTTAGAAACCTAATCTCATCATCGCTTCAACTAATTCTTTAACAGCTTTAACTGAATTATCAAGAGCGGCTTGTTCTTCAGAATCAAGTTTGAATTCGATAATTCTCTCAACTCCGTTAGCTCCTAATACTGCCGGCACGCCAACATAAAATCCAGTAATTCCAAACTCGCCGTTTAAGAATGCACAAGTCGGAAGAATTCTTTTTTCATCATATAAAATAGCTTCAGTCATTGCAATAGCAGAAGAAGCGGGGGAATAGAATGCAGAACCGGTCTTCAATAATTTAATAACTTCGCCGCCGGCCATCTTTGTTCTGTTAACCATTGCATCCATAACTTCTTTTGCTTTGTTCTTATCATTGTATTTCCTTTCTAACAATTCCATAACCGGTATGCCGTTTACATTAGCATAACGAACGATTGGAACCATTGTATCGCCATGTCCGCCCATCACCATTGCATTTACATCTTTAACAGAAACACCAAGTTCCCAAGCAATGAAAGTTGCAAAACGTGAAGAATCAAGAACACCAGCTTGACCGATAACACGCTTTGTCGGGAAACCAGTAATTTTTTGAAATAGTGTTACCATTGCATCAAGAGGATTTGAAATTACAATTACAATTGCATTAGGTGCATATTGTTTTACATTCTCGGCAACAGTCTTCATAATTTTAGCATTCGTCACAAGAAGATCGTCTCGGCTCATGCCGGGTTTTCTTGGAAGTCCTGCGGTGATAATCACAAGATCTGATCCTTCAATATCTTTGTAATCATTCGTTCCTCTAAGATTAACATCAAACAAATCAACTCTTGAAGCTTCAACTATATCAAGTGTTTTTCCTTGAGGAAGGTCTTCAACGATATCAAACAAAACAACATCACCTAATTGTTTTTGAGCGATTAATTGTACAAGTACTCCGCCGATCTGTCCGCCGCCGATTAAAGCAATTTTTTTTCTTCCCATATTATTCTCCAATTGAAATAATTAAATAGATAGACAGACAAAATATATGAAGAATGGGTTCAATTTTCATTAAACAAAAATGAGTTAAAAATACCGATGGTATTACTT
>QYQI01000151.1 GCA_007280825.1 Ignavibacteriales bacterium | reverse complement strand
TACTAAATGGTACAGCAAAAGAGTTTTGTTATGACTTTTGATGACATGTTCACTCATATCTCCAATTTATTCATCTCTTTGCCCCGACGCAAGCATCGCGGAAATCTTTCGATTATACGACTTATAAACCGGATAAAATAAAAAAGGACTTTCATTGTTGTAATGAAAGTCCTTTTATGTAATAATTATTTAAAAAATATTTTTAGGGTTAAGCTTTTTCCTCGGCAAGACGTTTAGCCATAACGCTGTGTTTCTTTCCATACAAGAAATAAATCAATAATCCAATAATAAGCCAGACAACAAGACGTGCCCAGTTTTGCCATTCCAAAGTTAACATCATACCCAGATTGAAAATAATTCCCAATGGTGCAACTAACCAAATAACCGGTGCTTTAAATGGACGATGGCGTGTTGGTTCTTTCTTTCTCATGATCCATACCGCGAGACAAACCAAAACAAATGCAAGCAGTGTTCCAATATTAACCATCTTAGAAATTCCTTCTATTGGAGTAAAAGCAGAAACAAGCGATACAACTAAACCAATTAATATATTTGCTTTCCATGGAGTGCGGAATTTCGGGTGAACTTCTCCAAAAGTTTTCTTTGGAAGCAACCCGTCTTTCGAGATTGCATAAAATACACGCGACTGACCGAGAAGCATAACAATACAAACGGATGTGAGTCCGGCAATTGCGGCAACTGAGATAATAAAAACTGCATAGTTCAAACCTTGTGAGCCAAACGCTGCGGCAATCGGTGCGGTAATATCAATATCTTTATAGTTAACCATTCCTGTTAGTACGAGTGCTACAAGAATGTAAAGAATTGTACAAACAATTAAAGAAGTGATTATTCCAAACGGAACATCTTTTTGCGGATTCTTTGCCTCGCCGGCATGAGTTGAGACTGTATCAAAGCCAATGTATGCAAAGAAAATATATGCCGCTCCGGCAACAATTCCCAGAAAGCCAAATGCGCCGTGAGTCCCGCCTAATGAATCAGTATAAAATCCGCGTGCAGGAATAAACGGGCTCCAATTTGCAGTATTAATATATTGTGCACCTAAAATGATAATGAACAATACAACTATAATTTTGATTGCAACCATTACATTGTTTGTATTTGATGCATTTTTAATTCCTCTAACAAGAATTGATGTAAGAAGCCAAATAATTAACAAAGCAGGAAGATTAACTGCAAAATCAATTCCAAAAATTGTTGGAAAGCTAAGATCCGAGAAGCGTGTTGTAAGATTTGTAAGCGTTCCTTTATTTGTTGCCTCCGCAATCATTTCCTTTGCAGTAAAAACATCATTCATTAACCAGATGGGAAATTTTATATCAAAGAGATGTAAAAACTTTGCGAGGTAGCCGGACCATCCGACCGCGACGGCAGAAGCACCCATGCCATATTCAAGAATTAAATCCCAACCGATAATCCATGCAAACAACTCCCCCACTGTTGCATACGAATATGCGTATGCAGAACCTTCGACAGGCAGGAACGAAGCAAACTCCGCATAACACAATGCAGCAAATGTGCACCCGATACCGGCAACAACAAAAGAAAGAGCTAATGCAGGACCTGCATATTCTTTTGCACCAACTCCTGTCATAACAAATATTCCTGCACCTATTATTGCGCCTACACCAAGAGAAGTTAAGCCCCACTTTCCGAGAACACGGTTGAGCTTGCTTTCTTTCATTTCTCTTTCAAAGTGTTCGACAGGTTTTCTCTGCCATAATTGACTACTCATAATGAGATACTCCTATTAATTTGTTTTCCGTATTCTATTTCTCATTTAATAAATTAATTGTGAGGCTTGATCGAATGGCATTAATAAACAATCCAATAGATTTTCTTTTCCGATTTTCAATAAACTATCCCTTTTACAATAACAGAATTATTTCCCGATGAACTTATTTATAACTGGAATAATTATCAACTAATAAATAAACCGCTACAATAAAAATTTTTGCCCGATGTAAGTAGATAATTTACTCGTCTTCATCTTGAGTTGAGATTGGTTCGGTTTCATCAGCTATAAAGAGCATTGCGCATTTATCCCCTTTGAACTTTCCTTTTTCTTTGCAGTGTTTATGCCGTTCTTTAATTTTTTCCAAATCAATTTCAGAACCGGAGAGACCGAACATATCAAGCTCTTCACCGCATTCAGCGCAAAAGACCATCTTACTTTTAATTGATCTCTCTTTATTATGCACGTACTTCTGTCGTTTCATTCTTTGGTTCCATTGGTTCCCAGTCAATTCCTTCACAAGGAAGACTTGTTAAAGTCGGATGTTTATCAAACTTCAAACATAAAACAGCCGTTTTATCAAAATGCTTGCAAGATGAACAAAGCGAGTTATTAATTATCTCATCGTTCTCTTGGAGAAACATATTATATTTTATCAGCGCAGGGTGAATAATCACTCCGTAAACAGAGAGTATTCCGAACCACCACCAATATTTGTATTCCATCAAACCATATAGTATCCAGAGCACGGGAATTAAAACTGCCGTTCGAATAATTCCCCAGAATATTATTCCGCCCATAAAATTACTTTCTTATTAAAGGAAATCTAAAGATTGTTATAAGCAGTGTCAACTTTGGCTAATTATTATGCAGTTCATTTGCCAAATTGATTTTAGCAACTTCTTATTTTAACTTTGATAAGAATAAACACAAGCATCAACGATTTCAGAAATAAACGGATAGGTCTTTGGATAATCAGAATAAACCGGAACCGCAGATACAACAGCCAAAACCAGAAATAATTCCGGCGCAAAATCAGCCGCCACAGCAATCACAAAAGCAGAATCAACCTAAGAAACCTTATAGAAGATATTACAATAACAGAAAAAAATTCCGTCCTTCTTCAGGTGAACCAAACCAACCGCCTCAGCAAGTTCAGAATTTCAGCTTTAAGAAAATTTCAATTGTTGTTCCGTTTTTAAATGAAGAAGAATCTCTTAGACCGCTTTACAATGAAATAAAAAAAACACTTCGGGGAATCTCCTCCGATTACGAAATTATTTTTGTTGATGACGGCAGTTCTGATAAATCCTTAAATGTAATTAAAGAACTTATTCGTGTAGATAATAAAATTCATTTCTACAGTTTTAGAACCAATTACGGAAAATCCGCTGCACTTCAAGTAGCATTCAATCATGTTACGGGCGATGCGATCATTACAATGGATGCCGATCTTCAAGACGATCCGGCTGAAATTCCTAATCTCTTAAAAAAACTTGAAGAAGGTTATGACCTTGTTTCCGGCTGGAAGAAAAAAAGATACGATCCGTTAGTAAAAAAACTCTCGTCCAAATTTTTTAATTATATAACACGACTGTTTACAAAGGTTAAGATTCATGATTTTAATTGCGGATTAAAAGCATACCGCAAACAAGTTGTTCAGAATATTAGTGTATATGGCGAACTTCACCGTTACATTCCTGTTCTTGCCAATTGGAAAGGATTTTCTGTTGCGGAAATTATTGTTAAACATCATCCCCGCCGTTATGGTAAGACAAAATTCGGTATCACGCGTTTCTTCAAAGGTTTTGTTGATTTGATTACCGTTATCTTCACTACTCGTTATATAAAACGTCCGATGCATCTTTTTGGTTTTGTCGGATTTTTTATCGCACTAATTGGTTTTGGAATTAATCTCGTTCTTGCTTACGAATGGTTCTTTGTTAATCCCCATTCCCCAATTGTTAACAGACCAATTTTCTTTCTTGGAATCTTGTTGGTCATTGTCGGTGTGCAATTCTTTGCAATCGGTTTATTGGGAGAAATTTTGGTCCATAATTTTCAAGATGAAAAAGAATATGTGATTAAAGATCAGAAATGATTTGCTGTTAGTGGTTAGTATTAAAATTATTTGATTTATCCTATGGATAGCTTCAATATTCTGCCTCCTGCATTCTAATTAAAAATTCTTATTTTTAGATCAACATTAGGAATTTATTCACATGAAATATCATTTAGTCTCGGGTGCATGCGGTTTTGTTGGCAGAAACACGGTCAAACAATTATTAAAACGTACAAGTGACTGCGTGATTATGGTTGATGATTTGTCTGTCGGTACTCATCCATCAACATGGCTCGAAGATAAAACAACTAAAAAAATTAAAGACATAGAAATTTTTGGTAAGGATGAACGGCTTTTTTATTGGAAGATGGATTTTAGAAAATTTTTAAATAATCTTTTAGAAGAGCCCAAATGGCTTGAAAGAGAATACGGTTTAAAGATAGATCGTTTTGGTGATGCGTTTCATTTTGCAGCTATCGTTGGCGGCAGAGCAAAGATCGAGGGCGACCCGATGGCTGTAGCGCTTGATCTTTCAATTGATGCGGAATTTTTTAATTGGATCGCAAAAGCAAAACCTGAACGTGTAATGTACCCAAGTTCGTCCGCCGCTTATCCCATCAACATGCAGACCGAAAGTGATGCAGTTGCATTGAAAGAATCCGATATGAATATAGATGGATTTGTGCTCGGCATGCCTGATCTAACTTACGGCTGGACAAAAATGACCGGTGAATTTTTAGCAAAGATTGCCGCTCGTAATTATGGAATCTCTATCGTTTGCATTCGACCTTTCTCCGGCTACGGTGAAGATCAGGATTTAACTTATCCCGTTCCGGCAATTGCAGCGCGTGCAGCAAAAAAAGAAAATCCGTTTGTTGTTTGGGGAACCGGTCAGCAAGGAAGAGATTTTGTTCATATTGATGATGTAATGGATTGTATGTTTATTGCGATGGATAAAATCCATGATGGAACTGCGATAAATATCGGCTCGGGTAAGCTTACAACTTTCATTGATCTGATAAAAGTCTTCTGCAAGTTTGCTGATTACAATCCAACAATTAAACCTCTTGTTGATAAACCGATGGGAGTACATTCACGTTATTGTGATATGAGTTTTGTTAAAGAAAAATTAGGATGGGAACCGAGAATTTCCTTAGAAGAAGGAATGAAACGTGTTTATGATGTGGCGGTGAAAAACGTGAGAAGTGAAAGGTGAAACGGAAGACGAAATATTTTAAAATCGTAAATCCAAAATCATAATTATTAAATGAAAAAAGTTGTTGTCTTCGGCCCGGGTCCGCAATTCAAGGGCGGAATTGCAAATTACACGACATCGCTTGCAAAGGCACTAAACAAATTCGGCGCCGATGTTCACATCGTCTCATGGACACAGCAATATCCTTCAATAATTCCGCGTGATTTCATTGACCACTCAAGCAAAAAAAATCTTCTCGAAGAGACCAACATCAAAGTCGAATACATAACTAACTACAATAATCCCTTATCATGGAAAAAAACTGTTGATGCTATTAGTAAGATAAATCCTGATATAGTAATATTTCAGTGGGCAATTGCAATTCAAGGATTGCCAATGGGATGGATTGCAAATAAACTAAAGCAAGTTTGCAAATGCGAAATCATTTTCGATCTTCATGTGGTTGCTCAAAAAGAAGGCAGTGCAATTGATAATGCAATGATCCGGTATGCGCTTTCTAAACCACACACCTTTATCGTACACTCTCTAAAAACATTAGAGGAGTTGCAGAAAGTATTTCCGAACCAAAAATTTGAAATCACCGACAACCGATCACCGATAACCCGCTTCGACGAAGTGATAGCGAGGCGAGCCGATCACAAATTTGTTATCAAGCTCTATCACCCCGTTTACGATATGTTTATTCCTGATCCTTCTTTCGATAAAGAAAAAGTTAAACTAGAATTCGGTTTACGTAAACATGTTTTTTTATTTTTCGGATTCATCCGCAAATACAAAGGATTGCATAACGTAATTCGTTCTTTTGCAAAATTAGCCAAAGAGCGTGATGATGTTTCACTGCTAATAGTCGGAGAATCATTTTGGAATACACTCGACACAAATAAATTATCTACAAAAATTAAAAAGAGCGTGTTTGGATTGATAAAGAAAATTCTGATCCGCAAAAGCGATGATGAAAGCAATTACCGTCCTCTTGATTTAATTGATGAACTTGGCATTCGTGAACAGGTTGTTGTTGTAAACCGTTACGTTGGAAATGAAGAAGTGCATAAATATTTTCAAGTGGCGGACTGCAATGTTTTATTTTATCTTGTTGCCACTCCTTCGGGAGTAGAATCAATCGCTTATAATTTTAAATTGCCAAGTATTGCAACAAGAGTCGGACATTTTCCAGAAACGATTAAGCACGGCTACAACGGTTATCTTGCTGAACCGGAAAATATTAAATCAATGTATGAAATGATGAAATTGTTCTTAGAAAAACCAATTCCATGCGAACACGTTGCAGAACAAGCAGCAAATATGAGCTGGGATAATTATGCAAGTACAATTTTAAAATAAACTTTGCGTTCTCTGCGTTAAAAGCCTTAAACGCAAAGATCGCAGAGTATTCGCAGAGACAGCTAAGAAAAATTATTGGAGAATAAATGGCGAAGCAGCAAAAAAAATTTACACCGGCACAAACCAAATCTAACGAGAACGGTTTTTCGTTTGATAAGTACATTCCGAAAAAATATCAAACACCTGCATTATTACTCTTGATCTTACTCTTAATCTTAATCTTCTTCTCACCAGTTATGTTCGGAAATAAAACCACATATTCCGGCGACCTTGTTCAAGTAAAGAGTTTGAGAGAATACGCTACAAAAGACCGCGACGGATTTTCTCTTTGGAATCCTTACATATTTTGCGGAATGCCTGCAGTGGCAACATCAATGTCGCTGCGCTGGTTTGATCTAACCGCTTCGGTATATTCATACACAACAAAAGTTTATTCATCTTTCTTCCGTGATTACAATGCAATTTATACATTCAGTTTTGTTATTCTTGCATTCACCTCGTTCATGTTTATGAGGAGATTTGGCGCAAGCAGAAGTGTAAGTTTTCTTGTCGCTACTGCAACTATATTTAGCACGGGTATCCTCCTCTTCTTTTATATCGGGCACATTACAAAGCTGATGAGTCTTGCCATTTTCCCATTTATTTTAATGATGCTTTTCAAATTTCAGAAAGAAATTAAATTGTTTGATCTTTTTCTTTTTGTTTTTGGATTGCACATTCTCGTTCTGGGCGCTCATGTTCAGATCGTTTTTTATTTTGCATTTACTACGATGATTTATTTCATCTATTTTTTCATTCGTTCGTTTGTTATAAAAGATAAATTTTTGCAGAAGCAGTTATTAAAATCTCTCGGCGTTACCGCAGCCGCCGGATTAATTGCTCTGCTTATGTCGTTCGATACTTACTCACAGCTTTATGAATACAAACCTTACTCAACTCGCGGAACAAAAAGTTTGACGGAGGAACAAAATCCGGCGTCACCGATACAAAGCGAGTCGTACGAATATGCCACCGGTTGGTCGTTCTCACCCGGTGAAATTTTAACGTTTATTGTTCCTTCCTATTACGGCTTTGGAAACTCAACTTATAATGGACCACTTTCTCAAAATCAAGATGCACCGGTGAATACATATTTTGGACAAATGAGAAGTGTAGATATGCCGATGTACATGGGCGTAATAATATTTGCGTTAGGGCTTTTTACTCTCTTCGTCCGTTGGAAAGAACCGGTTATTCAATTTTTCGGTATTATCGTTCTGCTTTTTTTACTTATCTCCTTCGGAAATAATTTTCCTGTAATATATAATTTGATGTATCATTATTTTCCGGTATTCAACAACTTCCGAGCACCTTCGATGATTCTTACAGTTCTTCAAATCACATTTCCTATTCTGGCAGGTTTTGGTGTAATGAAAATAATTTCTCTCCGTGAAGAGAAAAATCCTAAGTTCGAAAAAGTTTTAAAGAATGCCGCAATATTCTTTGCCGGATTATTTCTCTTATCAATCATTCTCGGCGGAAGTTTAGGAAGTTGGTTTACTCAACGCGTTAACGATCATGCCGCATTAGTTGGTCAGTCACAACAATCTCAAATGTTTACAGCACTTACTGAGTATATGTCGGATATGTTTAAGGCCGATTTGATAATTGCGTTCGCTCTTCTCGCTCTTACTGCTGGTATAAGTTATGCCTATGTAACTTCTAAACTGAATAAAGAACTATTTGTTTTTGGTCTTGCCGTGATGATTTTATTTGATCTTTTCAGAATTGGAAATCGCGGCGCAAATTATGTTGAAGCAGAACAAATAAAAGAATTGTTTCGGGAGCCGGAATATATTTCCGTAATAAAAAAACAAAATGAAAAAAATCCGTTTAGAATTTTGAACA
The DNA here is from genome assembly GCA_007280825.1 of Ignavibacteriales bacterium. Lineage (GTDB taxonomy): Bacteria > Bacteroidota > Ignavibacteria > Ignavibacteriales > Melioribacteraceae > Fen-1258. The sequence goes on along the minus strand of QYQI01000151.1, from coordinate 2,925 downwards.
TGAAACGCGATGGGATGGGCACTGCGGGCAGCAATGCAAATTATAATGTTTACTTTCTACAGGAGGATTTATCGGGCTACTCTGCTGTAAAACCGCGCAGCTATCAAGATATTATGGATGTAGTAACACCTGCTAATTTTACATTATGGCGAATGCTCGGTGTAAAATACATTGTAACTGATAAACCATTTCCGTTCCCATACTTTACAACTATTGCTATGTCACAAGATTCAACAACATTTGTTAATCGAAACGACATGTCGCTTCCACGTGTTTACTTTGTTGACAGTGTTGCTCAAAAATCTTCTTCCGAAATATTGAATGCAATAAAAGAAAATTCGTTCAATCCAAAAAAGGTTGCTTTTGTTAACTCTATGGATTTCAAATTTGATAAAGGAGATTCCACAAACACTGCCATAATATCCGTATATAAAGATGAACTGATTAGTGCGGAAACAAAATCGCAAGGAAATTGTTTTTTGTTTTTTGGTACGACTTATTCGCCTGGATGGAAAGCTTTTGTTGATAAGGTGGAAACAACTATTCATAAAACAAATCATGGATTTATGGGAATTGTTGTGCCGAAAGGAGAACATAAAGTTGAATTTGCATATGAACCTAAAAATTTTGTTTTAGGAAAATATTTGTCGTTACTTCTTAATTTGGCAATGTTCGGGGGATTGGTCATCACATTTTTCTTGTCTAGAAAAAAGAACGCCTCGGAAAAATTATAAATGCTTGAACGACTTAAAAGTACAGTCCGTGATACGTTTGTTTATAGTCTAAGTAATATTGCGCCGAAAATTGTCGGTATAATTTTACTTCCGTTGTTCACGGCTAAATTAACGATAAGTGAATTCGGCAACTGGGATTTGATTGACAACGCAATTCAAATACTAGCCGGAGTTGTTATTCTCGGTCAAGCAAGTTCAATAATTTTTTTAAATAACAGCAAAGAATACAAAGAGCAGAAGGCCTCGGCTCTTTTTACATTGTCTGCATTTGTTTTTTCCGTCTGTGCTATTCTTGTTTTGATTACCGAACTGTTAATATCAAATCATTCTTCCTTTTTCGAGCATTCGCAATTCAAATCCATTTACATCCGTTTAATTGCTTACATAGTACTTCTCCGTGTAGTGAATGATTTGTTCCTTGCTAAAGTGCGTGCCGACGAAGAAACAGGTTATTATTCTGTTGTCAGTATTGTTAAAACTTTACTGATGACGTGCACAACAATTTACTTTGTAGCATTTGCCAATCTGGGAATAGAAGGAATTTTGTACGCAGCTTTAACGGCAGAATTATTTACTGTGTTTGTTCTTTTATTAAGAATAATTCCTAAGATGAAATTCGATTTTAATAATCAAATTTTTGTTGCTGCGTTAAAATTCGGATTGCCTTTAATATTCAGTGCGTTGGGTTTTATGCTGCTTAATCAAAGCGACCGATTTATAATTAAACTTTTACTCGGTGCAAAATCTGTAGCGATATATGGTTTAAGTTATCGCGTTGCCGGTGTGCTCAATATGTTTTTAATTCTACCTTTCAGTTTAGGATTATTACCATTAGCATATAAATATTACGGAATGCCGGATGATAAACGATTCTTCGCTAAATTAATGACCTACTCGACTTTCTTTTTTGTCTGGGGATTTATTCTTCTTTCATTATTCAGCAAAGAGATTGTCGGCATATTTGCTCTTCAAGGCGAATATCATTCAGCTTATATAGTAATCCCGATCATTCTTCTTTCTTATGTCCTAAGCGGAATGCGATTAACCGCATCTATCGGAATGTTTTTAACAAAAAACACAAAACATGTTGCGTGGATTACAATCGCTGCCGCCGCCTTAAATATTATTTTAAATTTTATTTTTATACCTAAATACGGAATTATGGCCGCAGCTGTGAATACTTTAATTTCATTCGCGATTTTTTATTTCATAACTCAGATCTTTTCGAATAAATATTTAAAGATTCCGTACGAAAACTCCAAGCTGCTTGTGATGATTCTAATAGGAATTATATTCTCATCGCCTATTTATTTTTTACCTCAAATGAATTTTGTTCTAGCTTTTTTGATTAAAATAATTATTACTATTTCATTTCCGTTTATTCTTTTCTTTTTCCGCTTTTATGAAAAGCGGGAATTGGATATACTTTTAAGTCCCGTTAAAATGAAAGACTTTATTAAAGGAATAATTCGCGGATCTGATAAAGCGCCCGACGATTCGGAGGATATAATTCACTAATGAAAAAAGTTTTGATCATATCATACTATTGGCCGCCAGCAGGCGGAATAGCTGTTCACCGCTGCTTAAAGTTTGCAAAATATTTACGTGAGTTCGGATGGGAACCGATCATTTGTACTGCTGAGAATCCTGAATACCCTGTATTGGATGAAGGAAATTTTAAAGATATACCGAACGGCATTAAAATTTTAAAAACAAAAATTTGGGAACCGTATAATTTATTTAAGTTCATCACGGGCAAGAAAAAAGAAGAGCGGATTCACAATGTTTTTATTGAGGAAGAAAAACCAAGTATCAGACATAAACTTGGCATCTGGATTCGCGGAAATATTTTTATTCCCGATGCCCGAAAGTTTTGGATTCGTCCCTCGGTAAAATTTTTATCTAAATATTTAAAAGAGAATCCAGTTGATGTTTTATTTACAAACGGTCCGCCTCAATCTACTCACATGATCGCGTACGGCGTGAAGAAAAATTTAGGAATTCCATGGCATGCTGATTTTCAAGACCCGTGGACACAAGTGGATTATTTCCCCCAGCTTATGTTGAATCCGATATCAAAAAAAATTCATAAGTCAAAAGAACAACTTGTCTTTCGTTGGGCGGATAAAGTTACGATCTGCAGCGACACTTGGAAAAACGATCTTGAATCAATCGGTGCAAAAGACGTTGG
>QYQI01000078.1 GCA_007280825.1 Ignavibacteriales bacterium | reverse complement strand
TTATTATTACAGTTTATTTGGATGGAATAACCCTTACTGGTATTTGCGATATAATTCAATTTGGAATAATGGATATTACGGGTATAACTATGGTTATCCGCACTATTGGAATTATTATAATTCTAACTGGAATAATTATGCCGGTAGCATAATTAGGTACAGAAATAATGTAAGTACACGAACAAGAGATAACGATGGTCAACGAGGTAGAGGCGGAAACTCTGTAAGTGATCGTGGAAGACCAGAAAGTAATTATTCTGGTCGCGATAGAACTGACCGCACTAATAATGTTGATCTTGGAAGAGTAAGAGTTTCCACTGAAAGCAATAATAGAAATGACGGAACTCGTGTATCATCACCAAGGAATGATAATACATCATCACGTAATGGAAACACCAGAACACGTGAGCGTAGCAGCGATAGAGATAATAGATCTACACAACCGGCAACGAGAGAAAGAGATTCATCCCGTGGGCGAAGTGAATCTACACAACCAGCTACAAGAGAAAGAACTGAAAGATCTGCACCATCATATTCTCCGTCTCCTTCCTCACGTTCAAATGAAGGATCGAGATCAAGTAGTTCTAGCAGTCCCAGCAATGATTCACGTTCAGGCAGTAGCTCTGATAGCGGAAGGAGACGTTAATAAATGCATTTTCAAAAAATTTGGTGGAGGGATTCAAAATGAAAATCTTATTTAAAATTATTTTTGCCATCGGTATTATTCTAGTCTTCTCTGATATAACGATAGCACAAAATTACAATGATGTTTTCAGATTAAGTGAATCGGGAATAGTTCTTGGTGCAAGATCATTAGGAATGGGTAATGCATACACCGCTGCCGGTAATGATTTCTCAGCAACGATGTTCAATCCTGCTGGTTTGGCATTAATTAAAAAAGCCGAACTATATACAGGATATAATTATAATAACTACGATAATAGTGTTGGATTCTTTGACAGAAATTCTCAATTATCAAATAGTATTTCAAAATTGGGACAATTTGGTGTTGCACTTCCGATGCCCACTATACAAGGAAGTTTTGTTTTAGGTTTTGGCTATACCCAAGTAAAAGATTTTAACGGAATAATGGGATTTAATGCTTTTAATCCCGGTTCAACTTCTTATATAGACGATTTCGTTTATTCAACTGAAAAGATTGATAGAAATATTCCTTATGATTTAGCTCTAAGTTATCATCTTAATAGAGCAGACCCTAACACAAGAGATACAACATTGATTAAGGGTAAGCTAAATCAGCGTGGAAATATTTTACAAGATGGCTCACTAAATGCATGGTCATTTTCTGCAGCTTTAGAAGTAGAGAAAGATATTTTTATTGGAGCTACCATTAATCTTTATTCCGGAAATTTTAACAAGAGCAAAGATTACACTGAAGAAGACGTAAATAATATTTATCCGGCATCGGTTTTATTAGATCCAAGCGAACCAACTTCGGCTGATTTGAAATCATTTACATTACACGATAGAATCTCTTGGGATATTTCCGGTTCTGGGTTTAATATCGGCGGTCTAATGAAAATCAATAACAACCTGAATATTGCGGCTAACATTAAATTCTCAAAAACATTTACAGTTAAAGAGACTTATTATTTTAGTGGTGAGAGTTATTTTGGACTTGATACAAGATTTGTTTTAGACCAGACTATTGCAAGAAGTGAATATGAAATTACTACTCCTGCTGAATTCACTTTTGGAGCTTCTTATATACTGAATAATTTAACCGTTAGCGGTAGTGCAACAATGATTGATTACAGCAGTGCAAAATTTAAATCCGGGTTTGATCGGATTGGTTTAGATAATAAAAATTCTTATATAAAATCAATGTTCAAATCAGTAATTAATTTAAATGCTGGATTTGAATATGTACTTCCTTCAACTAATCTTGCAATTAGAGGCGGATTTATTTTAATGCGTTCACCATTCAGAGATGATCCAACTGAGTATGATAAAAAATTTCTAACAGCGGGCGTTGGTATCCATCTTACAAAATCCATTTCAGTTGATGGTGCGTATGCATATGGTTGGTGGAAAGATTATGGCGACAATTATGGCAGCGGATTATCGCGCACATATCAAGACATTAAAAATCAAAACATTATTACATCATTAAAATATAATTTCTAGTTATTCATAATACAACTCGATTGACAACCCTTACTAAGCACCTTATTTTTAAGGTGCTTTTTTATTTATAACGGAGGTTACAATACACGGCATTATTTTCAAAATTGAAAGTAAAGATTATTATTTATTCGATTCTAATGGGGAACAAATCCGTTGTTCCTTAAGAGGGAAATTTCAAAAAGATTTTGCACTGAAAAGAAATAAACTTTACACTGTAGATATTGCTGCCGTCGGTGATAAAGTAAATTTCGAAATGAACAAGGACGGCTCCGGTGTTATTAACGAAATACTCCCAAGAAAAAATCATATCTCAAGAAAAGTCCCACGCATAAAAGGAGCAGGCACACGTGGTGAACGGCTTGAGCAAATCATTGCTTCTAATGTTGATAACCTGATCATCGTCAGCAGTTGCAAATCGCCTAAATTCAATAATCGTTTGATTGATAGATTAATTGTCTGTGCGGAAAGTTCTCATATAAATTCAATTATTGTATTAAATAAAACTGATCTGGATTCACATTCACATTATGAAGAATTTATAAAACTCCATTCTTCCATTGGATATAAAATAATTGCTACAAGTGCTGTAACAAAAAATGGTATTGATGAATTAAAAAATAGTTTATCGGGAAAAGTTAATTTGATTTGGGGACAATCTGGTGTAGGCAAATCATCATTATTGAATGAATTATTTCCCGGTTTAAATTTGAAAATAGGAATGATTAGTAATTCGACTTCAAAAGGGAAACATACAACTGTAACAAGTTTACTATTAAGATTTGAAAATGACACATCTGTAATTGACACACCGGGAATACGGGAAATTGACCCGTATGGAATCCGCGAGGAAGATTTAGGCCATTACTTCAAGGAATTTGTTCCGTTCATAAATGAGTGCAAGTTCAATACATGTACTCATAATCATGAGCCCGGCTGTGCCGTAATTAAAGCTGTAGAAGAAAAATTAATTAGTGATGAAAGATATCAAAGCTATTTGAATCTGCGTGCAACTATTGAAGATGATATGAATTTTTAAAGTGAAATAATTTTCTTTTTCATTGCTTCTACAAATTCTGACACAACTTCATCCGGAATCCCATCAATATGATTTGATCTTAAGCGCATATCACATTGATCGTTAATATAATCAATCAAAATAAATTTATGATCTTTTGTAAGAGCGATTTCTGTTGAAAAATAATCGAGCCGAGTTATTCTTGCTAGTTTTTTTGATATTCTACCAAGCGGAAGAAGATTATATTTCTTTGTTTCACTATTAGTAACTCTTTGGTAGATATGTGTTTTGTCATCCCACCATGTTGGAAGGACTTGGCCGAATGCGTAAATAACTCTAAACCATGCGCGTCTTTCGTTCAACATTCTTGGGAGTATTTTCTCTTGAACTATATATTTATCGCTGTGATTTTTAATTCTTTCTTTTTGAATTTGGTCAAGTGATGTTGCATTTCGAATTACACCTTCACCGCCGCCGGAAAAAGTCGCCGGTTTTATTATAAAAGGATTGCCGAGTAACTTCAATTCTTCATCCGTTATAAAAAGTCCGTTGTGCTTATTATATGGCTGAATAAGAAATGTTCTGGGGAGTTGAAATTTTTTCTTGATCAATTTTTTATGAATTAAAACTTTATCAATGGATTTTGCAACTTTATTATGAGGATTTATTAAGTAGCACTTTTTTCGCTTAAGGAGTTTAGCAAAAGGAATAAACTCCGGATCTTCATCCGATGCTCTATCAAGCAAAGCTTTGAAACTTATTTTATTCTTTTTTGTAAGAGCTATAACTTCAGATAAGTTGAATTTACCGATTACAAATGTTCTCAAACCGCTGAGTTGAAAACTATGCTCGATCAGTTCAACAAATTCTTTATCATATTTCCATTTATATGCAATTGCAAGATCGTAAATATGTACTCCGGTAAAATATTTTACAAAGATAGAAAAATGAATTACAGACATCAATCTTTACCCTTGTGATTCAAACCGTTAAAAACTATTTTTTGTTTCAAATTAATGGTGTTTATGAAGTTCAAAATTATTCTAATATATATAGCTTTTCTTTTGGCGGGTTGTTCTTCGGATGTTGTTAGGGAAAACAATTCAAATGGTAATAACGACGAAAGTTTTAATGCTCTGCAGAATAAAAGACTTGCTCAGGAAAAATTTATTGCCGGCTCTCTTCAAGAGTTGAAAGGGCAGTATGCTGAAGCAGTTATTGAATATCTTGAAGCACTTAAGTTCGATCCTCAGCCGGGTATTAACTATGCAATTGCAAAAAATTATTATCGGCTTAATAAATTTTCTTCTGCTTTAACTTATTCTCAAAAAGCAGTTGAAAATGAACCAAAGAATACTGAGTACTTAACTCTTCAAGCTACGATTTATTCCTCTTCACACTTGGAAGATTCAGCCGCTGTAGTTTATAGTAAAATTATTCAGCTTGATTCAACCAATGTAACTGCATATTACAATCTTGCTCAATTGATCGAAGCAAAAAAACCATCTGTGGCGCTTCTGTATTACAAGAAAATCCTTGATATGATCGGGGCTGAATGGAATGTGTTGGTACGAATTGCCGATATCAATGAACGGATGGGAAATATTAAAGAAACAATCACAACTGTTGAAGAACTTATTAAATTAAATCCATCCGATCTGCTGTTACAAAAATTATTAATAGAATCATATCTCAAGACAAAAGATTATGAAAAAGCATTATCAAAAGTGAACGAATCACTTACAAGTTATCCGGATGATGAAAGTCTTATTGATCTAAAAGGGAAAATATTTATTCAGCAAGGAAAGTGGGAAGATGCTTCTAAAGAATATATGAAATTAGTGAAGAGCAAAAAAATTAGCATTGAGGATAAATTAAAAATTGGCACATCATTTTATTTCCAATCAGAAAAAGACTCAACCACTTTAAATATTGCTAAACAAATTTTTTTAGAAGTAAGCCGCGATACATCAGATTGGCAAGTGAATGCTTATTTGGGAGAGATCGAACTGCGTGCACATAAGAATGAATCCGCAATCGAATATTTTAAGACTGCTGCTAAACTTGCAGAATGGAATGCACAAGTTTGGGTTCGTCTCGGGGGATTACTCTTCGATACTAAAAAATACAAAGATGCAATTGAATACATGAGCAAAGCATCGGAAAAATTTCCGAATGATTTTGCAATTAATTTAATTTACGGTCTGTCTCTTTCAACAGAGAATGAACACTTCAAAGCAAAAGAAGCTTTGGAAAAAGCTTTCAAATTAAATTCGGATGATGTAACTGTTCTTTCTGCACTTGGCTATACTCTTAATCAATTGAAAAATAATAAAGAAGCATTGGTGCATTTAAATAAAGCATTAATAATTGAACCGAAAAATTTACAAGTAATAAGTGTGCTGGCAATGATCCATGAATCGCAGAAGGAATATCAAATATCAGATTCGCTTTACACATCTGCATTAAAAATTGATTCGTCAAATGTTCTTATTATGAATAACTTTGCTTATTCACTTGCAGAGCGTGGTATTCGTCTTCAGGAAGCATTTAAGATGTCCAAGAAAGCAGTTGATGCCGAACCGAAGAATTCTTCTTACCTTGATACATTTGGCTGGATCTATTTTCGCCTTGGTGATTATAAAAAAGCAAAAAAAAATATTGAAGAAGCAGTAAAAGTTGAAAATAAAAACGCAACTCTGTTAGATCACTTAGGTGATGTTCATTTTAAGCTTGGTGAGAAAATAAAAGCCGTAGAATTCTGGAAAAGTGCTTTTGAATTAGATTCAACAAAAACTTCTATCAAATCGAAAATTGAAAAAGGAGAACTGTGAAAAAAAGTTTATTTGTTTTTATGATTGCCGCACTTATCTCTCAATTATTTTTGAACGGATGCGCACCTTCAACTCCCGTTCAGGTTGATAGAATGATTTCTTCCGATCGGTTGATCAAACGTCTTGAAGCTAACAGAAGAAAAATAAAAAGTTTTGTAGGCACAGGTTCGATAAGTATTAAAACATTTGAGTTGGATGCAACAAGCAGTTTCCGGGTCGAAATCAAAAAACCGGATTCCGTTAAAGTATCTTTCTATGGGCCGTTTGGAATTGACCTTGCCTTTGCGTTAATAACTCCTCAAAATTTTCAATTTTACGATGCGATCAACAACATTTATTATAAAGGAAAAGTAAAACCCGGAGTTATGAAAGAGATTTTAAAAATTAATATTTCATTTGATGAACTTTTAGACGTTGCAACCGGCTCTGTTAATTTAACAGATAGACTAAGAAGTGAACCGGATCGGTTTGAAGCTGTTGATGATTTATATAAACTTACTTATATAGATTCGGACAACAGAAAATCAAGTGTATATTGGATTAAGTCAGATGAGCTTGAAATACGTCAGTATCAGCAAAACGATTCGAAGGGAAAAAATTTAGTTGATGCTAAATATTCAGATTTCTTGAAAGTTGAGGAAGCTCCAATTCCAAAACAAATTAATATGAATGATCTTCTCAATAATCAAAAAATAAAAATTGAGTACCGGATAATTGAAGTGAATAAAGAAATTGGAAAGCTAAAGATTGATATACCAGATGATGCAAAAATCATTGAACTGTAAATCAATATTAATATTTCTTGTAATCTCGACAACAATTCTTACCGGACAAACTTCCGATAGCATCCGCTCGAAGAATCAAGAATTAGACCACATCAAAAAAGATATTTCCGCACTGCAAAAAGAACTTCAGGCAAAAACCAAGAAGGAAAGAGAATCACTTCAGGCACTTGAAAATATTAATCAGCAGAATTTACTGCTGAATAAACTGATCAACAATCTTCATGCCGAGGAAAAAGATAAAGAAAAAGCCATTAAAGAAATTGAAGATGTGATTAGTAATGTGGAAGCTAGTGTAAAAGATCTAAAAGAAAAATATGCACGTTACATCGTTTGGATTTACAAAAACCGCGGACTTTCCATGTGGCGTTTTATTCTTGATGCCGATTCCTTCAACCAGGCAATCAAACGTTACCGTTACTTAAAATATATTTCGGAACAGAATGAAAAAACTTTGAAACAGCTTAACTCAAATAAATTTCAACTCAGTCAACTTAAAAATGATTTAGAAGGAGAGCGGAAAGAAAAAGCTGAGTTAGCTCAACAGAAAATGAGTGAACAGGATGCTTTGGAAAAGAAAGAACAAGAGAAAAAAGATTTGGTAAAACTTTTAAAAAATGATAAGAAACTTATTGCACAGGAAATTGAATCTAAGAGAAGAGCAGAGATTGCAATTAAAAGTATGATTGCTAAATTGATCGAAATAGACCGTGAAGGAAAAGCGCAGCAGCATGAAAAGAAAGCAACTGATAAAAAAAGTTTAGCATACAAAAACAATATTCAATTTTTTGATTACAGCGCATTTGAAAATTTTGCACAGCTTCGCGGTAAACTCGGCTGGCCGATACATGAAGGAAAAGTTGTCCGTCCATTCGGCGAAAATAAAAATGAACGGCTCAATACAGTTACATTAAATTACGGAATTGATATTGCAGTGAAAGGTGAGCAGAATGTTTTATCAGTTGCAGAAGGAATTGTTTCTGCAATAGACTGGATACCGGGTTACGGCAGTATTGTAATTGTTACGCACCGCGATGACTACAGAACTGCTTACGGACACGCTGCTAATATTACTGTTAAAGAAGGCGAGAAAGTTAAAGGCGGCAGTGCAATCGGTAAAGTAAATGAAAGTCTTGAAGGGAAAATATTACACTTCGAAATCTGGAACGAAAGAAATTATCAGAACCCGGAAATTTGGTTAGCGAGAAAATAAATTTACAATTGTCATTGCGAACCCTAACTTTAGTTGGGGTGAAGCAATCTCTACGCAACGGATTGCTTCACTTCGGCTACGCCTCTGTTCGCAATGACAGTAATGTTTGCTTCTACATAAAAGGGGTTGAATGAAGTGATAGAACGAGAATACTACGTTTACATTTTGACCAATATAAAAAATTCAGTTCTTTATACAGGAATAACCAATCATCTTGGTAGAAGAGTAGAAGAACATAAAAAGAAAACGGGAAGTAAATTCACTTCACGGTATAATGTAAATAAGTTAGTTTATTATGAAATATTCTCAGATGTCCGAATGGCAATCTATAGAGAGAAACAGATCAAAGCCGGTTCGAGACTGAAGAAAATTGATTTAGTTAATTCTATCAATCCGGAATGGAATGATTTAGCGGATAAGTTTTGAATTTGTTCAATAAACAATTGTCATTGCGAATCGCTACGAAGTAGTGATGAAGCAATCTAAATGTATGAGATTGCTTCGCTCGTTGACACTCGCTCGCAATGACAGTAGCGTTTCTTATTCTAAATTCTCTTTCAAAAACTTCATCAACTCATCAACTGTTTCGAAAATATAATCGCTATTCATTTCTAAAATTTTTTCTTTTGCATAGCTATCCCAAACAACGGATGCAACTTTTACTTCGGCATTTCTTGCAGCAATAACATCTGCGGGTGCATCGCCTATCATTAAAACTTTATCACGGTTCAAATTAAATTTTTGAACAAACATATCTATTCCTTCAGGTGAAGGTTTATGGTCTTCAATATCATCTCCTGTAACTATCATATCGAAAAAATCATACACGCCAATTTTCTTTAGCGTTATATCAGTTGAGCCGCGTCCTTTGCCTGTGTAAATAGAAAGCGGAATGTTTTTAGATTTGATATAGAGAAGCGCTTCTTTAATTCCCGGGTAAACATCCGCCATTGCATGATGTTTGGCTTCGTAGAAAGCGAGATAATCTTTCCGCGCGTCTTCGTAATCTTCTTTCATCCACTCTTTTAGAATTACATCTTCTGTCGGTCCGAAGAGAGCGATGATTTCTTCATCCGTAACTTTTTTGTTTAAATATTTTTCAGTTACATGCCGGAAAGTTGCAAAGATAAGTTCGTTGGTTGATGTGAGTGTCCCGTCAATGTCAAAAATGATTCCTTCAAAATTTTTCAAGTGTTACCTTATTGAGAATATAATAATTGAGCCGGTTGAATTGGAAACAAGAAATTTATTTTTATCTATTTGAGTGAATGAGTTTATTAGATTGCTGCCGAATGTGAGAACAATTGATTCTTTATATTTTTCATCCAAAGAAATTATTGAGTTCATATTAGTGAAAAGAATTCTCTTTTTATATTCAAACGGAGAAATGTTGTCCTCCTCAAAAAGATCATAACGTCTAATCTCTTTCAACACTTTGCCATTCATGGCAGAAAGGATATAAAATTTACTATACAATCCTTTAGCGTATAATTTTTTCTTATCAATTGAAATTCCCACCGCACCGAAAACCTTGGCAGGAGATTTCCATGTAAAATTTCCAAGCAGCAAGTCAATCGAGAAAAGGGAATTTTCATTATCAATTACATAAACTTTTCTGCCGTCGCTAACTATCTGTGAATTAGAAAAATCAGTTTCAGCTTTTTCTTTCCACCGCCAATTTAATAATCCGTTACGGGCATCAATGCAGTAAAGAAATCCATCCTTACTTGTAAAGAGTAATTTATTGTCTATAACGATTGGCTGTGTCTTGATCATTCCTTGAGCATCATTGTTGTGCCAATATTCTTGCAAAGTCTCAAGATCATAACACAAAATTTTACCGTTATTAGTTCCAAACACTATAGCAGATTTTGATCCGATTGTTTTCGGCATCATCAATTCTTTTTCGCCGGAGTACAGAAGTAAAGTCAAATCAGTTGTAATACTATCGTCAATTCCAAATGATTGAATTTGGCTTCCCTTATCTAAACTAAAAGTTACAATTTCATTTTTACTAGTTGCCGCGCACAAAATATTATCTGCAATAACCGGTCTTGAATGAAGTGTGTTTGAAGTGTTACGGCTCCATATTTTCTTGCCTGAATTATCCAAGCATGATATTATTCCGGATAACTCAGAAGTATAAATTCTATTTTGATAGAATAACGGGGAAGAACCAAGTTGGGAGTTTAGTTCAATCTTCAAAAGAGTATCAATTGGTGAAGTGTTTAATACTGATGACACTAGTGATTTTTTGTTCTGTGGAAATAGAACATTTAAAAATAATCCTAGAAATAATATTATGTACCAAATTTTCATTTTCAAATTCCTTAAACAAAAATAATAAAAAGGCGAGTTACATTTCGATCTTTATGATCTTCATATTCATAGATAATTTGACTCGAATCAACTTCGAATGTCTGCAACATCAAATTGTAATACCCCCTCTATTTTCATATATTTTCGCACCAAAATTTAAAAAGTATGATTGACATTCGTAATTTTTGCATAATTGCTCACATAGATCACGGTAAATCTACAATTGCAGACTGTCTGCTTGAGTTCACTCACACTGTTTCTAAAAGGGAAGCAAAAGAACAACTCCTGGATAGCTTAGATCTTGAACGTGAACGCGGTATTACAATTAAGTCTCATGCAATACAGATGAAGTATCCAGCCCATGACGGCAAAATTTATGTTCTAAATTTGATTGATACTCCCGGGCACGTTGATTTTTCTTACGAAGTCTCACGCTCGCTTGCAGCTTGCGAAGGCGCAATTTTAGTTGTTGATGCAGCACAAGGTGTTGAAGCGCAAACCATCAGCAATCTTTATATGGCAATAGATGCCGGACTTGAAATTATTCCTGTGGTAAATAAAATTGACCTGCCAAGCGCGATGATTGATGTTGTTAAAAAACAGATCATTGATTTAATCGGCTGTAAAGAAGAAGATATAATTCTTGTAAGCGCAAAGGAAAGAATTGGTATAGAGGAAATGTTGGAAGCAGTAGTCAAAAGAATTTCTCCTCCCAAAGGAGATGAAAAAGCCCCGCTTCAAGCATTGGTATTTGATTCGATCTTCGATTCTTACCGCGGCGCTGTTGCCTACGTTCGAATATTTAACGGAGTTCTTAAAGAAAAAGATGAGATTAAGTTTTTTGTAAATGATAAAAAATGTCTTGCTGAAGAAGTCGGCACATTACGTCTTGGTAGAATTCGCACGGGGGAATTAGCTGCGGGAAATGTCGGATATCTTATTGCCGGTGTAAAAGATGTACACGATACAAAAGTTGGTGATACAGTAACTCATTTCCGAAACGGTTCGGACACAGCATTACCAGGTTATAAAGAAATTAAACCGATGGTTTATAGCGGACTTTATCCGACAGATACAGATGAATACGAGAACCTTCGCGAAGCACTTGAAAAATTTCGTCTTAACGACTCAGCATTAAGTTATACACCCGAAACTTCAACAGCTCTTGGATTTGGTTTCCGCTGCGGATTTTTGGGTATGCTACATATGGAAATAGTTCAGGAAAGATTGGAACGTGAATACGATCAGTCAATTGTTACAACACTTCCAAACGTTGAATATTGGGTCTACAAAAAGAACGGAGTTAAGGTAGTTGTTGATAATCCCTCTGATATGCCGTCTGTCGGCGATATTGATCATGTAGAAGAACCATATGTAAAAGCACAAATCGTAACGCCGAGTGAATATGTCGGGAACTTAATGCAGCTTGCGATTGAAAAAAGGGGTGTATATAAGAACACAACATATATTGATCCGACTCGTGCTGATATAGAATTTGAATTTCCACTTGCAGAAATAATTTTTGATTATTACGACAAACTAAAATCTATATCGCGCGGTTATGCTTCTCTTGATTATGAATTTATCGGCTATCGCGAATCTGATCTTGTTAAGATTGATATTTTGTTAAACGGAGAAAAAGTTGATGCACTTTCTATAATCTGCCATGAAAAAAAGTCTTTTACATGGGGACAGAAAGTATGTACCAAGCTTAAAGACCTAATTCCCAGGCAGATGTTTGAGATTGCAATACAAGCTGCTATTGGATCAAAAGTTGTATCAAGAACGACTGTGAAAGCGATGCGGAAAAATGTTTTGGCAAAATGTTATGGCGGCGATATTACCCGGAAGAGAAAACTTCTTGAGAAACAGAAAGAAGGGAAGAAAAGAATGAAGCAAGTTGGCAACGTTGAAATTCCTCAAGAAGCATTTTTAGCAGTTTTACAAATTGATGATTAATATTTTTTCATGATCATGATCTTGTTCTTAATCTTGATCAAGAGCATGAGCAAGATCAAGATTACAACTGGAAAATTAACAAATCAATTCGATTAGAAATTTAGAGAAGGGAACATGTCATTATTCAATAAAGACGAAAGTAAAGAGAAGCCAAAAGAAATTAAAAAGCCTGCTGTAAAAACACATCAACAAAAATTTTGGGAATTCTGGAAAAATTTATTGTTCGCTATTATTGCAGCATTACTCATCAAAACTTTTCTGATCGAAACTTCCCGCGTTCCTACCGGTTCAATGGAAAAAACAATCTGGGTCGGTGATTTTCTATTTGTAAATAAATTTATTTATGGCTCATCATCACCAAGGACAATCCCTTTTACAAATATTACATTACCGTATTTTCAATTACCAGCATTACGCGAACCAAGACATGGAGACATTGTTGTTTTTGAGTTCCCCGGTGATAAGGATGAGTTGGCCACTACTGAGATCAGCAACTACGTAAAAAGATGTATCGGGGTACCGGGTGATACAATTAAAGTTGTTGATAAAGTTGTATTTGTTAACGGCAAAGAAGCTCCAAGAGCTTCTCAAATTCAGTATCTTAATAGCGAAGTAAAACCTAAAAACATAATTCGACCAGACATATTTCCGAAAGCCAGTGCATTTAATGAAGACAATTACGGACCTGTTGTTATCCCGAAAAAAGGTGATGTTATAAATTTATCTTTAGCTAATGTTGAACAGTGGCGGACAATTATTGACCGTGAATTTGGTAAGCGTGTTGTTACTGTGAATGGAAATCAAATTATGATCGAAGGGAAGCCGGTTAATTCTTATACACTCAAACAAGATTATTATTTCATGATGGGCGATAACCGCGATGACAGTTTGGACAGCCGTTTCTGGGGTTTCGTTCCTCGCGATAAAATTATTGGTGAGGCATTTATGATTTATTGGTCTTGGGATCCCAGCATTCCGTTTTCGGATTTTTTCAAACTTCTTGGATCGGTCCGTTTGGGTAGAATAGCAAAAATAGTTCATTGAGTTTTAGCGGATTATTTGTTTAATTCAAAGTGCGGGTAAGCATGAATTCTTATTTCGCACTTTTTTATTTGTTT
>QYQI01000105.1 GCA_007280825.1 Ignavibacteriales bacterium | reverse complement strand
CGAGCTATAAATATATTTGTAGTTGTAATTTTTTTCACCGCTAAAATTTCCGTTGGAGCTTAACTTAAAAACCCAATAGTCCCAGTCATCTTTCGGCTGTTCCACCTTGTTGCTTTTAGAAAATGAAATATTCATTTGATCTGCAACAGGTGATTTAGAAATGTATCTCATCAATCCAAGTTTAAGTGCCTTAACCATTTTAATTCTTGATTGATCATCCGAATCTGTTTTATTCGTAATATACTTTACAGTATCGTTTATATTAGCAAATTTATTAAGACCAATAAAAAGCAAAGTATAATTACTTCCTCCAGATCCGGTGGTTTGAGAAGTATAAAGAACATGAACGTCGGCATCTTTCCGGTCACGCACGTAATTAACGATTGGTATTTGTTCTTTGATAAAATTAATATCGCAATAATTGCAATCAATAAAAATGTTAGGGGCGCCTCCTTTCGTTAATGATTGGTCTTCCTGCGAGAATGATATTGATGCGTAGAAAAAAAATATTGCTAATAAAAGTGATGCTGCTTTGGAACCCATCTTAACCCCCTAAGGTTAGTGGATGATTGATAAAGACAATTAAGTGTTGATGTGACTGTAAACGCTATTCAGAAATAAATATTGTATTCAACTATATAAATAGACGTTTATTAACTAATAATGTTACTGTATCAAACCTTTTTTTTTAATAATGCTATTTGTCCGGCGCGATATGCATTATGCTGGACCAATCCGATTATTAAACCTTCAAAAGAAAAACCTGTTCCAAGCGGAGCGTTTCGTTCCTCACCAACAATTTTATCAAGTTTCTTTTCTGAAAATTTTTTGATTACAGCAATCAATTTATTTGTATCCGCAAATAGTTTTTGTTTTACTGCTTGCCAATATTCTTCGGATTTATCTTTGAAAATAGGCCAATCCCTCATTGTGGGTAAAGAGGGTTGGCCCCCGATAAATCGTTTTAAGGTTTCTTCTGTCCATGCATCAAGATGTAAAGTTAATTCGATAATATTATGTGCAGATGAAATTGATCTTTTGTCAGATTGTTTAAAAGAAATTTTTTCAAGAATATCTTTTAGACCTGTACCGTGCCATGGATCCCCGAAAACTGAGTTGTATAATTCAACAGATAATTTTTCAGAACGGTTCATATAATTAATTTTATTTTAGAAGATCACTTAAAGTTTTTGAAAATGGCTTCGACTCTTCTATTTATTTTGTTTCTTTATTTTTATTCGGTGCAAGATAATGTTCGGTTTCTTTAAATAAAATGAAAATAAATAACGCCATAATTCAAAACTTATGTTTGATCTGTGAATTATTATAAAAAAATCCGCTCTACTAAACTTTATAGAGCGGATTAGGGGGTATGTATGAGTCACTTGTGCGGGGGAAGATTATTGTTTAATTCTATTATGCTTCTTTATGTAAATATTATTACTCGCTCTATTTTGTTCTTTGCGGATCTGTTTACGCTCGCCGGGAGTTACAACTTCATCGGCTTTTGCAATTCGCTTATCACGTTGAATCGCTTTTTGTTGATTTTCCAACTTCCGAACTTCGCCTCGCGTAAGTTCTCCGCTTTTTATTCCCTGATGAACTCTTAGCTGCTGCTTTTTTTGAGTTTTATTTATTCTTGGCGTAACAGTTTGTGCGGAAATGGCCGTATAGCTTACACCAAGAATTATTAATATTGCTATTATTTTTTTCATTATATATTCCTTCTAAATAAAAAATATTTGCTTTCTTACTATAGACAGTTATGCCTATACCAAAGGTTTAATGTAAAGCAACAAAAAATTTTTCCCTTTATTTTCTCAATCGCTTTTATAAAATTGATCCTGTCAATAAAATGAGTTCCGCTTGACAAAATTCAAAATCCTTTCTGTTATTCTTTTTGTTATTAGTGTCATGGGCTGCAAAGAAAATGTAGATTCAATTTCGCCGAATTCACCGGTTGTTGTTATAAATAAAATAATTGATTCTGTTTTAGTAAAGATAAATTATGGACAGGAAGCATTAATTGAGAATAATATTACAATCAAATTTGATGGTGTGAACGATTCACGTTGCCCCATGGATGTAATATGTGTTTGGGCTGGTGACGGCGGGGTTAGTTTAATACTCTCTTATGGAAGAGAACAATTACATACATTTCTTCACACTGCCTTATTCCCAAGAGAAATTAATTATAGCGGCTACCGAATAATTCTAAAATCATTAAATCCTTATCCAAAATCTACAAGCTCCACAAAGTTAGATGAATACAATGTTGATCTAATAATTAAACGATAAGAAATTTTGATTGGGTAGAGAACGTGTTTTAGTTGGGCTGGCACTGTTTCGATAACTTCTAATTAAAATATTTTTCTGGGTAAGTCTTACATCATTCTCATATCGAAAGGTGATATATCAGAAATGGTATATCTAACATTTAATTCTTTGATTAACTCGCGAATGGTTTTCATTTCAGCTTCTGTTAAATGCATCCTATGTTTCAGCATAGCTAAACTTGTATATGCAACTTTAGAAGGATCCATTTCGAAATTCAAAATTTGTTTTCTAATGTTATAAGAAAAATTTTCAAGCCGCTCTAATTTTTTTTTAAGCTTCATCATAATTTCGGGTTTGCTAAGATTGTACATTAATAAAATTCCAATATCAAAATTTGATGGTCCAGTTGAATCATCTTCTAAAAAGCTTGTTATCGAAGAATGTAATTCAAATTCACCCTCAGGCGTGATATTGTAAATTGTTTTCTCAGGAAGATTTCCATTTCTCTCTTGTCGTCCTAAAATGAGTCCGTTTTTTTTCAAATTATTAATTGTCGCATATACTGTCGAATCTGCCAGCGGCAGCCATTTGCGTGTATTTAATCTTTCAAGCATTTTTGTAATCTCGTAAGGATTATGCTCTCTTTCGGACAAAACGCCTAATATTAACGTTGCTAATTTTGATAACATTGTGATAATTCCACTACTTTAATGAAGTAGTATTAAAATAGAGCGAGATTTTGATTGTGTCAATAAATTTCTAAGAAAAGATTGAATTTATTTCATTTTCGTTATTAACGAATTCTTCGAAGGAAGAATAAATGAAGCGTACATTGGGAGTGAGTGATTTGTAGTTAAGTTCTAAAGATTCTTTGTGTTTGGGATTTATAACTATTATTTCTTTTTCCAGAGTCATTTGTTTTTTAAATAATGCTTTAATATGTACGTCTGAGTTAGAAAGTGAATAACCGATGAACACAATTTTTTTTGTCGCTCTAATTTCGCGAGAAGCTTCCGCCATTAATTGCGAAATTAATGGATGATGGATTGTTTTGAGATACGTTGGCGGCATTATAAGTGTTTGAAATTCTGTCCCGTCTATAGGACATAGAACCTCGTATTCTTTATTCTCGGGATAAGTATAACCCAAAAATTTTCCCTTATTTAAATCTATCATTCTATCCCAGGGAGTAAGCAAAGTTTGGTTGCAACACTTACAATATTTCCAGTTTAAGCTTCCATGTAATTTTATAATTTTAAAAGGAATTGGATTATCATCTTTATCTACCGATACAGGTTCTCGCGGATTAATCCAAAAATTAAAATCCCGTAATCCCGGTAAGCGCTCATAATTCATTAAATGAATACAATAATCAATATATCCGTGATTTTTAAACAAAAAATCAAATGCTTGTTCAAGCAAGGTATCATAGTTTAGTGTAATGATTGAAGTGTTTGAATTTTTTTTTTGAATTGCTTTCCAAAAAAGATGATAGAAATGACTTCGTTTATCAGTTTGAATATTAACAACGTAGTGAATTAACTTAATTAGATATTCTTTAATGTCTCTAATTTTTTCGTTTGTATATTTAGAATTAAGGCTTTCGTTCTGTTGAATAAAATAGTCTATGAACCCGAACACAGCTTCTAACTGCGGGTATTGATTTGTAGTCGGATTGAATTTAAAATTATCTTTAATAAACTCCGTTACAATTTTCCCAATCTCTGAATTTTCAATCTCGTTTATTCCACCTGAAATGATCATCGGTAACATATCTCTCTGCAGCGGAACTCCATCGGCGTGAGAAGCTCCTGCGCCTAGAACAAAAACGACATCTCTATTTGCAGAATATCTTAAAAATTTTTCTGTAAGATTCATTTTATCAGATAGCTATTTCAGCTTTATTTTATAAGGGCGAAATAAAGGATTAAATAAGTTAAATCATTATCAAATAATTCCGACGAACAAATATAACTTTATTCTTGAAACTGTTCACTTAAAAAGAGGAGGGTATTCTTTAATCGGAAAAGTTTACTTGTTGATCTCCAATAAAATCAACTTCTTCCCTTTTTCATTTCTTGCATTGGTGGGTTTGTATGACAATTCGAAAACAGTGGACTTTTTAATGTGTGCTTTGTATTTCAATTCTGCTGTTTTAAATTCATCAATCAAATCTCCCCCTTTAATTGTAGCAATGTAAGCTTTCTCTTTAATTAAAGGCAGCGAATAACGAAGAAGAATAATTAATGGAACTGTTGCTCGGCTTAATACTAAATCAAAAGAACCGGAATATTTTTGTTTAAACTCTTCGCTTTCAACTCTTGAATTTTCCGCAATAATATTATTCAGTTTAAGTTTACTAATAAATTCTTTTACTGCTTCAATTTTTTTTGTAGTTGAATCAACAAGAACTCCCCGCATAGCTGGACGAGTTATAGCTAAAGGAATTCCAGGAAATCCACCACCAGTACCAATATCTAAAAACTTAGAAATTTTATTTGGAAGATACTCGGCTATATAAGAAGAAATGAAAATATGATTTTCTATTATTTGTAAAACATCGCGGCGTGAGATTAGGTTAAGTTTTGTGTTTTTTTGTGTAACAAGATGTGCAAAATGTGCAAGTCTTTCTAACTGATATTCGTCTGGATTAAGACTATTTTCCCAAAAAAGCTTTTTTAGTTCCCGTAAGTACTGCTCTTGAAGATCCAACAAAACCCTCTGAATTAACTTTTTAAATATACTAATAAAACGGAAATATCTGAAGGTGTAACTCCAGAGATTCTAGAGGCCTGACCTATCGAATGCGGCTTGATTTTGGCCAATTTTTCTTTTCCTTCAGTAGAAATAGCTTTTAAATTATTATAATTTAAATTTAATGGTATTAACATTTTTTCTAATTTTTCT
>QYQI01000170.1 GCA_007280825.1 Ignavibacteriales bacterium | reverse complement strand
TTTAGAAAGGAGAATCGACATTATCAATCTGGTTGGAAAAATTGAATTATCACAAGTGATCAATTCAACGATCACTCAACTTGATTTGTCACTTCTTTCAAAAGGAATTTACTTTATAAAAGTATCTGATAAGAAAGGTCTTGCAAGCATTTCGAAAATAGTTTTATACTAAATCAAAAGAAACAATGGCTGTACCATAATAGAATGCAAACATGATCAAATTCGTCAGACTAGGTCAGGCGCGGACTTTGGAATGCAAAACGATCAAAAAGTCGGGAGTAAAATGATTTTGAAACAGTTTATTTTGAGTTTATTCTTACTAATATAGCATAAATCAATAAAATCAACACCATGAAACCGGTAAAGACATTGCTGTGCGTACTTATTCTGGGTTTTATTATGGCATGTTCAAAGGATCCGTTGGGTACCAATTCGCTAAAAGATTCGCGCGATGGTAAGATTTACGAGATTGTCAAAATTGGAAATCAAACTTGGATGGCAGAGAATTTATCATATCTACCATCTGTAAGTCCTTCCTCGGTTAGATCATTGACTGCAACAGTTTATTATGTGTATGGATATGAAGGTAATGATGTAGCTTCAGCAAAGCAACATCCCAATTATAAAGTTTATGGCGTTCTTTATAATTGGGATGCAGCAAATGTTTCTTGTCCAGACGGATGGCACTTGCCAAATGATGAAGATTGGAAAAGCCTGGAGCTGTTCTTGGGTATGAGCGAATCCGAAGCAAATGAGGAAGGAACCCGGGACTCTGGGTCGGTTGCGAAGAAATTAAAATCAACAGAATTGTGGGATGTGTTTGGAAGTAAAGGTGATAACAGCAGTGGTTTTAAAGCTATAGCTGGAGCTTATTTAGATAACAATGGATTTGGAAATGAAAGGCTTGGCTATTATTGTACTTTTTGGACTTCTTCGACTATTGGTCCATCATATGCTTGGCATCGCTTCTTAAATTATAGTGAAGATGGTATTACGCGTGGCAATTACTATCGTAATTTCGGACATTCTGTTAGGTGCATAAAGGATTGATTGATATGGATCAAACATCATTGATCCTTTATGCAGCGGACCGAGTTCCCTAACTTCGGGTACATTTCTTCAATATTTGCCTGGTTATTTTCCGAGGTGATCCAAATGGTGTAAACACCTGCAGTTCCATATGGTGTGGAAGTCCAGAAATCAGTCGAGTATCCTAAATTATTGTATACACCATCATAAGGAAGAAATCCACCAGGTTTAGCCGTAAAACCGCTACTATTATCGCCATTCCCTGGATCATCTGAATGTATTTTAATCCATCCGTCAATTGATTTTAACTTTCTCCCTGCAATTGCTGAACCACCCAAATAATTAAATAGAATGTCCCACTCCTCCTTAGATGGTAAGTGCCATCCATTAGGACAAGCTTTCTTGGCTGAAGGCCAATTATATAAAACTCCATACTTCTTGTAATTATCTTTATTTTTTGCAGCATTAATATCTGTACCCAAATAATCATAAACATAATAACGATCACTTGTATTAGATTGATTTACTGGAGTATGAACTGCAGGAAGGTATCCTAGATTTTTAGTCATCCATTTTTGATTTCCTATTTTGCAGTAAGAATAGGTATTATTGTCTCGACTGTCCGTAAAATCGCCATTATCTGAAACATTTTCGATAATTATTGAAGTGCTAGCAGTCCCAGTATTATTATCGGAATCTGTTGCAGTCAAAGTTATATTATGTTTCCCTATTGACATTGTTTCATTTCTCAATGTATTGCCATTCCCAAGATTGCCATCTTTATCTGATTTCCATAACAATCTATTCCCAGAAAGGCTACCATCTTTAGAATCCCACGCCTTTCCGTCAAATACTATTTCATCTTTGTAATTAAATAATTGATTCAAAGACGGACTAATTATCTCGACATCAGGACCATTGTTGATTTTTATTCGAGAATTGATTTCACTAATCGAGAACCTCTCCGTTTGAAATGAACCACTTTTTTTACAGAATCCGTTCCCAGTAATGTTAACCCTAAAAAAATATTTTTTATCCGTATTTAATAGTTGCATTGGACAAAAATCTACTGGTTCATTTTCTCTACCATAACCAAAATAATTTACAAAAGAAATATCTGAGATTCCGCTTCCATAGTTGTTAAATACAACCTTTTCCACTGTACTATTACTGTTGAAAGTAACCTCAGCAGATGCACCATAGGTAATTCCGGATGGTTTGTCATCACCAAAATCAAATATCAAGCGCTTTTTTGATAATTCTGCATCTTTTGGAAACTTGCCAAGTTGATATATACTTTTATTCAGGACCTGGGATCCTGCTTTTATTTCAGCACCAAATGGAGTCAAATTTGAATTGGTAACAATAGCAGCTTTATATAATTGCTTGGCTACTAAAAGCTTATTTATAGCTCCTAAAAATCCAGATTCAAATAACGAAACTTCTATCCATGTTTCTTGATTTGCAGATTTTATTGTTGATAATTCAAAAACTTTAAAGATATAAGGAATTACAGGATACATATAGTCAAAAGTAAATCCAAGAAAGAAGCTAGTCCCATCTGTCTCAATGTTTAAAGATTCAATAGAAATATTCCCTTTTACTTTTACCCTATAATCGGAAAAATGGCTGATTTGAGCTGAAATAATCTTTTTGTCCGTATCGATAGCGGAAGCCAATTCTAATTCTTGATCGTTGTAAAATGTTGTGATCACTAAGTCAGATTCAACAATGCCAACCGGAATCAATTCAGGATAATAAGGTATGGTAATTGTTATCGGTTTGAGAAAAGTCAACCCAGATGGCTCACAACTGACTGTTTGGCTAATAGGAGCACCTGATAAATCACTTCCCGCATTTTCTTTACTGGCGATTGTTGTTTTTACTGTAATCAAAACCTCATTATTTAATGAACCAGGAAGGACTAATATTTCTGTTCCATCTTCCATAATTAAAGAACCCCCATTTTGATCAAGCGATTTGCTCATTGATTGTTCTTTAGGATCTATCAATGAATTATCATGAGAAGGTTCTTTTTTACAAGAAATGAAAGAAAATAATAGAATAAGGCCCAAATAGAATTTAAAACTATTCTTCATCTCTTTAGTTGTAAATATTGTTTTAGGAATTAATGCTTTTCTGTAACAACAATTGATCCCCCGAACCCTCCAGGATCTGCCAATACACGTGAAGATGTACCCTGGTTCGTTTGAGCGACTATATTAATTGTATGATTACCAGCGGGTATACCTGTTTCGAAAATTAAGTAAATCGACAGAAACTCGTTTGTGTTGCTAGTAATAATGCTTCCGATGTTGCCATTGTCAGGCCAGTATTCACCATCAATAAGCGCAGCGAATGATATTCCTGTTGCAGATTCAAAGGTGCCACCATAGAATCTTGAGTTGATATGGACTTCAATTTTTGTGTCATCTCGAGACTTATAAAATGAATGCGGTTCAGATCCCGTATTTAATATTGTAAATTCATTACTAACAGTAACCTCACCATGATTTAATCCAAAAAAAGATTGACTGTAAAACGATTCTGTTTTCAATGCAAAAAGAGCATAAGGAACACTTAATAATTCGCTTGTACCAGTGATAGTATAAGTTGCGCCGCCGTTTAAATCGGTTTCGGTTTTCAAAAAATAGGGTCCGCCTTGCCATTCAATATTAACGAAACTTCCAGATACAGTGATCCCTGTCCCTATTTCGATAGAAACCAAACCATTAGCATTAGTTGTTGGAAAATGTCGCTCAACATAAACGGCATCGCCTGTTGTACTGTTTTGCAAAATGCTGACCTGCATGCCGACCGATGTATTTACGACCAGTTGGTCAGTGATATTGCGTACGACTGCTTGATAACTCATTTTCTGAGGTGATTGAGCGACTAAATTCATAGAGATAAAAGTCGCTGCCATTAGGATAAATATTTTTTTCATAATCACTTATTTCTTTATGATTTTAAATGATTTAATCTCTTTGTCGCTTTGGATTACTTTGAGAAGATAGGTGCCTTGAATACGATTCTTCATTATTATGTTCGTCTCATTGCCCAAGACATTGCTGGTTTCTAAAATTTTTCCGTTCAAATCGTAAAGCTGATAGGAAAATTCGTTCATCAGGAAATTTTCTATTTTCAGAGTTAATACATCGGATGCTGGATTTGGATAAGCAATGCATTGAAGGGTAACGCTTTTCACTTCTTTAAGGCCTGTGCTTATTGAAATCTCGTATGGTTGTTGCACACCTTTTGATACAGAACCATTATTGCCTAAATTGGAGGTATAAACCAACTGTCCTATTGAATAACTCACCGAGCCACCCCGGCCTGAAGCATTTCCGCCGGCCGCTGGAATTGCTTCTTGTGCTCTAAGTCCAAGTATACCTAAACCAATCAGGAACAGGATACTTGATGTTAATTTTTTTTGTATCATTTTGTATCTACTTTAAAGCTTATAACTTCAGCACTAGTCTTTTATATCTTGAGAAATTGATTCATGGGATCGCTTAAAATGGAAATAATTTGAACAATAATACCCCTAACATTGGCTGCTGGCGGATATCAATACTCTCAAAGGCTTTGTTCAAGAATTTGTGGCCCATGTTTTTGCATTATATTCAATACTAAGGTACTACTAAAATTTAGTTCTAACCAAATATGATTTGGATTAAAATCAATACAAAAGCCCCCTTTCTATCGGGGGCTTCCGCAAAATACAAAACCTATGAAAAAAGAAAACTACGCTTTTCGTTTTGCGGGTTTCATTGCCGGAGTTGGTGTTTTCATCCTTTTTGAGGGGAGTTTGGCAAGAGTGGAAACGGGATAAAGTGTTACCATTCCCCGAGGTGTAATCTTAAGGTACGGGAAGTCATCCTCAAACAAAGCTTGCACTTTTTCTACTGCCAGACCCGGATCTGAAAAGTCCAATGTTCCGAACCGGGGCGTAACGATACGCCCCGGCAGAACATTTATGAGGGTGAAATAATCATTCCACATTAGGCAGAGGTAGATGGGGTCAACGGAACTGATCCGGTGTAGGTATAGAGGCTGTGAGCCCGGTAGGCGAACTGCATACCAAGTCCTCGCCGGCCATCGGTTGTTGAACCGGTACCAGAACCGTCTCCGCCGGAGAATTTCGCGGAACGGATGTCGCATCCGAGTAAATATTTTTGGTTTTCGCTATCCTCTGCGATCAGCACAAGGTCTTCATTCTTGGTGGCGTTCATGAATCCCAGAAGCTTCTTGTTCAAGCCGGGAGCAAAAACGCTCAGGAGCAATTCGTACCCTTTACCGCCTTCTTCGCCGATGGGCCTGATTTCGAGTTTGGCTGCATCCTCGGTTGTATAC
>QYQI01000050.1 GCA_007280825.1 Ignavibacteriales bacterium | reverse complement strand
CATTACGTCGGAAATAAATTTCATATCGAAATTCATATTGAAGTAAATAAAGATTTAAATACCAAAACTTCTCATGATATAGGTAACGATGTAAAATTTACGCTGGAAAAACTTGAAGAGATTCAGAAAGTTTTTGTTCATGTAGATCCGGTATGATAATTAAATTGAGAGAACTTCTTAATGTTGGGTCAAACAAATCATACTTAAAAAGTAACTTATAATTCTTCTCCTAGACACTTTTTTTAATCAATGCTTGCGAATTTTTTCAATATCCATATTGTTTTCTAAGTAATGGTGTCAATAATTTATCACAATTTTTTGAAACTAAACTATTATCTTGGTGTAAGACAATTCAACAATACTGAAATGGGAATCAAATGAAGAAACTGTTTATAATTCTAATGTTATTTGTGCTCGCGGTTAACTCCTACGCACAAAATCCTAAAGATGTTCTCTCAAAAGATCACTCAATTGATACAAACAAAGTAATACTGCCGGATGAAACATATAAACGTGTCAGTCAAGTAATCACACAATTTCTTTCTCTATATCATTATAAAAAACAAAAACTGAATGACTCTTTATCGTCGGTTATTTACGATCAATATATCAATGCACTTGATAATAATAAATTATACTTCGTTAAATCCGACTTAGATAATTTTGAAAAATATAGATTTCAGATTGATGATTTTCTAAAAGAAGGGAACATCAATTCTGCGTATGAAATATTTTACGTATTCAAAAAACGGCTAGGTGAAAGAATCAAATACATTGATTCGCTTCTAAAAAATAAATTTGATCTCAGTATTAACGAATCCTTTTCCCCGGATAGAGAAAAATCGGGTTGGGCAAAAACGCCCGATGAACTTGACGAGCTATGGAGATTGCGGATAAAAAATGATGCACTGAATTTAATTTTATCCGGGAAAGATTGGAAAGGTACTTCCGATATATTATTAAAGCGTTATCATAATTATCACAAGATAATTTTGCAATATGAAGCTGAAGACATCTTTGCACTTTTCATGAATTCATTTACACAAGTTTACGATCCGCATACAGATTATTTTTCTCCGGCTGCTTCTGAAAATTTTAACATTGCAATGAGATTATCTTTAGAAGGAATTGGTGCAACATTACGTCAAGACAACGATTACACTGTTGTTGCAGGTATCGTCCCCGGAGGTCCGGCTAATAAAAGCGGATTACTACATGAAGAAGATAAAATAATCGGCGTAGCTCAAGGTGAAGACGGCGAAATGGTTGATATTATTGGATGGCGGGTTGATGATGCTATTCAGTTGATTCGCGGAAAGAAAGGTACAATTGTTCGTTTGCAAATAATGAAAGCTAAAGATGGACCGGGCGATCCTCCGACAGAAATTAAAATTGTAAGAGAAAAAATTAAACTTGAAGAACAAGCCGCTAAAGATGAAATATTAAACATCGAAGAAAGCGGAAAAAGTTTTAAGCTGGGCGTAATTAAACTGCCTTCCTTTTATACCGACTTTGAAGCTCAGCAAAAAGGTGATCCAAATTATAAGAGCACAACAAGAGATGTAAAAAATATCCTCAATAAATTCAAAGAACAAAAAGTTGACGGAGTAATACTAGATCTTCGAAATAACGGCGGAGGATCTCTTCAGGAAGCAATTCAATTAACTGGTTTGTTTATCAAAGACGGACCTGTAGTTCAAGTTAAGAACTCCGCAAACATGGTAGAAGTTGATCAAGATCCAGATCCTTCCATTGTTTATGATGGACCGCTAGCCGTTATGACAAACAGATTTAGCGCTTCTGCATCAGAAATTTTTGCTGCTGCGATTCAAGATTACGGCAGAGGACTTATTCTTGGATCAAATACTTACGGCAAAGGCACAGTTCAAAATATGATTGACCTTAACCGGGCATTACCAATGACAAATAAAAAATTAGGTCAATTGAAAATAACTATACAAAAATTTTATAGGATAACAGGCAGCAGCACCCAACTTCTCGGCGTTAAACCTGATATTAGTTTTCCTTCACAATTCTCGGCAAAAGAATTTGGAGAAAGTTCACAACCGAGTGCATTACCATGGGATCAAATTCAATCTGCACAGTTTAAACCGTACTCTGATCTATCAAAATATTTTCCTCTTTTGGAAAAGGAACATAACGATAGGATAAAAAATGATATTGAATTCAATTTTATGCTGGATGATATAAAAGAGTTTAACCAAAACAGAGATAAAAAAACACTTTCGCTAAACGAATCTATTCGTAAACAGGAGCGTGATCAAGCTGAAGTTAATAAAAAGAAGAAAGATGAAGAGCGGGCAAAATATTTGGGATTAAAAATTGATGATAAAAAAGAAGTTGAAGTACCTAAAACAAAAGTGACTGATTTTGAATTAAAAGAAAGCGGAAGAATTCTAGCGGATTTAATTTTGGCAAAAATTGGTTGAACTCCTTCTCTCCTTTTATTCCCTCCCCTTACTAATGAGAGGGACGCATGGTTGGGATTCAAGTAAACATATCTCCCTCTGACTTGGCATTATTAATTAATGCTGACTTTCTCGATCTAATTTAAAGAGGCTTCCTTTTGCTGTTAAATGGATTTTTCTTAAATTTGCCATCAAAATTAATGGAGATAAACCATGGCAAAGCAACAGTCCTTCGGTGATAAAGCGAAAGGTAAGGTTAAGTCAAGTGTTGTAAATGTGAAATTTATTAAAACCGTAAAAAGCGGTAACAGTTATAAATTTCATGAGAAGTTTGTTAAGCTTGATGATATCAGCAAAGTGACAACCCTTAAATAAAAATTATTGCTTAAAACAAAGAACCCCGACCTCGTCGGGGTTTTTCATTTTAAGGAAAAGTAATTCTGTTAATCTGCAGAAACTACTTCTATGGAAGGATTCACTTCCCGGCGTAATAAATTCTCAATTGCTACCAAAGTTCCTCTAATAGAACTGGGACAGCTGCCACAAGCGCCTTGATATTTAATCTTAAGTGTATAACCTTCCATCCCGGTAACTTCAAGTCCGCCGCCATCTCCTGCAAGCGCGGGGCGAACACGCTGATCTAATATTTCATTTACTTTTTTAAGAAGTGCAGTTTCTTCTTCACTGTTTACTATTGTACTTACATTTTCTGCCGGTATCAACGACTTATCAAAATTTTTGATGAACTCAACAAACGGACGCTGTATTTGTCCCCAGGCAACTTTAGCTTCTTTTTCGATCGTAATAAATTTATCCATATAAAAAACAGAAACAACTCCGGCAATTTCAAAAATGCCTTTTGCCAGCGGATCATTCTGAGCTTCTTCTTTTGTTTTAAAATTGCGCGTTTCTTTAACTAACAGTTTTTCATTTATAACAAACTTAAGCGCTTGCGGATTTGGTGTAAGATCTACATCTTGAACTAGTAACATATTTAACTCCTTTTCTTCCTAAACAAATAGTATTTCAAATTAGTTTCGCTGCAACATTATCAAAAATTGATTAGGGATTCAAGTTATGAATTGAGAGAAATTAATTAACATGTTAAAATCTTTGTTTTGATTCAGCTGTTTGCAAGATATTTTCTAATCTCATAAACAACTTCTTTGCTATGAGTTCCTTTATTGGTCCCCATATCAACATACGTTGCTTTTTTCATTGATGATACAATTCTTTTTAAATTTTCCGGTTCATGCAGTTTATCTTTTGATCCGCCAAGAATTAAAGTTGGATACTCAATTTTATCCAGCAAATTCCAAACGGAATATTTGTAAACGGAAAGAGCCGCTTTTTTCAGTTTCCAAGGATCTGCAAAATTCAAAACGCTGCTGTACTTCTCATATTGTTCATAATCATGTTTAACATTCATCCGAAAAGTTTTTATGTACCATTTTAAATACGGTTTAATAAAATTATAGAGAGGAGGATAAAATAATTTTATAACAAGAACACCCCACGGCGGTATACGGAATTCTGCATTGGGACTGATGAGGATTAAACTAAATGGTTTCACTTGTAAATCTTTACAACAATTTAATATTGATGTTGCCCCCAGAGAACTTCCTAACAAAATATACTTTCGGTTTTGCAGCTTTAAAATCTCAATTAATCGAATTATATCATTACCTATCTCTTCAACACTGTAATCGGCATTCTCTTTTATCTGAGATGAAATTTTTTCTCTCGTCTCCAGATAATAAACCGTGAAATCTTTCGTCATCTCCTTCAAAACTTCCTGCCAGCCTTTAATCATAGAAATCCATCCGGGAATGAAAACAACTGCCGGATTATTATTTATTAAAGACGGAGTGAATGTGATTAGTTTGAGCAGAACATTTTCAGAGATGGGAATCATCTCTTCTTTAAATATTGTTCCGGGTGCACAAAATTCTATTAAATTAATTTCCATATTATAATTGAGATGAAGAACGGTTTTTGTTCATTCGTTTGTACCAACGCTTGTTGTTTTTGTAAATGTTTTTGAAGTTGACGAAAAGTTTATCGTACAAATCACGTTTTGTCGGATCAGGATAAAATGTTTTATCTATACTTATATGTTTTTTAATATCATTGAATGATTGGATATAACCGAGCGTCATGCTTGCAAGCAAAGCGATTCCTCTTGCACCAGCTTGCTGAGGATCGGAGACACGGTTGATTTTTCTATTTAATATGTCTGCAAAAATTTGGCACCAGATATCGCTCTTGGCACCGCCGCCAATAATATTTAATTGCTCAACTTTAGAATATAAATTTTCCAACGTCTCCATTGCCCATCTAGTATTAAATGCAATTCCTTCGAACACAGCACGAACAAGATGTTCTCTTGAATGATCCAGACTTACATTGTATAATCCCGCTCTCACATGTTCATCATCAAGAGGACATCTTTCGCCAAACATCCAAGGAGTAAACATCAACCCGTTTGCACCAGGACCAGCTTTAACTGCAAGTTCATCCATTATTTCATAGAGATTTGCACGATGCCATTCTTCTTTTAGTATTTCTTCGTGATAAAGAATTTTATTCTTCAACCACTCAAGACATATTCCCGCAGTTTCTTGATGTGCCATTCCTAAATAATATTTATCTGGATATGCACTTCCGATACAACCTGTATAATGTGCAAGATCAATTTTTCTTTTTGAAAAATGCCCGGCAACCCAACCGCTTGTTCCTAAGCTGATGTGAAGTTCACCTTCATCAATAGCTGCGGAACCTAAGGCGGCAGATGCCAAATCACCAGCGCCGTTTACAATCGGAGTTCCTTCCAGTAAACCGGTTTTAACAGATGCTTCTTTTGTAACATAGCCAGCAATGGCTGCACTTGGTTTTACTTCGCTCAATTGATCGGGAGTAATCTCTGCATACTTACAAAGTTTTACATCCCACACATTTTTATTTTTTCTTGTATCTAGAAACCACCAGATTACTGCAATATCAACAGATGTTACCATACTTCCGGTTAATTTGTAAATGATAAAATCTTTTGCATCAATAAATTTTTTGGTCTTCGCAAATAATTCCGGCTCATTATATTTCATCCATAAAATTTTTCCTATCTGATCTTTTCCGGTTGTACCCGGCGCTCCTCCAGTTTTAATTAAGAATTTAGGAAGCCGGAAGATGTTGTATCCCATCACTCTTGGTTTCTTCCAAAACTTTTCCCGAATGATATCGGCACTTCTTCCATCTAACCAGCTTATAGCATTGCGAACCGGGTTACCATCTTTATCCAACGCAACAACATTTTGAGTTTGTGTTGAAAAAGTCATTCCGACAATATCTTTCGGATCGATCGAAGTTTTTTGAATTACCTCTCTTGTTGTTTCGCAGACTGCATCCCACCAATCAAGCGGATCTTGTTCTGCATAATTTGGTTTTGGGTGATACAATGGATAATGTTTTTTTGCAGAATCAATAATTTTGCCTGTTACTGTAACAAGAATTGCTTTATCAGCGCTTGTACCCATATCATGTGCAATTACATATTTTTCGGACATAAGTTATCCTTATATTTAAAAAACTACAAAATCAAACTCCGAACTGTCTCAAATGATGATCCAAATGTTTGTACATCAATGAGCTCCACTCGGTTGGTGATAATTTTCCGTAGAATGAATGGGCATTTGCAGTACACTTTGCTTCTCCACCTTGATGGAATTGATTTATGAGTTTAAAAAGATTTTGTTTTTCTTTTTCAAATCCTTCTGTGTTGTTTTTGATAAATACTGGATTAGTAGGACCATTCTTTCTGAAAGGTTTATCATTAGTTGTTTGTGATTTCATAAACGGAGCTAACATTTTCCCGATAAGTATTTGAGGTAAATATAATTCTCCAGTTGCTGTCTGCATAGTTGTTGCATTATGTGCCAGCATTTGATCTACATTCATTTTTCCCCATTGTCTTTGTGTGCCTGGAGAGAGTTTATTTATTCTGTTGATGATTTCATCAACAACTTCTTTTTGATATAGAGTTTTCATTTCATAGACCTATTGTTAATTAATAAAACAAATTCACCTTTAAGATTTTTCTCGGATACTGATTTTAATAT
>QYQI01000062.1 GCA_007280825.1 Ignavibacteriales bacterium | reverse complement strand
GAGTTTTGGTTTAAGTATTATGCGTTCAAGTATTGATGGAATTCCGGATACACGAAATGCATTGTACGATGCAAATGGTGACGGCATTCTTGATATTCACACAGACCGGCTTGACTACTCTAAAATTTCCGAATTCAGTAATACCGATTGGGCAATGTATCTAACATTTGCAAAACGTTACTCCGATGATTTTTACTGGGGCGCAAATGTTAAATTAATTTCAAGAAGTCTTGCCGAATACAGTGCGTTCGGAATCGGTTTTGATCTTGGCGCTGTTTACGTTCCGACAGAAAATTTATTTCTCGGTGCTAACATTCAAGATATTACTACAACGCTTGTTGCCTGGAGTACAGGACGTAATGAATTAATTTCTCCTACCGCCAAAGTTGGTGCGGCATATGCTTTAAAATTTCTTGGTGGAAGAATAATGCCTGCTATTGATCTTGATCTTCGTTTTGAAAATAGAAAAACAACTTCAACATTTAATATTGGACCCGTAAGTTTTGATGCACATGCCGGATTCGAATTCAATTATAAAAATATTTTTGCTGTGCGCGCCGGATATAATGATGTAAAACAATTTACAGTGGGTGCAGGTGTAACTTTACCAAAACTTCAAATTGATTATTCCTTTGCGCGGTTTAGTCAATCTGAAACGGAACGGTTACCTGATACACACCGAATTTCGTTAATCCTAACACTAGAACAACCCAAGTTTATGCGTGACGGGATGTAATTTTTTTGTAGAGACGCACGGCAATCGTTAATTTATAATTTTGAGACGACCTAACGGGTCGTCTCTACGTTTTAAACCATTCAAAATCTTTTCGTATTTTACCATTGTGTAATATTGTTTATAAAAATTATTTATAGGAGATAAACGAGATGTTAAAAATTGGCCAAGAAGTTCCGGACTTTAAATTTGATGTTTACCATAACAATGAGTTCAAACAAATGAAGCTATCCGATACGCGCGGCAAATGGACAGTGCTTTTATTTTATCCGGCAGATTTTACTTTTGTGTGCCCTACAGAATTGGAAGAAGCGGCAAATTATTACGAAGAATTCAAAAAAGCCGGCGCTGAAATAATCAGTGTTAGCACCGATACTAAATATGCTCATTTTGCATGGCATGAATCATCAAAAGCGATCGGTAAAATTAAATATCCGATGGCTGCAGATCCGACAGGAACTATGTGCAAAACTTTTGGAACTTACATTGATGAAGATGGTCTCTCTTTACGCGGAACATTTATTATTGATCCGGACGGAATTTTGAAGACGATTGATATTCACGATAACAGCATTGGCAGAAGTTCAAAAGAAATTTTACGGCGTGTTAAAGCTGCGGCATACGTCCGCCAACATCCCGAACAAGTTTGTCCTGCGAGCTGGGAACCGGGCGATAAAACTCTTGTACCAGGCGAAGATCTTGTTGGGAAAATATAATTTAAAATTAAATGCGGATTCATTTTGATGAATCCGCATTTGTAAAACATATTGAAAACGATTTTTAAAATATCTCTCATTTTTATTCTGCTTGGTATAGTTCAGTCATGTTCAAGCGGATTATCCTCGTTGTATGATTCCAACTTTACACTTACAAATGAAATTGCAAAAGCAAAATCATTACAATTATCTGTTAAAATTCCGCAAGGCTGGTTCACTGCAGAAGACAATGAAAACAAGTTGATTGACCTCTGGCTTGTAAAAAATGATTACTCCGCCACACTAAATTTTGTTGCACTAAATGTTGATTCTCTTACTATGAAAGAAATTCAAAGCGATGAAATAAAATTTGTTGTTGAATTCAGTAAAGCTTTTAAGAAAGCAAAGTATGGAAAAACATTCGGGGGATTTGTAAAACAAGAAACCTTCGAAATGAACAAAAAAAAATTTTCTGCTTACGAATATTTAGATGATGCAAAGAGAAACATCCGCGTGGTGGTATTTAAGTCGGGGAATAAATTTTACGAACTTTCCGCTATTCCGGTAAAGACGCAAAACCTTCAAGAACTCTATAAAATTCAGAATTCTGTTTTATCTTCTATAGATTAAATTTTTGTAGGGATGAGTTAAAAGAAGAAAAGAAGTAAACCTATTTTAGAAATAAAAAAGCCCTCTTTGTAAGAGGGCTTTTTGTTATAAACTAATTATATCATTATAAATTATAAACGCCATCAACAAAAGTAAAAGTACAAATCCCGCATTTTGAATTGCCATTTTAATTTTGATCGGCAATTCTTTCCTAAATAAACCTTCAAGCAAAATAATTACAAAATGTCCGCCGTCTAAAACTGGGAAAGGAAGAATATTTATAATTGCCAAACTTAAACTGAGCATTGCAAGAAAGAATAAGAAATCAATTCCGCCTTTATCCGCTGAGGCAACTGCGATCTGAGCAATCTTAATTGGTCCGCCAAAAGCTTCCTTAAATGCAATCTTACCTGTAATAACATTTTTCAACATTCCAAAAGTAAGTGCTGTATATTTAGCTGCATCATCAAGCGCATGAGTAATGGAAGAAAAGAAATTGTAAGTAATGAACTCACTTTGACCGGAATAAAAACTTCTATGTGAAACACCAATTTTCCCGTCACTTCCCGGTATAACGGCTGCACGTACTGTGTCATTATCCCTTAATAAAATAAATTGAAGGTTTTTTTCTTTGTTAGATGAAATAATATCATTGATAAGCTGTCCATCATCTATATTGATTCTGGAGATGGAAACAAAAATATCACCAGCTTTCATTCCGGAATTTTCAGCAGGAGAATTCTTCATAACTTCAATAATAAAAGATTTTGAAGGTCTTGGTTGTATGAAAAATCCTTCTTTAGAATTTTGAGAAACTAAGTGACGTTCAACAGCTATGACCTTTTCTTTCCCATCACGTTGAACTTTTACAACAACATCGCTTGTAGAATTTTGAACAAATAATTGTTCAACAGTTTTTTGCCAATTGTTAACTTGTTCGCCATTAACGGATAAAATTTTATCGTAGGATTGGAATCCGGCTTTTTGAGCATCACTTCCGGGTTCAACCTTATTAATTGTAGTGGTTTTAAAAACTAGTTTTCCCTGGAAGAAATTAATTCCCCAGAATATTATAAGTGTAAGAGTAAGATTCATCATCACGCCGGCGGTGATAACAAAAAGTTTGGGTAAAGTTTTCTTTGCTCTAAATTCGTACGGCTTTGGTTCGGATTCTGCAAATTTGGTATCGAAACTTTCATCCACCATTCCGGCAATTTTAACGTAACCGCCCAGAGGAAGAAGGCATAATCTGTAATCAGTATTTCCCTGTCCGTCAAAATCTTTTGGTAAATCACCGAATGTGAATCTGGTTAATTTATTCCAACCGAATAATCTCTTACCGAAACCGATGGCAAAAATATCAACGCGCATTTTGGAAATTTTTGCCGCGGCAAAATGTCCGAACTCATGTACAAAAACCAGAATTCCGATTGTAATCATGAAATAAATTATATAATCCATTCAACTCCCTTAGTTCAATTTTTTATTTAGGTATTCTCTCGTCATAGAATCGCATTCAATTATTGTTTGAAGATCCGCATTGTGTTTAATAGTGATAGTATTTAATGCATCATTAATTATTTCCGGAATCCGGGTAAACTTAATTTTACCCGAGAGAAATTTTTCTACTGCAACTTCATTAGCTGCATTTAGGATGCACGGTGCGGTTCCGCCCTCTTCAATTACCTTATATGCAATTTTAAGACATTCAAATTTATTAAAATCCGGTTCAAAAAATGTTAACTGATTAATTTTCTTGAAATCGGTATTAACGGTTTCAAAATAATACCTTTCCGGGAAAGTTATTGCATATAAAATTGGCAATTTCATATCAGGTAAACTTAATTGTGCTTTTATAGATCCGTCACAGAATTCAACCATAGAGTGAATTACTGATTGAGGATGAACTAATACCTCAATTTTTTCTTTAGGAAGATTAAAAAGCCAAAATGCTTCTATAACTTCGAGACCTTTATTCATCATAGTTGCGGAATCAATCGAGATCTTATTTCCCATTTTCCAATTTGGATGATTTAGAGCTTCTTCAATTGTTACGGATTCAAGTTCGGTTTTATTTTTATTTAAGAATGGTCCACCGGAGGCGGTTAGAATTATTTTCTTGATATTTTTGTTGTCTTCACCGTTCAAGCATTGAAAAATTGCGCTATGTTCAGAATCTACAGGAATTAATTCTGCATTATATTTCTTACAAAGATCAATTATTATTTCGCCGGCAGTTACCAGAGTTTCTTTATTTGCCAGGGCAATTCTCTTTTTCAACTTGATTGCCTCAATGGTTGGGGCCAATCCGGCAAATCCTACAAGTGCTGAAAGCAGAATATCATAATTATTACGGCGTGTTAATTCCAATAATCCTTCATCACCAATAAGAATCTCGCATCTGTTTCCGATTCTGTTTTTTAATTCTAATGCATTTTTCTTATCTCTAACAGCAACAGCACCGGGATGAAATTCTGAAATTTGTCTCTCGAGTAATTCTATATTATTGTTAACGGAGAGCCCGACAATCTCCAAGTTATCTGGAAATGTTCGTGCGATTTCTATAGTGTTAATACCTATCGAACCTGTTGATCCAAGAACTAATATTTTTTTCATAATTAATCTTATTTGCCAATAAAATTATGAGTGATAGCCAAAAGAAAATTAATTAATACAATAATATTAATTACAGTATTCCACTTAAAAAGTTTATTCAAATTATTGTAAACATCATCGCTTAGCTGTTCGCTTTTTTCAAAATCAGTACCGATTGCAGCTCTAACTTTTTTAGAGGTT
Source organism: Ignavibacteriales bacterium (assembly GCA_007280825.1). Classification (GTDB taxonomy): domain Bacteria; phylum Bacteroidota; class Ignavibacteria; order Ignavibacteriales; family Melioribacteraceae; genus Fen-1258. The sequence goes on along the minus strand of QYQI01000062.1, from coordinate 9,270 downwards.
GGAATTATTTTCACTCCGAGAATTACCAATAATATAACCATAAGAATTTGTTTTGCTGTTAACCAATGATTCACTGTGAATTGGAAGAAACCATAAGACGGATTAACTGTAACCATGGATATTCCGGTCACAAGTATCCCTAATCCGCCGATCATCCCGAATAAGTTTGCAAATGTAAGATATAGGTGAATGAACTTTTTTTCACCAGATTTGTTCTTATTGTGAACAACTGAACTATGTAATATAGGATAAGCGGCTAGGTTAATAAGCCACATTCCCGCAAAAATGATATGCAGTTTATTAATAAGTAAGTAAATCATAGTAATCTTTCTTGAATATTTGTAAAATTAAATATAATAAAAAGATGGCGAGAAAGAATTCGAGACCGTTAATTACTCGGTTAGCTAATTTCATTCACTTTATCAGTTCGATATGATCGTTTCGATCCTAATATTGTTGTTAGTAAAGACGAGCACGCACATTTGGTTTTAGGTTTCTAATTTTTTCCTTACTGTTTTGTTTAAGTCCGCTCTCAATGTAAAATCAACATTGAAGATCCGAATCTTGATAACAACGCGTTCGTTCTGCGGTTTCATTTCTGGTATTGAAAAAGCGAGAGGCAAGAACTAAAAGGTTAGAAATTAAGGGCGAGTTTTCTCGCCCTTGAACTTTTTCTAGTTACTTCATTAATAACATTTTCTTTGATTGAATAAAGTTATTTGTTGTAATTGTGTAAACGTAAACTCCACTTGTTAATTTACTCGCATTAAAATCTACTTTGTAATATCCGGTAGACTTGTTCTCATTTACTAATACTGCAACTTCTTTACCAAGCAAATCATAAACCTTAATTGTTACAAATCCATTCTCAGGCAATTGGTAATTAATTGTTGTTGTCGGGTTGAATGGATTGGGATAATTAGTAATCGAATAGTCTGATGGAACTACTAATGATCTGGTGTTCTTTTCACTAAGACTATTATCTATTTCTGCTTCCGGTCTTCCGAATACAGCAGTATAATCCGGATCTGAATACGTTCCTTCTGTTGAGTAATAAGCACGTACATCATAATAGAGTAAATCATCTGTGTATCCGTTTGTAACTGAATATTCATTATCAGTATATGTTTGTACTCCTCTGTCAACTGTTGACAATAAAGTTGGAGAACCAACAACTCCATTATGTTTTACTTTCCTCCAAATCTGGAATTGGTTTACTGCTGTATTAATATTATCCGTCCATGTAACGACAATGGGTTGACCAACTATACCACCGGCACTAGCATATTTTCCACTGTTTGTTGGTTTGCCTGTATAATATGCAGTGTAAGTAGAACTGCTGTTAATTTGAAATGAGCGAGGATTTGTAGTATTGTAATCTTGCCAACGACTAAATGTATACTCTATTCCGTTAATAAGCTGCCAAGGCGCATTTGCAGAAACAGAGTTGTTTTCAACTTTCGAAATAGAACTGCCGGAAGAATATTGAGAACCATCTAAATAAATAATACCGCTGCCAAAATTATTACTAAAAGTAGGATTGTAAACCGGGCGTAATCCAGCTGTTAAATGAGCTCCGTTATCACTGCCGGAAGGACTAAAAGAATAACTGCTTGAGTATGATTGATAAATTCCGTTTTTTCTCCAGTCACTATAATTTGTTCCACTGGAATTCCATACTCTGCTGTAACCGCCATAAGTCTGTTCTATTGCAGAGAGACTGAGTGACCCGCCCGGACTAACGACAAAAGACGTACCGCTACTTACTGCAGAACCATTCACTGAAACTGTACCACCTCCGAAGATATTTTCTACTATCACAGTGTATCCAATAGTAAATGTTATACTAGAAGTTGCCCGAAGAGTTGTATTGCTGGTATAAAAATCATATTCGTACATTTTAATTGTTGCTTCATATTGTCCGCAAGCATAGTATGAAAGATCAAAATAAGGAGTATACTCATCCGTAAAATGGTTACTTGTAGTTTTGGGAAGAACACCAACAGGATCATTCAATGATATCAATTCAAATCTCCAAGTATTATACTGATTCGATTTTGAGCCGTTCCAACTGAATGTAAAATGGACAGACATTGGAGAGCCAGTTCCACCGCTAATTGTACTGCCGTCCGTTGGATTTGTAAACCAGGTACTATAACTCTGAGAAAACAAGTTTACAGTAATTAATAAAAATAACGAGAAGAATAAATTATGCTTTTTCATTTTAACCCCTTGTTAAATAGATAAATGGCCAACAATTATTTATGTTAACGGTGCAAATAGAAAGGTGCATAACCTTTGTGGAGATGAGCAGTCTCACAGTTTATTTGCAACGGAGGCGGTGTGGCAACACCGCTTCTTTTTAATCTAAATTTGTTTTCTCAATACCTCCTTAATCTTTCAATTTCCCGTGTAATATTAAATCTAGTTTGTTTTCCTCATATAAAGGAATTATGAAAATTTCTTTTTCAAAAATAGAGGCATAACCACAACAAAAATTAATTTTATAAATTATCTGTAAATCAGTTCCGTTGAAATGACCTATCCCGCTTTTGGTAATAGCAAAAATATCTTTGTCATCGCGCCCACCTAATAATATCCTAAAATCAGTTCCGGTAAAATCATGCAGAAGAGTAAAACTCTCTTTACCATATTGGTAAACTTTTTTGCCGTTTGAAAAGTATACATTATTACCAATGTTTATTAGTGAAGTACCCTCAAAGGTGCTTAATATCTCACTGAAGTTTTTTCCGTTCCAGAACAATATTTTTTCAAGGTCGTTATGGAAACCAATTGCTCGAACAATGAGCGTAGTATCATTGTAAATTCTTACATCACTAAAAATCATACCATCATAACCTGGTGCCAGAAATCGTTTCCATGAATTACCATCATAATGGAACAACATTCCCTCAGCCTCATCATCACTGTTTCTGAAAGCTTGACCGCATGCATATAAATTATTAGGGCTTGTACCATAAAAATTCTGAATAAATACTTTTTTGTAACCATCCACTTTTAATATTGTTATTAATTTCCATGTTGAACCGTTATAATGCCATACTTCCCCATTATCAACGCTGCTAAGCCATATATCATTTTTACTAAATCCATATAATGCAGATAGATTAAAATAACTTCCATCAGATATAGCTTTCCAAATTTTTCCATCATAATGCAATATATTATTATTTGGCGGATTACCCTCACCAATAACATAAACATCTGTTGGTGAACTTCCCCAGATTCTCCACAGAGTAGGATACAAGCCTCCAAGATTAAGTGTATCCACAGTCCACATATAATCTCTTCTGCCAGGCTGCGGTTGTGGTATCGGTTCTACTCCGTTTTCTCCGCAGGAGATAAGAATTAATATTAACGGCATCAATAAGAGAATTATTTTTTTCATGTTGGTTCTTTGTTCTTTTTATAAATATAAATAACAGTAACCTTAATAACATCAATACAATTACGGTAAATTTTTTTAGAGCATTCTTCGTTTTTCACCTAAATGAGCAACTTTAAAATATTTCTCGTAAAAAAGATGATCAATATACCGTACAACTACGGTACTCTATAAATTGAAAGAGAAATTAAGTAAACAAAAAAGTAATGCTGCGGTTTTAAGAAAGGGATTCATTCTCACCCCCAATGAGTTAAAAAAAAATTATACCAAATCTCTTGCGACTAAACAAGTTTTTTTTGAGATAGTCAAGCCTGTAGTAGTACCTTATTTAATTCTTGTTGCAGCTAAATCAAATTCTTTAATAAATTTTTCCATCAAATCTTTGACTGGAAGAATTTCTTTTATTAATCCTGCGCCTTGCCCGGCTTCCATCATTCCGTTCTGTTCATCTCCTTCAAAAATTCCGAGCCGTTCCCGTTTTTCTCCGAGTAAAGATTTTAACTTTTCCTCATCAGCTCCGTTCAATTCTTCTTTGTGGACAGTTGAAGTAAAATCGTTCTTGATCATTCTTGCTGTTCCAATTTTTTTAAGGACAAGAATTGTATCGTTATCTTTTGCTTCGATTACTTTTTTCTTGTAATTCGGGTGAGCAGAAGATTCTTCTGTTACTGCAAATCGAGTTCCGATCTGTACACCTTCTGCGCCAAGAGAAAGTACGGCGAGAATTCCTCTCCCGTCTGTTATTCCTCCTGCAGCAATGGCCGGAATTTTTAAAGCATCAACAAGCTGAGGTATCAAACAGAAAGTTGTGATTTCATCTGCGCCGTTATGTCCTCCGGCTTCAACACCTTCACCAACCACAGCATCACAACCAACGCTTTCTGCTTTGAATGCATATTTTAAGGACGGCACAACGTGCACTACCGTGATATTATTTTTTTTCAATTCATTAATAAATTTTCCCGGATGTCCTGCCGATGAAAAAACAATTTTTACATTTTCTTCGATTATTACTTTTATCAATTCAGCAGCGTCTCCACGAAGCAAAGGAACATTTACACCGAATGGTTTATCAGTTGCAGCACGGCATTTTTGTATATGTTCACGTAAAAGATCTGGTTTCATAGAGCCGGAGCCTATTAGACCTAATCCGCCATTATTAGAAACCGCAGATGCAAGTTTCCATCCGCTTACCCAAACCATCCCAGCTTGAATGATCGGATGTTTAATTCCAAAGAGTTTTGTAATGTGGTTATTAATTTCCATTATCAATCACATTTAATGAATGTTTATTTTGTTACATCCAAAATCATAAATTCAAAACTCAAAATCCAAACAACGGAATTAATAATTCATAACTAACAATTGTTATTTGGTCTGGTTTGATATACGCCAACCTATTAATTAAATTGCCACGTGATTTTAAACAACGAAGGAAATTTTTGAGGGCAGTAATACCGGCAGCAGGAATTGGCACACGCCTTAAACCGCATACATATTCTCTTCCTAAAGTTTTGCTCAATGTTGGCGGCAAACCGATTCTCGGGCATATAATTGAAAAATTACTTGCCGAGAAAATTACCAAAGCTACTTTTGTTACAGGATATCTCGGTGAAAAAATTGTTGAATATGTTCATAAAGAATTTCCATCGCTAAAAGCAGATTTTATTGAGCAGGAAGAAGCGCTTGGATTAGGACATGCAATTCAAGTGGCAATACCAACTTTTGACGATGATGAAATATTCATAATACTTGGCGATACAATCTTTGATGTTGATCTTAAAAAAGTTTTTTTGAAAAGGAACAGTTCGCTTGGTGTTAAGATGGTTGATGATCCTTCAAGGTTTGGAGTTGCTGTTTGTGAAAACGAAAAAATTATTAAACTAATTGAAAAACCAAAAGAGATTATCTCAAAACTTGCCTTGGTTGGTTTATATTATATCACGAACGCTAATTTATTGAAAGATTCGTTGAACGAACTTTTTAATAAGAAAATAAAAACTCGCGGAGAATATCAATTAACTGATGCACTTCAAATCATGATTGATAAAGGAGAAAGTTTAACAGCATTCCAAGTAGAAGGATGGTACGATTGCGGTAAGCCGGAAACTCTTTTATCTACAAATCAATTTCTATTGACAAAACGTGGAACCAATAGACGAGTGGAAAATGTTGTTATTAATGATCCGGTTTTCATTTCTGATAGTGCAGTAATAAAAAATTCTGTTATTGGTCCATTTACAACAATATCAGATAATTGTGAAATCACTGATTCAATTATTCGCAATTCAATTATTAGTTCCGGTGCAAAGATTGAAAAAGCAATGCTTGAAAATTCGATCATTGGCAGTAATGCAATTGTTCGAAGTAATTTTAGAAAGTTGAACACCGGCGATTCATCCGAAATAGAATTTAATTAAATAATAGAGGAACAGATGTCATACTTATTCACTTCGGAATCCGTCTCGGAAGGTCATCCGGATAAAGTCTGCGATGCAATATCAGACGGAATACTCGATGCGATCTTTTCTAAAGATCCAAAAGCACGTGTAGCCTGCGAAACTTTTGTTACTACTGGACTTGTTGTAGTTGGCGGTGAAGTTACGACAAGCGCTTATATTGATGTTGAATCTGTAGTAAGAAAAACAATTCGTAACATTGGTTATACAAAAGCAGAATATAAATTTGATTCCGAATCTTGCGGCGTGCTGAATGCAATTCACGCGCAATCACCCGATATCGCTATGGGTGTTGATACAGGCGGAGCGGGGGATCAAGGAATCATGTTCGGTTATGCATGCGATCAAACTCCCGAGTTAATGCCGATGCCGATTGTTTATGCACATAAATTAGTTAAACGTCTTGCGGATGTACGCAAAAAAAATCCGCGACTAATGCCTTACTTAAGACCTGATGCAAAATCTCAAGTGACAATTGAATATGATGATAAGAATAAACCTCTGCGTGTAGATGCCGTTGTTATTTCTACTCAGCATGATGGTGATGTTTCTCAGAAAAAAATTAAAGATGATGTTATTAAACACATCATTAAAAAAGTTATTCCGGCAAAATATATTGATAGCAAAACAAAATATTTTGTTAATCCAACCGGAAGGTTTGAAATCGGCGGACCGCATGGAGACAGCGGATTGACCGGAAGAAAAATTATTGTTGACACTTACGGTGGATGGGCACCGCATGGTGGCGGCGCATTCTCCGGTAAAGATCCATCCAAAGTTGACCGCAGTGCAACTTATGCCGCACGCCATATTGCAAAAAATGTTGTTGCCGCAAAACTCGCTAAAGAATGTTTGGTTCAGGTTGCTTATGCTATTGGTGTTGCAGAGCCGGTATCGGTATATATTAATACAAAAGGAACCGGTAAAATTTCTGATCTAAAAATTGCAAACATGATTAAGAAAGAAGTGGATCTGACACCTCGAGGAATTATAGAAAGGTTGAAATTGCGCAGACCGATCTATCAGAAAACTTCTTCGTACGGTCACTTCGGCAGAAACGAAAAAGACTTTACATGGGAACAATTGGATCTTGTTCCAACGTTTAAAAAATATTTATAATTAAAAAGGGAAGTAAAATGAGTCAAGCAGTTGAAACGAAAGTTATGAATTATAAAGTAAAAGATATATCTCTTGCCGAATGGGGAAGGAAAGAAATTAAATTAGCAGAAGCTGAAATGCCCGGATTAATGTCGTTGAGAAAACAGTATGGCAAAGTAAAACCATTTAAGGGAGCTCGAATTGCAGGATGCCTTCACATGACAATTCAAACCGCAGTTCTCATTGAAACATTAATTGAATTAGGAGCTGAAGTTAGATGGTCTTCTTGTAATATTTTTTCAACACAAGATAATGCCGCTGCTGCAATTGCTGCTGCCGGAATTTCTGTTTATGCGTGGAAGGGAATGACGCTCGAAGAATTCGATTGGTGCATCGAACAAACTTTATTTTTCGGTGATGATAAAAAACCGCTGAACATGATTCTTGATGACGGCGGTGATTTAACCAACATGGTTTTAAATAAATTCCCCGAATTAGTAAAAGGTATAAAAGGAATCTCTGAAGAAACTACAACGGGTGTACATCGTTTATACGATAGAGTAAAAGAAGGCACTCTTCCAATTCCAGCATTCAATGTAAATGATTCGGTTACAAAATCTAAATTTGATAACAAATACGGCTGCCGTGAATCTTTGGTTGATGCAATTCGAAGGGCAACAGATTTAATGATGGCAGGTAAAGTAGCTGTTGTTGCAGGTTATGGCGATGTAGGAAAAGGTTCTGCTCAATCTTTAAGAAGTGCCGGAGTTAGAGTAATTGTTTCTGAAATTGATCCTATTTGTGCACTGCAAGCTGCGATGGATGGTTATGAAGTTAAGAAGATGAAAAATGCAGTTCCGCGTGCGGATCTTATCGTAACAGCAACCGGAAATATTGATATCATAACAGAGGAACACTTCCGTCTTATGAAAGACAAAGCGATTGTTTGTAACATTGGACATTTTGATAATGAAATTGATATGGCTTGGTTAAACGACAATTATGGAAACACAAAAGACACTATCAAACCTCAAGTTGATAAATACACTGTGGATGGTAAAGATATTATTGTGCTGGCTGAAGGAAGATTAGTTAATCTTGGCTGCGGAACAGGACATCCGTCTTTTGTTATGTCCAATTCATTTACGAATCAAGTTCTTGCACAGCTCGAGCTTTGGAATCATTCAGATAAATATGAGAATAAAGTTTACACGCTTCCAAAACATCTAGATGAACAAGTAGCAAGATTGCATTTAGAAAAAATTGGTGTGGAATTGGATTTGCTAAATGAGAAACAGGCAAAATATATTGGTGTTAAAGCAGACGGTCCTTACAAACCGGATTATTACAGATATTAATTTTTGTAAAATAATTCTTTTACAAAAAAGCCCCGCCTTACGCGGGGCTTTTTTTATGATGTGGCAAAACCCTGTACGTGATTAGATCCTACTAAAGCTATTCCCTTCTCTCGTAGAAGATCAAATAATGAGTTAAGAAGAGTATGAATATCAGATGGTTTACTTAAATAAACATCACATCCGGCATCAAGAGCATTTAATCTGTCTTGATTAAATGCATGTGCAGTATAACAGATAACCGGGATGTTAGAATAATTCGGATTATTCTTTAACTCTCTTGTTAATTCAAGACCGTCTTTCTTTCCTTTAATAGAAATATCCATAAGGATGATATCATATTTCCCATTATTCATTAAAGCATAGAAAGCTTCGGATGAATCGCAAATATCAATTGTGAAATATTTCTTGAGAAACAATTCAAGAAATTTTTGATTTTCAAAATCGTCTTCTGTTATAAGAAGTCTGGGTTTTTGTTCTATTAAATTCCCCATTTCTTATCTCCATTTAAAATTACTGTGAATGTTGTTCCTACATTTAGTTCACTTTTTACTTTGATCTGTGCTTTATTTATATCTATAAAATTTTTTACAAGTGCTAATCCTAATCCTGTTCCCTCGTATCTTCTTGTATATCCCATTTCTTCCTGTGAAAACGGAGCGAACAGTTTATTAATATATTCTTTAGATATTCCTTTGCCGGTATCGGTTAAATCAACGCAAATATTTGTGTTATTTCTGTAAATATTTAAGTTGATCTCACCTTTATTTGTGTATTTAATCGCATTATCTAAGAGATTTGCAAATATTTGAGTAATAGAATAATGATCTGCAACAACAACAGCATCTTCTTTAATTGGATTAGTCAGATTAATAATTAATCCTCTTTCTTCGGCTAAAGATGTGTACTCGCTTTGGAGAGTTTTTAATAGAGCATAAAGATCAACTTTTTC
>QYQI01000134.1 GCA_007280825.1 Ignavibacteriales bacterium | reverse complement strand
GTGAGGAATAGTCTGTGGACTTTAAGATACGTCTCGGTGTACCTGATGTACTTGATCTCTGGAAAGATCTCTGCGAAAGAAGAAAAAAGCAGAAACTTAGCAAAAGTGAAATTATCTTTCATGATAAACTAGGTAAAGCGTTTAACTTACTTGCTAATAATCCAAAACATCCTTCACTCTCATCTCGCGAAATTCAGTCTTTAACCAAACGTTATGGTTTGAAAGTTTGGGAATCTTATTTGGAGAACAATGTTCCTGCTGCCGGTAGAATATTTTGGGTATATGGGCCTAGCAAAAATGAAATTACAATAATTGGTATTGAACCTCATCCGGAAGATAAAAAACGCGGTTCTTATGAACGAATAAACTTATCTGCGTTACCCAAGAATTAACTTTTTACGAGTCTGAATGATAATCTATTTTATTTTCTTCACTTCAACATACCATTCACTTGATTGTTCTAATGATTGATTTATTCTTCTCACAAGTTTGTGCGGATCTTCCAAACTTCCCTCTTGTAACAGAGCAGATTCAAAAAGTTGTTCGGTTGTATTTCTAATAAAGTCATCGTTAGCATCAACTTTGAAAATTTTTAGAAGGTTACGAACTAATTTATGATTTGGATTAACTTCAAATATTTTTTTCTGCTCACCCATTTCTTTGTTTGCCATTTTCAATATTTTCTGCATCGAAGCCGATAGTCCTTCATCTCTTGATACAATACAAGAAGCGCTGTCAACCAATCTGTTAGATTTTACTACATCTTCCACTCTATCGGATAAAATACTTTTCATTTTTGAAAGAAGACTGTAGAAATGTTTCTCATCATCTTTATTCAAATCATCCAATTCACTTTTCTTCTCTTCAATATTTTTTAAGTCACTTAATTTTTTCCAATCAACTTGATCGGCAGATTTGAAATCATATTCTTTGTACTTACGAATAGCTTGAATAACAAACTCATCTACCGGATCGAAGAGAAATAGAACTTCCAATCCTTTACTTCTAAATATTTCCATGTGAGGATCAAGAACAATTGCTTCTCGATTTACTCCGGTTATGTAATAAATTTCCTTCTGCCCGTCCTTCAACCGCGATGAATAATCTGCTAAAGAAATAAGTTCATCATTATCTTTACATGTAGAAGAATTAAATCTCAATAGTTCAATATATTTATCATGATTAGTAAAATCCTGGTAACCCAGTTTGAAAATTTTTCCGTGCTCTTTCCAAAATTCAATATAGCCTGTTGCATCATTTTTAGTTTTATCAGAGAGATAACTTAATACAGCCGCAGTTACACTTGACGCAATCTTTGAGAAAACGATATTTTCTTGTAACGTTTCGCGAGAAATATTCAACGGAAGATCTTCCGAATCAACTACACCTTTAACAAAACTCATATACTCCGGCAAGAGATCTTTATTCTTATGCTGAATTAAAACTCTTCGTACATATAAATCTAATCCGTAATTCTCGCGGTCATACCAGAAAAACTCGCTGCTCTTTTTTGGAATAAACAATAGTACATTGAACTGAATTGGTGCATCTACCGATTTATGAATAATATCCATCGGCGGATCATTATCATACGAAAGGAATTTATAGAACTCATCATATTGTTCTTTCTTGATCGAACTTTTCGGTTCCCGCCAAAGTGCTGTTACAGTGTTTATCTTTTCAGAGCCGAGTAAGATCGGATAGGAAATAAAATTGGAATGTTTTTTAATAATGTTTTCGAGCTGCCATTTTTGTGCATACTCGGCTGAATCATCTTTAAGATGAATAACAATTTCTGTCCCGCGTAAATGTTGACCTTCAAGTTCTTCAAGTTCATAATCACCTAATCCGTCAGACTTCCATTTGATAGCCGGTTCATCAATGCGGAAAGATTTTGTTTTTATTTCAACTTCTTTTGCAACCATAAAAACGGAATAGAAACCGACTCCGAATTTTCCAATAATATTGCCTGCATCTGCTTTTGTTTCGGCTATCATCTTTACAAATTCTTCTGTGCCGGATTTTGCAATTGTCCCAATATTTGCAATCAATTCATCACGAGTCATTCCAATTCCGGTATCAATAACCTTAAGAGTTTTATCCTTCTCATCGAATTCAATTTTAATTTCTAACGGTAAATCCTTATCGGATATTTCCGAGCCGCGGTTAGATTCGAAACGAAATTTATCTAACGCATCTGAAGCATTTGAAATTAATTCCCGCAGAAATATTTCTCTGCTTGTATAAAGTGAGTGGACAAGGATATCAAGCAGCTTTTTTACTTCCGCTTTGAACTCATATTTTTTTGCAGTTTGACTCCCGCTCATTCTTTCCTCCATAATGCTAAATGAAATTACTAAGAAATGATAAACAAATATTGTTTATTTAATTTGATGCAAAAATAAGAAGAGAAGATTATTCCATCAACCCGAATAATTAAAGTTCATTTAATTATTCTTTTTTGGATTTATCTTCTTCTTCTCCACTTAATGCTTTTTTGAATGATCTAATACCCTGTCCAATTCCTTTTGCTAATTCCGGAATTTTCTTACCGCCAAATAACAAAACAAGAATTAGTACGATTATAAGAAGTTCCCCAAAGCCGATATTTTCCATATAACAACCTTTCATTTTTATCTGATTAAAAAATAGATACAATTACATTGTTTACAAAACTGTTTTTCAAAAAAAGTTTCATAATCTTTAGAATTATTCCAAGTAAGGCAGAGCATCGGGAGAATATCTTTTTATTTGAACCAGAAGTTTTCCGGCTTCATTTATTCTGCCGAGTTTGACATAAATATTTTTTAAGTAGATGCGAGCAATTGAATTTGTTTCGTCGAGACCGGCAGCTTTTGTTAAATATTGTTCTGCTACCTGTATTTGCCCTGCATGATAGAATGCCAGACCTTTTATTGTAAGTGCGTCTGATTTTCTTGACGGACAAAATTGAATTACAAAATCGCAATCTTGTAAAATCATTTGCAGACTATTTTTGTTTCCGCTTGAAATCATATTCAATAAATCATTATAGGCGTTTATATAATATTTCATAAACTTAACATTACATACTTCAGTTTCAACTGGGAATTCCCTTCGTGTGAATATAGGTAAGAGTTGATGAAGTTCTTCAGAATAGAATAATTGTGTATAATAATTTTTTTGAAATTCATTCTGGACAAAGACGGCACATTCGGCAAATGCGCTTGGTTTAGCTCCGGCGGGGAAAATTATATAATCCGGTTTTTGCGAAAGAACATATTCAGAATTATAATGTCTTTCTTTCCACAAAACGGGAAGTTCATCATTAATTCCATAAACTTCTTTCGGGTTATGTGCTATATATTCGTCTGTTAGTCCAACAAGGTCAATTATTTTTGCATCAGAGAAATATGAAAATGCACCAATAGTTGATAATGCTACGGAAATTTTTCTTCCTTTATAATCGCTCTTTCCTTTTACCCATTCCGCATAAATTTTCATTTTATTAACTAAACCCGCTTCATAAGATCGCTTATTCATAATTTCATTTTTTTGCTTGCTATAGTTCAAATAACCAAGCAGAGATATTAGAACAAATACAAATATGAGAACCGGTTGAAGAATTATTTTTTTTCGTGAAAAGATTTTTTTGATAATTTCAACAACAGCTTTAACAAATAGAACCATAATTATCGGCATAATAGGAAGAAAGAAACGATGGATTGGAAGAACATCTCCGCCTATTAAAATTACAATAACGGTCCATGAAATATTCAACCCAAACAATAGTGTGAAATTTTTAATAGTGATTTTATTTTTGAATAAAACTACCGGCAGAATTAAAACAAATCCGTATAACAAATACGAATGTGCAAAATCATAGAAGTATTTTATTCCGCGATGTAGAAATTGAAGAGTAAATTCTGTTTTTGCGTAAAATGTATTGGGCAAAGGATAACCGTAATAAACCCATCGGAAAATAATGTAGGTAGCCAAAGGAACAAGGAAAAATAAAATTTCTTTACGGGTAATCTTATCAAATATTATTGATAAAGATTTTTCCCCTTCTCTTTCTCTTCCATCTATATAATTGAATAATATTTTATGAAATATTATCAGGACAAAAAATATTAATCCTTCGGGACGCAAAAGTGAATTCAAAACCGAGACAATAACAAAAGCAATGTTTGGCTTGCCGTCGTTTCCACTTAGATATAATATAATAGATAGTAAAATGAGAGAAACGAAAAGAGTTGTTTCCATTGCACTTACTCCCCAATAAACCATGGGAGTGGAAAACGCTAATAGAGAAACAGGTAAAAGATTTTTTAATTCATAAATAATTCTTGCTAATGAAGACTCACTTTCACTCTTCCGGTTTATTAGTTTAGAAAGGATATATGTTAGGATTAAGACACAAATGCTAAAAATAATTGACAATAACTGTGCGGTATTTTCAAGATCAAAAGCAAGATGGAAATTTCGTTTTAGAAATTCTATCCCGCTTAGAATCATAATCCATAAAAAATTTGTATAACCTTCTACCCGCTCTCCTTCATTGAATACTAAGCCCTTTCCATCCAAAATATTTTTTACGTAACGCAAAGAAGTGTAAGCATCGTCCTGAATAAATCTTACATCAAGCATGTTAGAAATAAAGAGAGCAATAATTATTGAAAGCAAACCGTATGCGAATATTTTTGAGAATTTCATTTCTATATTAATAATGAGTTGTGGCTACAATTTACTAATTTTCGTTTAGAGTTATTTATCTAACAAAACATAGAAGATGAATTTTAGAACTCATATAAAAGAGACTATCAAACTTGCATTACCAATTTCCTTAGGACAATTGGGACATGTAATGATGGGTGTAGTTGACAGTTTGATGGTTGGTAAAGTCAGTTATACTTCTCTTGCCGCAGCGTCACTAGTGAATGGATTATTTTTTCTTGTTATAGTTGTTGGCATTGGAATGACATATGCTTCAACTCCCTTAATTGCAATTGCTAAAGGTTCAAACAATCAAAGTGATTGTGGAAAGATTCTAAATCATTCATTGCTGGTCAACGTGATATTCTCAATAGTATTAATGTTGGGCACTTTTTCATTATCATTTCTTATACCACACTTGAATCAGCCAAAAGAAGTGGTTCGAGAAGCAATACCTTATTTACAAATTCTAACTTTATCAGTTATTCCATTTATGGTTTTTCAGTGTTACAGACAATTCCTGGAAGGGTTATCAATTCCAAATCCACCGATGATAATTGCAATAGCTGCAAATTTATTAAATGCATTTCTAAACTGGATTTTTATCTACGGTAATTTTGGTTTTCCTGCATTAGGTCTTTCCGGTGCAGGCATTGCAACAACAACAACGCGTTGGGTTATGGCTGCTGTGCTTATGGTTTTCACATTAAAATATGTACGAGTAAAAATTTATGAACCAAAATTCAAAATTAAACCTGTAGATAAAAATCTAATACGAAAATTAATCAGCATTGGATTGCCAAGTGGTTTTCAATACTTGTTGGAAGTAGGAGCTTTTTCATTCGGTGCAATAATGATTGGATGGATTGGTGCAAAACAACTTGCCGCTCATCAGATAGCAATTAGTTTAGCTTCGGCAACTTATATGATTATTTTGGGTATCGCATCTGCGGGTACCATTCGTGTCGGTGATGCAGTTGGGAAAAAAAACATAAGTCAAATTCGTTTGGCTGGATTCAGTGCGTTGGGTTTGGCTTCAGCCGTGATGTTAACATTTGCTACTATCTTTTTTCTATTTAGGAATATTCTTCCAACATTTTATAATAGTAACCCGGAAGTAATCGAAGTTGCAAGTGTACTTTTAATTATAGCCGGATTATTTCAGCTCTTTGACGGATTACAAGCTACTGGAATTGGAATTCTAAGAGGATTGACTGATGTAAAAATCCCATTATTGATATCAATATTATCTTATTGGGTCGTTGCAATACCAATATCTTATCTTCTTGGTTTTGTTTTCAAATTCGGTGCGGCTGGAATTTGGGTCGGTTTACTTTTAGGATTAGCTTCATTAGGTATAACATTGCTTTTCAGATTTAATGTTAAAAGTAAAAAAATATTTTTGGATTAGACCGGCTAAATCCTATTTAATAGTGAAATAATATTTATTTTTGTCCACACTTTATAATCTAATTAATAGAAAGAAGGATGAATGAGAAGGCTCGCACCTCTATTTGTTATTATCGCCGCAGCTCTTTGGGGATTCGACGGAATTGTTTTACGCCCTGCACTTTATAGTTTACCAGTACCGCTCGTTGTATTCATAGAAAGCGCGATTGTTGCTCTAATATTATCGCCAATATTTATAAGGCAATATTCCAAAATAAAAATTCTTTCTAAAAAAGATTGGCTTGCTTTCTTCGGAGTTGCACTTTTCGGCGGAGCTATCGGAACAATGGCAATTACAAAAGCTCTCTTCTATGTCAATTTTGTAAATCTTTCTATCGTTATACTAATTCAAAAACTTCAACCGGTATTTGCATTGTCGCTTGCCGGAATTTTATTGAAGGAAAAACTTCCAAAAATATTTTTCTTCTGGGCATTTCTTGCTGTAACAGGTGCATATTTTATGACATTCGGTTTTTCACTCCCGAATTTTTTAACCGGAGATAAGACATTTGTTGCGGCAGGTTTTTCATTGATTGCCGCAATAAGTTTTAGTTCATCAACAGTTTTTAGTAAAAGAGCATTAAGAGATGTTGGTTTTGAAATGGGTACTTATTTAAGATTTTTATTATCTGCTGCAATCATGATAGTAATTGCTACTTTGATGGGTGATCTAAAAACAATTTCAAGTGTATCGAGTTATCAATGGATGATCTTTTTGATAATTGCATTTACGACGGGCGGAGCTGCAATATTTTTATATTACTACGGACTAAAAGAAATCACAGCATCAGTTGCAACAATTTGCGAATTGGCATTTCCTCTAACAGCGGTTGTACTTGAATATTTTATTCATCGTAATATTTTGAATCCGGTTCAATGGATTGGTGTAGCAGTGTTAATCTTCAGTATAATAAAAGTTTCGCGAATCAATCTTAACAACGTAAAGAGTTAGTTGTTATTTCGTTTCCAGTTTATTTGCAACATCAATAATTATTATCCATCGCTTCCCTTCTTTCTTCCATATGTGCATATAATTATAAGTTCCGTTTTTATTTTCATCGGAGTTAGTAATTTTTAACTCGCCATAAGTGAACCCAATATCTTTCGAGGAAGAAATTTTTCCTCCAATAGGATTAAATAGATAAGTCCCGCTATTTTTTGTAAAATAATCCGCAATCGCAGATGTTCCAACTATTGGATAAAGTTCATCTCGAAGTAATCGTGATTCTTCATTAATAAATTTCTTATATGTTGATGCAACACCCATTTTAGAAATTATCATTGTGAATTCTTTATCATAATTCAAAAGTTGATCGGCTTTTATTCTTTTCATTCCCTTTCTTAGCGCAGATGGATTCGGACTAGTCATTTCATATTTAAGCGGGACATATTGTTCCGTCGGTTTATTATTACCGATCCCCATATCAATTACAAATTTAAATTCGCCATTCGATTGTCTTTGCCAAACAGTAGAAAAATTACCAAACCAAATTGCCGAACTGTCTTTATCTTTTTTAAAATCTGCCGGACCGGTTGTAAAGCCCATATCACCATCATGAGAAATCCCCGCATAAGTTGGATACCAGCCAAGTAAGCCCGGTCTTTTTGGTGCATTACTTAGATACGTCTTTCCGTTAACTGCATTAGGTCTAAAGATAATTCCGTCATCTGCAATAAATTTTAGGAATGCATCTCTAGTTCCGATTTCAGCAGCAGAAGATACAAATGCATATTCTGTTGCAATCATGGAATTAAGATTAGGATTTTTTATCTGAGCATTATTTGTGTAAACAAAAATCAGGCAAATCAAAGCAAACAAATATTTTTTCATATTCACTCGTTTTTTATATTTCAATTTAGAAGAGAATAATTATTGAGATATTACATTTATTAGTGCACATCATTTTTCTTTTTCTCAAATTCAATTGAAGCAGAATTGATACAAAAACGTTGGCCGGTTGGTTTAGGACCATCATCAAATACGTGTCCTAAATGTCCGCCGCAATTACTGCACATAACTTCAATTCTATGCATACCTAAACTATAATCATCTTTTAGAATTACATTCTTATTATTTACAACATCAGAAAAACTTGGCCATCCGCAGCCGGCATCAAATTTTGTATCCGAATCAAATAAAACTTGTCCGCATGCAGCACAATTGTATATCCCTTTTTCATCAGAGTTCCAGTATTTACCTGTAAATGGTTTTTCAGTTCCTTTCTCTCTCAATACTTGATACTGTTCAGGAGTTAAGGATTCTTTCCATTCCTTATCTGTCTTTTGAACTTTAACATTCATTTCTTTCCCTTTCAAATTATTTGTTTTTATATTTTGCTGTGCAAAACCAATAGTTCTAGTTGTAAAAATAAACAACACTAAAAGAGATATATTCTTCATCATAATAAACCTTTCTTTTTATTTGGACCAATAGTATAGATGGAGAGAAGAGTAATACCTTTCAAAAATTATTTTATTTTTTTCATGTACTCTTCAGTTTCTTGGAGGGAATTAAAATATCCGATTCGAACACGGTACCATGTAGCACCTTTGATATACCCTTCCGTGATAAAAGCATTGTGACCTTCGGATTTTAATCTTGCTACTTCGCTTTCGGCTTTTGATTTATTTTTCCATGATGAAACTTGGAAGGAATATTTTGTACCATCTGTAAAGATTGTGCTTATGGGATTTGTTTCACTTTCATTTTTCTGTTTAGAGACTGTTTCATTTTTTTTAACTGTTACAGGAGCTTTCAAATTATTGCCGGATTTTGTCTTCTCAACGTAAGGCTTGATGTTGATCTGTGTAGATTTTTGGACAGAATCTTTTTTACTAAGAAAAAGAGCCACTCGATCTTTTGCCTTTACAGAATCTTTTGTCGTTTTATTTAACTGCTTTCCAGACAATTTATTTTTTTGAGAATCAGGAATTGATCGTTCTTTATTCTTATCACTGTTTTTAGAAAAATCTTTTTGTTCAATTACTGCAACACCACTTTTTAAGTATTCAACTGATTTGTTGAACACTGCTGTCATAGTTTCATTCCCTTCCAAGGAAATCGAAAAATTTTCGCTGCCGGAAGCAAACCCAGGTAAAGATGTTTCACCAAGTATTTTTAGATCCTTATCGTAATAAAGTGTTCCTATAACAGTGTACTTTTTAGAAGCCGCATTAAAAAGTATTTGCGATTTTACACTTTTTGCTTCCTTATTTAAGGATTCAATTAATTGCGGTTGTTTATATGAAGTGATGCTTAAGACCGATATCTGATTTTCGAACTGCTTTATGCTGGAAGTATCCACATATACTATTTGATCTTTAGATTCGAAAACACTTTCCCATTTTTGCCCGGGCGATTGTGCGTAAAGACTAATTCCACACAGAATAAGTATAGTAATAATAATTTTCTGTTTACTCATTATAATATTTCTCTTATGTAACTGATGTAAATTTAATAAAAAAAAATCATAAAAATAATTTATACACAGTGAATGAAATCTTTTTACAGTTTCTTGACAAAAATACTTGAATGTTCTATTTTGCACGCAACATTTTTTGAAACTTGATGCTTACTGAATTCGGAAAAATTCTGATTTTTATTATGCTTGCAATCGTTTTTGTGGTTGCAGTATTCATTATTTCAAAACTTTTAAGCCCAAATAGACCTACCCGCGAAAAATATTTAACTTATGAATGCGGTGAAAACCCACAAGGTTCACCATGGATAAAATTTAACATTCGCTTTTATGTTGTTGCTCTAATTTTCCTCATCTTCGATGTAGAAGTTGTTCTACTTTTTCCTTGGGCACTTATTTATAAAGAATATGGTGTTTATGGTTTTCTTGTCGGACTAATATTTCTTTTAGTATTAGGTCTAGGTATGGCTTATGAATGGAGAAAAGGCGATTTGGAATGGGCTCGTCCGTATCCAGAACCACCACAGTTAGATGCAATATTAAAACCTAAGTCCTAATTTCGAAAAGAGAATATTATGGGTTTATTAGATAAAGAGTTTTCTGACGGCAATATCGTCATCGCAAAAGTTGATGATTTAATGAACTGGGCAAGACTTTCTTCAATTTGGCAACTAGGTTTCGGTCTTGCATGTTGTGCAATTGAAATGATGGCTACCTCAGCTTCCCATTATGATTTTGATCGTTTCGGTGTTATTCCAAGAAATACTCCAAGACAAGCAGACGCAATAATAATTTCGGGTACAGTTACATTAAAAATGGCTACCCGAATAAAAAGATTATACGAACAAATGCCCGATCCAAAATATATAATTTCTATGGGGAGCTGCGCTAACTGTGGTGGTCCTTATTGGGAACACGGTTATCATGTCTTAAAAGGAATTGATCGCGTGATCCCGGTTGATGTTTATGTCCCCGGTTGTCCTCCTAGGCCTGAAGCATTATTAGAAGGATTGCTCAAATTACAAGAAAAGATACGTAATGAATCTTTAAGAAAGAAAACGGCATGAAGAAAACAGAAGAAATTTTTGAATTACTCAAGACTGAGTTCTGTGAAGTAATTTTAGGTTTAGATAAAGAAACTCCTACAGAACCTATTATATCAGTTGATTCTATGCAGGTACATAATGTTGGAGCATTCTTGCGAGATAATGATGAACTTAATTTTGATAGTTTAATGGTTCTTTCCGGAGTTGATGATGCTAATGGAATTAAGGTCAAAGATGAAGATGGAATAGATATGATAAGTGGTGGTACTTTAAGTGTTTACTATCATTTACATTCAACAAGTTGGAAACATAAAATTACTTTAAAAATTTCTACACCAAGACAAAATCCTAAAGTGGAATCTGTTTATAATGTTTGGAGAACTTCTGATTGGCACGAACGTGAAGCATTTGATATGTTCGGGATCATATTTCTAAATCATCCTGACTTAAGAAGAATATTAATGCCTTACGATTGGGAAGCTGGTTATCCACTACGAAAGGATTATAAGAACCCGGAATTTTATAAAGGAATGAAGGTTCCTTACTGATATGGCTCTAAAGACAGAAACAATGGTTCTTAATATGGGTCCGCAGCATCCTTCAACGCATGGTGTGTTAAGACTTGAGCTTGAGATTGAAGGTGAATTAATATTAAGCGTTAAACCACATATTGGTTATTTACATAGATGTTTCGAAAAACATGCTGAAGCGATGACTTATCCGCAAGTAATTCCTTACACTGATAGGTTAGACTATTTAGCAGCTATGGGAAATAATTTTGGGTATGTTATCGCTGTAGAAAAATTGTTGGGTATTCAAATTCCCGAACGTGTAGAATATATTCGTGTTATTATGGCTGAACTGCAAAGAATAGCATCTCATTTGGTTGCGATTGCAACAAATGGTGCAGACATTGGCGCTCTAACACCCTTCCTCTATCTTTTCCGTGATCGCGAATATATACTTAGTCTCTTCGAAATGACTTGCGGTGCGAGAATGCTATATAATTATATGTGGATTGGTGGGCTTTCACATGATATACATCCTGACTTTGTAAGAAAAACGAAAGAATTCATTAATCATTTCCGTCCTACAATAGTTGAGTTGAATAATCTTCTAACAT
This sequence comes from Ignavibacteriales bacterium, assembly GCA_007280825.1. Lineage (GTDB taxonomy): Bacteria > Bacteroidota > Ignavibacteria > Ignavibacteriales > Melioribacteraceae > Fen-1258. Next base: position 14,189 of record QYQI01000134.1, on the reverse strand, counting down.
TCAATAAAATTTTTATTGAAAGAACTGCAAATGTTGGTATTCTTCCCCTTGATACAGCAATTAATTTTGGTGCAAGTGGTCCAGTATTGCGCGGCAGCGGTTTAGCGTTTGATGTTCGTAGAGAAGATCCTTATTCAATTTATAATCGTTTTGATTTTGAGATTCCAACAGGCAAAGGCTTAGTTGGAACTGTTGGTGATTGCTGGGATCGTTATTATGTTCGAGTTCTAGAGATGGAACAAAGTTTACGAATTATCGAACAAGCTATTGATAATATCCCTGAAGGAGATGTTCATTCTGCAATTCCTAAAAGAATTAAACCACCTAAGGGAACAATTTATTCCCGCGTAGAAAATCCGCGCGGCGAGTTAGGATATTTTATAATTAGCGATGGTAACCTAAATCCATTTAGGGTAAAGGTTCGCGCACCATCATTCGTAAATCTTGAACTCATGGGAGAATTGTGTAAGGGTCATTTAGTTGCAGATGTAATTGCAATTCTTGGAAGTTTAGATATTGTTTTAGGAGAGATAGACAGATAATGTATCAATTCCTTTACAACTTGATTGGTAATGAAATAATTGCAGGATTACTTGTTGCAGTGGTTCCGCTAACCATAATTCTTGTCTTCGCACTATTTGGTATTTGGTTGGAAAGAAAAGTCTCAGCACATATGCAAGATAGGTTAGGTCCAATGCGCACCGGTTGGCATGGATGGCTTCAGACCGTTGCTGATTTAATGAAGATGTTACAGAAAGAAGATATTATTGCAACGGATGCAGACAAAACTCTTTATAATATCGCTCCTGTTCTTGTCTTCACCGGAAGTTTTGCTGTATATGCAGTTATTCCCTTCTCTAGTAAACTACTCGGTAGTGAAGTTGAAATAGGACTTTTTTACGTTCTTGCAATTTCCAGTTTAGTTGTTGCAGGAATATTAATGGCCGGATGGTCGGCAAATAATAAATATTCTTTACTTGGTGCAATGCGTGCAGCTGCTCAAATTATTAGTTATGAAATTCCAACTGCTCTGATTGTACTTTCAATGGTTATGCTTACCGGAACATTAAGCTTAGATAAAATAAGTCAAATGCAGACTTCTTCTTTTTGGAATTGGAATATTTTCGGCGGAGCGATTTTCAGTCTATCAAAATTTTTATTGATACCTTTTATGTTTGTTGGTGCTTTGATAATATTTATTAGCACACTTGCAGAAGTAAATAGAGTACCATTCGATATTCCGGAAGCTGAATCAGAATTAGTTGCCGGATATTTTACGGAATATTGCGGAATGAAATGGGGAATGTTCATGCTTGCTGAGTACGGAAATATGTTTGCTGTTTCTGCTATCATTTCAATTCTATTTTTCGGTGGTTATCAATCACCTTTTGGTTATTTAGGAAATACGATTGGCGCTCAATGGCTCGTTCCATTCGAACAAGGATTCTGGTTCTTAGCAAAAGGATTAACATTAGTATTTGTACAGATGTGGTTACGTTGGACACTTCCCCGATTACGTGTTGATCAACTTATGACCGTTTGCTGGAAATATTTAATCCCTTACGCATTCATAAATTTAATAATCATTGGAATTATTTCTATACTATAAACAGTTGAAGACTGATTACTGAAAATGAAACAATATTTAAGAAATACATGGGATGGGATTTTCACAGTTCTTGTTGGAATGAAAGTTACATTTAAACATCTTTTCACTCCTGCTGTGACAATTCAATATCCTGATGTAAAAGTTAAATTGCCGGAACGCGTTCGAAATAGATTATACGTTAATATGGATGATTGTATTGGATGTGATCAATGTTCACGTGCATGTCCGGTAAGTTGTATAGAAATTGAAACCGTAAAAAGTATTCCTGGAGAAGATTTAGGTATTACTTCCAATGGAAAAAAGAAAGCTCTCTGGGTTACAAAATTTGATATTGATATTGCAAAATGCTGCTATTGCCAATTATGTGTTTTCCCTTGTCCGACCGAATGCATTTACATGACGGACGTTTATGAATTTGCTGAATATGAAAGGAGTAATTTTCTTTACAAGTTTGCAACATTAACCGATGAAGAAGCCGTACAGAAAAAATTAAATTATGAGAAGTTTCAAGCTGAAAAAGCTGCTGCAGCTGCAAAATTAAAACCGGAAACACCGGCTCAAACTGAAAATAAATCTGAGTAAATATTTTAGAGAATTGATTCAATGAATTTTTACGATATCATCTTTTACATATTCGCCGCCATTACTTTATTGTCTGCATTATTTGTAGTTACAACAAGAAATATCGTACATTCTGCTTTTTATTTACTGTTTACTTTTTTTGGAGTTGCCGGAATTTATGTTTTACTTGGTGCAGATTTTATTGCAATCTCTCAAATACTAATTTACGTCGGTGGTATATTAATTTTGTTATTGTTCGGTGTGATGCTTACTAATAAAATTACTAATGTTGAGATTCGTACAGGAACCGTTCATATGTTACCCGCAGCAATCGCAACCGGAATTTTTATGGGCGCCGTTGTTGCAGTTATGGTTTGGACTGAATGGAAATCCGAACCGTCAGTAATACCATTAACTACAACTAAAGATATCGGTCATCTATTATTGACAGATTACGTTTTGATTTTTGAACTGTTAGGAATTTTATTACTTGTCGCATTGATTGGTGCGGCATCTATCGCAAGAAGAGATGAAGAATAGATTTTTGTCACTCTGAACGAAGTGAAGAGTCTCTATCCTTCACGTAGTTGAGATTCTCCTCCCGAAAAATCGGGATCAGAGTTAAATAGGAGGAGTAAATTGTTACATGTTGGTTTAACACATTTTTTGATTGTCAGTGCAATTTTGTTCTCTCTCGGCATTTATGGAATAGTAACCCGAAAAAATGCTGTGATGGTTTTAATGGGAATAGAACTTGTACTTAATTCCGCTAATATCAATTTCATAGCTTTTTCTAAGTATGGTAATTTTGGTTTAGGCGGACAAGTTATTGCTCTGTTCGTAATTGTCCTTGCAGCAGCAGAGGCAGCGATAGCACTTGCTATAGTATTAAATATATATAAAACTTTTTCAAACGTTAATGTTGACGAAATAGATCATTTAAAAGAATAGGTTATGAGCGAAAGTTTACTGATCAATATTTCCATTGTTATTCTTTTTCTTCCTTTACTTGGATTTACTACTGTTGTTTTTTTTGGTAAAAGAATTCCAAAATTATATCTGTTCGAAGTTGCGATTCTTGGGATCGCATTACTTCTATCAATAATTGTTGCTTATGCAAAACTTTCGTTTTACAATACAAAAGATATAGTTGCTGCATTCACTTGGATAACAATGGGCAACGCTCCATCACCTGGTGCAATTAATATAGAACTCGGGTTCAAGATTGACAACATAACAGTACTGATGCTCTTCGTAGTAAATCTTATCAGTTTTCTTGTTCACGTTTTCTCTATTGAATACATGCGCGGCGATAAACTTTACACACGTTACTTTGCTTATCTCGGAATTTTTACTTTCTCGATGCTTGGAATAGTTCTTACACATAATTTATTAATGATGTACATCTTCTGGGAATTAGTTGGTCTTTCATCATACTTATTAATTGGTTTTTGGTTCGAGAAAAAATCCGCTTCCGATGCTGCTAAGAAAGCATTTATTGTAAACCGTATCGGCGATATCGGAATGTTTGTCGGTATACTTATTCTTTTTACTCAATACAAAACATTTACGTTCGATGTTATATATCAACAGATCGCAGCAGGCAATATTCCTTTTGGAAGTAATGCATGGTTAACCGCCGCCGGTATTTTGATTTTTATGGGAGCCGTTGGTAAATCTGCTCAGTTCCCTCTTCATGTTTGGTTACCCGACGCTATGGAAGGTCCAACTCCGGTAAGTGCATTAATTCATGCCGCTACAATGGTTGCTGCTGGTGTTTATCTTGTTGTTAGAATTTTTGTTATGCTCACTGCCGATGCAATGTTAGTCATTGCAGTAGTAGGTGCATTTACATCACTCGTAGCTGCAACAATTGCTCTCACACAAAATGATATTAAAAAAGTTTTAGCTTACTCTACGGTTTCCCAGTTAGGTTATATGGTTATGGCTCTTGGAGTGGGTGCTTACGCATTTGCATTCTTCCATCTTGTTACTCACGCATTTTTCAAAGCATGTTTATTTTTAGGTTCCGGATCTGTAATTCATTCAATGCATCACGAACAAGATATACGTAACATGGGCGGATTGAAAAGGAAAATGCCGGTTACCTATTACACATTTTTAATTTCTACTTTGGCTATTTCTGGAATTCCACTTTTCTCGGGTTTCTTAAGTAAAGATGGAATCCTTGCAGGCACTCTTGCATTCGGTAAACTTACCGGGCATTGGTTCATTCCATTCATCGGATTTACTGTTGCTGGATTAACAGCATTCTACATGTTCCGTCTTGTTATTCTAACATTCCACGGCGAGCCAAGAGATCAGCACAAGTTCGATCATGCGCATGAATCACCATTTGTTATGGCGGCTCCGCTTGTTGTTCTCGCGGCACTTTCAATTTTTATTTGGTACACACCGAATCCAATTGGTGCTGCAGACGGTTGGGTAATAAAGAATTGGATTAAAACTCCTGCACAAGTTGTACCGAATGAAACACGTTTCGACTTTATGAAACCAAGCACTGAAGAAGCAAAAGCAGAAATTCACGGAGAAGTAACTCATTCCGTTGAATATACAGAAACTATGCATTGGGCACATTACCCTGCTATGTTTTTGTCTCTTGCTGTAGCTGGATTAGGAATTTTATTTGCATTCATGTTCTATCAATGGGAAAAACTTAATGCTGATAAACTTGCAGAGAAGATCAAACCTCTCTACAATTTCTCTTTGAACAAATGGTTCCTTGATGAACTTTATGATATGACAGCTATTGCAGGTACATTAAGTTTCAGTTCAATCCTTGCATGGTTTGATAACAAAGTTGTTGACGGAATTGTAAATGGATCTGCTACTGTAATAAGATTTGTTTCTAGAATGAGCGGATGGTTCGATACATTTGTTGTTGATGGTTTTGTAAACTTTACAGCTTTCTTCAGCGGTTTTGTAGGATTGTCTTTCAGAAGATTACAAACAGGAAAAGTTCAGACGTACATTGTCTTTGTAATTTTTGCAATAATTATTTTGTTGATGTTCTTTAAACCGTTTTAACGTTTTACGTCATCCTGAGCGGAGCGAAGGATCTAATAATTAATTTGTTTTAGAGATTCTTCGTCGTTTCACTCCTCAGAATGACAACTATCAAAATTAAATAGCTAAAAGCTAAAATAAACATAGGTTAGCAGTTATGATTGGATTTCCGATACTTTCGTTAATTACTTTTCTCCCTGTACTGGGAATGTTCTTAATCTTATTCATGAAAAAAGAACAACCCAAATCAATTAAATACTTGACGCTTGGTATTACTGCACTACAAGTTATATTGGCAGTAATTCTTCTTGCAAACTATAATTACGCAAGCGGAGGTATTTATGAAGAAAAGTCATTTCAATTCATAGAAAAATTTAGATGGATCAATATCAGCGGAATCTCATGGATCGGTAATGTTAAGGTAGATTACTTCTTGGGAATTGATGGATTAAGTATGCCGATGGTTCTCTTAACTGCGCTCATTTCATTTATCGCTGCTATTTCATCCTGGACAATTGAAAAATCCGTTAAAGGATATTTTGCACTCTTCCTTCTTCTTGATGCCGGTATGATGGGTGTTTTTGTCTCTCTCGATTTCTTTCTATTCTACATTTTCTGGGAATTGATGTTGCTGCCGATGTATTTCTTAATCGGTATTTGGGGCGGACCAAGAAAAGAATATGCAGCTATAAAGTTTTTCATTTATACATTGTTCGGAAGTGTTTTTATTCTTTTAGTTATGATCGGTCTATATTTCAGCGCTACAGAATTAATGGCAAATGGAAGTAGAGTTCATACATTCAGTTTACTTGCTTTAATGAATCCGGCTAATTATTCGGCAGATGGAATTCTATCAGCATTGAATCCCAATAACTTAAGATTGATTGCATACATCGCATTGTTTGCCGGCTTTGCAATTAAGATTCCAATGTTCCCTTTCCATACATGGTTACCTGATGCACACGTTGAAGCACCAACTCCAATCTCTGTTATTCTTGCCGGCGTTCTTTTGAAAATGGGTACATACGGAATTTTGCGAGTCAGCTATCCAATCTTTCCTGATATCACACGTCAGTTGATGTGGTACATTGCTCTCTTCGGAATGATCAATATTGTTTACGGCGCACTTGTTGCACTTGCACAAAAAGATTTTAAAAAATTAATTGCATACTCATCTATTTCTCACATGGGTTACGTTCTACTTGGAATGGCATCGCTTACAACTATTGGACTTAACGGTGCAATATTCCAAATGTTCAATCACGGAACAATTACTGCAATGCTCTTCTTGATTGTCGGAGTTGTTTACGATCGCGCTCATACAAGAGGATTAAATGATTTCGGAGGACTTGCTTCTCAAATGCCGATCTACACTGGATTCGTTACAGTTGCATTCTTTGCTGCAATCGGTTTACCAAGCATGAGCGGATTCGTTTCTGAAGTGCTTGTATTCATTGGTGCATTTGGTGTTAGTGCAATAAGAGTTCTTACAATAATTTCTACTCTTGGAATTCTTCTTGGTGCCGGCTACATGTTGTGGACTCTTCAAAGAATTTTCTTCGGACCACTTAATGAAAAGTGGGCAACACTTAAAGATCTTGATAAACGCGAATATGCAATGTTCATTCCACTTACAATAATTATTATTTTCTTAGGAGTTTATCCTTCGGGAATGCTAGACATAATGAATTCATCTGTAAATTCTCTTGTAAATTTTGTAACGAATGCTCTTTAATATTTTTTAATAGCTCCGTCTTTTAAGACGGAGCTATTAATTCACCAATAGCGGAATTTTATTTTAATGATGGCAAATACAAATCTATATCACTCACTTAGTTTAATAGTACCGGAAATTGTTCTCGCTATTGTTTTGCTTGTGCTGGTTCTTACTGATCTGATTTTTCATAAAGACAAAAAATTTATCCCTTACGTAGCTCTCGCCGGTATTTTAATCACAGGTTACTTTGTATTAAATCAGTTCGGAGAAAAAGGATTTGCATTCCAACCTGCATTATATACATACGGCATGGTTGCAGTTGATCCGTTCGGTGTTTTCTTTAAAATGATCGTGGTCGTAGCAACTGTTTTTATTATTTTCTTCTCTTTCGGTTCCGAAGAAATTATTAAGATCAAAGATAGAATCGGCGAATATTATGCCTTGATCTTCGGAATGGTTTTGGGAATGTTCTTCATGATTTCTGCTTCCGATCTTATCTTGATCTATCTTTCAATGGAATTAATGTCGCTCTCATCTTATGTGCTTTCCGGATTTACAAAATTAAGAGAGAGAAACAGCGAAGCCGCATTGAAATATTTATTATACGGTGCAATATCATCCGGGTTGATGCTTTTCGGTATTTCTTTAATTTATGGATTAACCGGCAGTACAAATCTTTATATAATTAATTCGCTCATCCAAAATCCGCATATCAATCTTTTTACACTCGCATTTGCCTGTCTCTTAATTTTTGCGGGCATTGGATATAAAATTTCTTCTGCACCATTTCACTTTTGGACACCCGATGTTTATGAAGGTGCCCCGATAACAATTACTGCATTTTTATCTGTTGCAAGTAAAGCCGCGGGATTTGCACTTCTTATAAGATTTATAAGAACAACTTTTGTTTCTTATGCTGATGCAAACGGTATGTGGCAATTGATCAATGTCTTTGATTGGAAAACTTTACTCATTGCAATTTCAATACTTTCAATGACTCTTGGTAATTTCTCTGCTCTCTGGCAAAACAATATGAAGAGAATGCTCGCCTACTCTTCCATCGCTCATGCGGGATATCTGCTTCTCGGTTTAGTAGTTCTATCGAATCAAGGACTGCTCGCAGTCTTAATTTACTTCTCAGTTTATTTGATAATGAACCTTGGTGCATTTTTAGTTGTGATGTTGATTGCTAACAAGATCGGGTCGGAAGATATTCATGATTATAACGGTCTTGGAATTACATCACCTTTCCTTGGTGTATCGCTTGCAATATTTTTAGTTTCGTTAACCGGACTTCCGCCAACTGCCGGATTTATCGGTAAATTATATTTGTTCATTGCGCTTGTAGATGCAAAAATGATTGCCGTTGCAGTAATAGCTTTATTGAATTCGGTTGTTTCCCTTTATTATTATATCCGCGTTCTTAAACATATGTTCTTAACCAAACCTGAAAAGGAAACTCAAGCTATTATCACATCGCTTCCAAATACAATTCTTGTTTCAGTATTAGTTGCAGCAATTTTAATTTTTGGAATTTACTTTTCACCTTTGGTAGATGCGGCAAAGAGTTGTTTGGTAATTCTAGGTATGTAAAATTATTATCCAATAAAATAAAAACAGAAAAGCCAACTCACGTTGGCTTTTTTTGTTTTATATCAGAAGAAATCTTAGCTGTAAATCCTCAAACTATTCCCGCTAAAAGTTGTATTATATTTTGTAAGAGACCGTTCTGCCGGCCCTAAAGTAACAGTTCCATCTAATGCATAAGTTGATCCATGGTTATTGCAATAGAACCTGTTATTGTTCAACTGGAATTGTATTGTAGTGCCCTGATGTGTACACGCGGAAGAAACAGCTACGAATGATGATGTACCAGTACGACCTATAATAATGCCATTATTCACAATTGAACCGCCTACATTGTTTAGGGCACTATTAGCCGATTGACTGAGATCAAGTGTTATATCTACGTTGGATGGTGCTGTTGGAATATCATTACCGTTGGCTGCACAGCCAACACAGTAAGCTAATCCAGCAACTGCTGCACCTTTACCAAGTGTTACTAAAAATTCTTTTCTATCCATATATATTTTCCCTTTTTATCAATTAAAGAAATATAAAAACGATTACTTCTTACATCAGATTAAATACTTGATCGAGAGTAAATTTTAGAATGTCTTTACATGGAATAAACAATAATGATGGTCTCTCAACTTTGAATGCAGTTAAACTAATATCAAAATTTCCATTAACCACTAATTTATTATTCGTCCATTTGGTAGCAGCAGAGATTACTATATCTTGAGTAATTCCATGAAAAGTAAGCTTGCCATAAACTTTCAAGCTATCACCCTTTTGTGTAATAGATGAACTTGTAAATCTTGAATCAGGAAAAGAAAGCGCATCAATTACTTCCATTGCATGAGAATCACGATTTGAATTTCCACTGTTGAATGTAGTTACATCTACCTGAACAAAAACATTTTTGATCTCTTTTTTGCTAAGATCAAAATCAATTTTACAGTATGCTTCTTTACTTGTTGATTCAATTTCATGTAGCAGATGGGTAAGTTGATATGTTATTGAAGATTCTTGTTTTACTGCCTCGATTTGTTTGGATTGCGGAAGCACAATTGAAAATTGAAAAAAGAGTAATATTAAAACAACATTTATTTTGGCTTTCAAAATATCTCTCCTACTAGAATGTTATTACAATCATTGCTGTAGCGAATATTGCTGTGGTGATATAACCGGCAACTTGATGAAAATGAGCCTTGTCAATATTAAACACGCGGTTAGTATTAATTAATGAGCCCAGAATAGGAGTAACAATCATTCCCGCAACATGAAACCATGCGAGAAATTTGTGTATTGTAGTTGTACTTGTTTCATCACGACGAATAAGCGGCGGCGGCGAAAGAATTGAAAGTAAAGCTGTAATTGAGTATGATGTTATTGTAGCAAAGACTAATTTTTTTTTAGTTGATTCATAATTAAAGTCGCCGTCTATAATTTTTTGGCCATAGTAGCATGTTGCCAACATCAATCCGAGCGTAGCAAAACCACCAATCTGATGCGCTGTTAACATAGTTCTGCGAACTTCAAGTTCGTATTTCCTAACTTCAGGTGTAAGCGGTGAGGCAAGACCAATTCCTCTCATCAATCCATTCTCTCCCCACAATCCTCTTTCGAAAAAACTCATTTTATCAGGTAATAATTTTGGTTTGAATATCTGAACAGTAGTATCAGGAAATACTGAATTTGCGAATGCTAGTGATTCACCTCTACTTAATGAATTTGAGAATACGGATGTGGAAGGTATTAGTAATTTGTTAGAATTTTTTGTTAAATCTTGCGCTTTTAGAATGGGAAAACTTAATAATGATAGAAATATGATTGCAAAAAAATATTTTGCATAACAATCACTCTTCTGGAAAAAATCAAATAGATTGCTTTTACTTATAACTGGATTATTCATAATTAGGTTCCTCTTTTATACCATTGTATTAATTATTCATTTAAGTCCTTTCCAGTTTTCTATCTATAACCATTTTCATATTCTATTAGTTCCATATTGAGTTGTATTACCAATAATAATTTTTTAATAAAATATATTTTTATTAGTCTTCGGTTTTCTTCTTCAATAATTCTTCCTCAGCTTTATATACAGCATAATATTTCTTTTTACTTCCTTCATAGCTGTCAATTTGAACCAGTACTCCTTCAAGTTTTCCGTTAACTAGTGGAACTCTTTTCGATGTTTTCAATCCTATAGATTTTCTAAGTACCGGATCGCCTGTATAAATAAACGCAGTTGTTCCTTTACATTTTTGTTTAATAAAATCTCCAAGCTCAGTATAAAGCTTTTTCACTTCCTCAAATTCACCCATGCGGATACCGTAAGGAGGATTTGTTATTAGTGTTCCGTTTTCAAATTGTTTAACATGTTGAAATGGATGACATGATAGATCTACAGCGTCGGTAAACGGAAGCCGGGATAGATTTTCTTTTGCTACATCAATTATTCTTTGAGACTTGTCGCTTCCGCTGATCAACCCTTTTGGCAACGGACGAATTTTCTGATCAGATTCATCTTTTATCTTTTCCCAAATCTGTTTATCGAAATCCGGCATATAAAAAAATCCGAAGTTTGTTCTCAATTTCTGAGCGGGTATTCTGCAGTGATGCATTAACGCTTCACAAATAATTGTTCCCGATCCGCACATGCAATCCCACAAAGGATTTTGCCCATCCCATTTACTAATGCGGATAATTGCTGCGGCAAGTGTTTCCTGCATTGGTGCTTCTCCCGCCAATAATCTGTACCCTCTTTTATGAAGCGATTCACCCGATGTGTCTAAACTAATAACAGCTTCATCTTTTTCGATATGAAGATTAATCCGTACATCCGGATTTGTTGTATTCACATCGGGACGAACTCCGTTACTCACCTTTCTGAAATAATCAACGATGCCGTCTTTTAAACACTGAGAGGCGTATAATGAATTAGTTATTTGACTTTTGGCAACCGAAGCAGTAATCGCAAAAGTTTTTTCAACAGTAAAGATCTCTTCCCACTTTATTTTTTCCGCAGTTTTGATAAGTGTATTTGTATTGGGACAGTGAAATGTAATTAGCGGTGCAAGAACTCTCGAGATTAATCTAGATGTATAATTTATTTTATATAATGAAACCTGATCTGCTTCAAAATAGACACCTCTGTAAGCAACTTTAGTATTCTTTGCACCAAGTTCAATCAGTTCCTCTTCGCAAAGTGATTCCATCATTCCGGGTACTTGAGCAAAAAAAACATTATCCTTCTGATACTCATACATAGGACTTATCCATTTGTTAATGCGTAATTATTATCAGTTCTAATTCAAAATTACCGAATTAAATTCAAAATAAATATTCCTTAGTATTGTCATTGCGATCCCGACGCAGTCGGGAGAAGCAATCTTATTTTTTGTTTGGACAAAGAGATTATTTGCCTCACGGCCTTTCGGAATCTTCGTATTGACAAACTTAATTTTTCTTTTTGCCGCTAATATGTATTTGTATATTTGATCAGCAAATATTTTACAATGTATTCAGGAGATTATCCCATGTACAAAAAATTAATATTAACTCTGTTTGTTTCTTTATTTACTATTACACTTTTATTGGGACAAGATACAAAACCTCAGGCAGCCAATAGTATTCTAAAAACTTCTTATCAAAAAGCAAAGGAATCTAAAAAAAATGTTTTTCTAATCTTTCATGCATCGTGGTGTAGCTGGTGTAAGAGATTGGATAAAGTAATGCAGAGTGATGAACTAAAAAAAATATTTGAAGATAATTATGTCATTACTCATTTAGATGTACAAGAACATGGCGATAAAATAAAAGAATTAGAAAATCCGGGTGGTAATGAATTAATGAAAAATCTCGGCGGAGAAAAATCCGGATTACCGTTCTATGCTTTTCTTGATGCAAGCGGGAAAAAACTTGCGGACTCCAACGTTATGCCTACACAAAATCCAAACATCGGTTATCCAGGAAGCGCTGAAGAGATCGAAGCATTTGGGAAATTACTAAAAGTATCTGCAAAAAATTTAAGTGATGAAAAATTAGCAATGATAATCGATTATCTAAAGAAGAATGCTCCGAAACCGACAGCAGTAAGTCATTGATATACTCATAAAAAAGGGAAAGAGATTTATTCTCCTTCCCTTAAATTTATCCTCACCCCCTACCCCTCTCCTTAACAAGGAGAGGGTGGCCCGAAGGGTCGGGTGAGGTCAAATAGATATTGTGCTTTTATATTGCTACTTCAAAATTACCTGTATCACGTTAACTTTGTAATAAAGTCAATTCAATATCTCGCAATCGAATTTTCTTGAATCATAAAGAAAAATCTTATTCATAATAAAATTTCGCTTTGTAGGGACGTGCTGATTGCTGACCGCTTCCAAAGATCGGTGCTGTTAATGCTGTATTCGCTGGAATATATTCAACTTCTCCGTTTCCGCTCAACTGAACCTGACCTCCTGCCGAAAGACTTCCCTTAAGTTCACCATTACCGCTTATCTGTATATTTGCAAGCGATAGATATTGACCGTACATGTCGCTGTTCCCGCTCATCTGAATATTTCCAACTGTGTAAAGCGCAAATGTACTTTTGTTCGGATTTTGTGTTTGGAATGTTACGTTTCCACTCATTTGTGCATTACCTTTTACAACTATTATACCATATCCAGTAACAGTCACATTACCAGACCAATCTAAATTTCCGCCTACATAAATTATTGCCGGATTCTGTGCTGTCCCGAGCGTAACAGTTCCGCTGCTTTTATTGAAGTTGCCAGCATAAGTTTGAGTAGCGATTCCTTGATAGTTATCAGGATTAAAGGATGGAACTGTAACAGGAGAAACTTGACTTGTAACAGGTAAATTATTTGGATTTTGATTCGGTTGTATTTGAGGATGACCACTTTGAGATAAGCTATTCGTATAGGTTACAAAACCGTCTATCTCAGGATTACCATTTAATTGCATATTTCCGTTTGTATGAACGTTTGCATTCCATGCATGGTTTTCAGCTTGGATTTCAGCATTGCCGGAAAGTTGAAGATCACCATTTGAATAAACGGCGTAGCTTAATGCCGCCGGCGGTACCGATCCTCCGCTTCCGGGTTTCATCAATAGTGAAAACATATTTTTTGTCTGGTCAAAATATGTTGCCGACACGTTTATTTTTACCATAGAATCCGGTGCGACTACTGTATCTTTTACCGTGTAAGTAACCTGTCCACCAAAAAAGGATTTATTTGCCGGTGAAGTAACTCGGTATGAAGCGCTGTCAGCAAGTTGAGACGTCAACATTTCTATCATTGTGTTGCCGATATCGCGCACTTGAACTTCTGCATAGTACCCATATGCAGATTTTGATTGGTCCAGAATAGTCCCGCTCAAATTCATATTAATTATTACAAAAATTGAGAGAGTACCCAAGACATATATTAAAATTGTTTTTCCCATTTTAACCTCTTAATGTAAATTCCTTGGTCTATATTCTTTTCTCCATTCAACAGGACTGTAATTAGCGCTGACGGAATCTGCTAATTCGCTTTTTACCAGAACGCGTATAGTTCGAATATTCGCCCGTGTGGCTGCATTCGTCAGCGATGCATATGAAAGTTTGTTCAGTAGAGAATCATAGTACTGCATATAAAATCTTGTAACCACCGAAGCAGTAGTGACCGTTTGATTGACTTTTCTATACAACAATTTATC
>QYQI01000067.1 GCA_007280825.1 Ignavibacteriales bacterium | reverse complement strand
TACAGTCATAGTATTTATTCTTGTCCTTATAATTTCTCTGAATTTGTCTTCCTGAAGGTGTAAAATATTTTGCGATTGTTATTCTAACTGCCGAGCCGTCTTTTAATTGAATTGGAGTTTGTACAAGACCTTTTCCAAAAGTTGTTTCACCAACAATTAAACCTCTATCCCAATCCTGCACAGCGCCGGACACAATTTCGCTCGCTGATGCAGAACCGCGATTTACTAAAATGATTAACGGAATTTTTTCATATGGATAGGTTTTTCCAGCATGATATTCTTCGCTTGATTGTTTTAACCTACCTTTATTATAAACAATCATTTTATCCCCGTCTATAAATAGATCAGCAACATTAGATGCTTGCATTTCATATCCGCCGGGATTATTCCTAAGATCAAGAACTAATCTCTTCATTCCTTTTGATGTAAGATCCTGAAGCGCATTTAACATCTCTTCTGTTGTTGTTTCTGAAAAGCGTGTAAGATTTATATAACCGGTTTCGTTATCGTACATTAAGGAAGCATCAACAGAAAATAAATTGATCTTATCACGTGTTACTTTAAATGTTGTTACAGATTTCAAACTTGGTCTGAAAATAGTCAGATCAACAGTAGTGCCTTTATTGCCGCGTAACTTTTTAATTACGTCTTCGTTTTTCCACCCAACGCTGCTCTTCCCGTCAATTTTAACTATACGGTCACCCGACATAATTCCAACCATCTCACTAGGTCCGTTTGTAATTGGCGATACAACAGTAATCGTATCATTTACAATTTGAAACTCAACACCGATTCCTTCAAAATTTCCTCTGAAAGATTCTTCTTCAGCAGTTTGATCTTTTGCAGAGATATAAACAGTGTGCGGATCTAAACCGCTGAACATTCCTTTTATGGCATCTTCAGTTAATTTTTGTGCATCAACTTTATCCACATAATAATCTTCGGTGAATTCCATTATATCACCGATCTTTTTAAGTTGTTTAGTTTTTTCGGAGAATGAAACGACATCATTTAACTTCAGACCTATGAACAAACCTAAAAGCAATGCAACGATTATATATGGAAGATGTTTACTAATATTTTTCATTATATCCTTTACTTTTGAGGACGCATTTGTGGAAATAAAATCACATCGCGAATTGATGGCTGATTTGTTAAGAGCATTATTAATCGGTCAATTCCAACTCCAAGTCCGGCAGTTGGCGGCATTGCATATTCAAGTGCACGCACAAAATCTTCATCTATCTGATGAGCTTCTTCATCACCGGCTTCTTTCATTTTTGCTTGATCTTCAAATCTGCTTCGTTGATCAATAGGATCGTTTAATTCTGTGAACGCATTACATATTTCACGACCGAGAACAAATCCTTCAAATCTTTCAACAAGTCCCTTTCTTGATCTGTGCTTTTTAGCAAGAGGTGAAAGTTCAACCGGGTAATCGGTAACAAAAGTTGGTTGAATTAATGTCGGTTGAATAGTTACTTCGAAAAGTAGATCAATTAATTTACCTTTACTCTCTCTGCCTTCCATATCAACATTTTTTGCTTTCAATATCTTTATCAGCTCTTCATTCGATGCTAGGAGAACATCAATACCAACTTTCTCTTTTAGTTCATCAACCATAGAAATTCTTTTCCACGGCGGATTGAAATTAATTTTGTTCCCTTCAATGTTAAATTCGGTTGTGTTAAAAACATTTTTAGAAATATTAGCAACCATATTTTCTACGAACGACATCATCCAAAAATAATCTTTGTATGCAACGTAGAGCTCAAGCATTGTGAATTCCGGATTATGCGTTTTATCCATTCCTTCATTGCGGAAGTCTTTTGATATCTCATAAACTCCGTCAAATCCTCCAACTATCAAGCGCTTCAAATAAAGTTCATCTGCAATCCTTAGATAGAGGTCTATATCAAGAGCATTGTGGTGAGTAGAAAATGGACGGGCTGTAGCGCCGCCGTATAACGGCTGTAGAATCGGCGTTTCAACTTCAACTAATCCGTTTTCATCTAAATATTTTCTAATCTCAGTTACAATTTTAGATCTGGTTTTAAATACAGATTTTACTTCGGAATTTAAAATTAAGTCTAGGTAACGTTGGCGGTAACGCATTTCTTTATCAGCAAACTGATCATGCACAACTTTATTTCCACCTTCATCAGTTGTCTCTTTCGGAATTGGAAGCGGTCTCAATGATTTTGACAGAAGAGTAAATGATTTAGAATGAACTGAGATTTCTCCGGTCTTTGTTTTAAAAACAAATCCTTCCACACCGATTATGTCACCGATATCAAGAAGCTTAAATACTTCGTAAGATTCTCCAACATCATCTTTCTTTAAATAGATCTGAATTTTACCGTCTTTATCCTGAATGTGTGTAAAAGATGCTTTTCCCATTCTGCGTATAGCCATAATTCTTCCGGCAACTTTAACATCTTTATTCTCATACTTTTCAAAATTGTTCTTAATGTTTTCCGAATAGTTATCAACATCGAAACTGTAAGCAAACGGCTGAATACCTTTTGACAGCAATTCTCTCAATTCGTCATGTCTTCGTTGAATGAGCGCATTAGGATCTAATTCTTGATTTAATGGTTCCAATATTCCTCCAAAATTATCTTCCTTAAAGTATTTTACAAAATTAATTTCTAATAAAATTTACAAGACGGTGACAAACATTATCTTGTATATAATTTGCAAGTGCCGGCGGGACTAAATAATTATTGACCAGCATAGAAAAAACAAGCTGCTCGCCGGAAACTGTTTTTAGATATCCTGAAAGTGCAGAGACATTATTATTGTATCCGGCTTTTGCTCTAACATTATTTTCAGCAGAAGTTTTTTTCATTCTGTCCATTAATGTCCCATCAACTCCTGCTATCGGTAATGATTCATAAAATTGTAAAAACTCATCGCTCTTATTCATGTATGATAAAAGATTTACAATCTGCCTTGGCGTTACCAAATTTAATCTTGATAAACCTGAGCCGTCTGCCATTACCATGTTCTCAGGATTAATTCCCATCGTATTAAAAAAATCATTGCATGCTTTAACTCCGTTTTCTATTGTACCGAAATTGTAAATCTCAAGACCAATTGTTTTGAGAATCTGTTCTGCATAAAAATTATTACTGTTCTTATTTAATTCTTTAAGGATCATTTTTAACGGAACCGATCTGTGTGTAAAGATCGGAGTAAGATCATCGGACGGAATATTTTTTTCTGCACTGTCAATTCCGCCAATCCTTCCTTTTATAATAATTCCCTTTTGTTCGAACACTTCTTTAAGAACTGTTAGAAAGAACATTGTAGGATCAGTTATAGAAACATGTTCGCTAATCGGTTTGGAATCTTTTCTAATATTGCCGGTTACACTAATTAGGTTTGTCCCGCGCAGTCTGCGAACGGAAACAGATTGTTCCGAATTCTCATCAACAGTAATTACTTTTGGCGCAAGCTGAACAAATTTAGTATCCGGAATTATAGAAATTTTTGCCGGATAATTAATTTCGCTTGGTTCAATCTTTATTTCAATACTGTTATCGTCAAAACTTAAAGCGCCGCTCGGAGCTTCGAACCAGCTTGATTCGTAATCAAGCGTCCAACCTTTTCCAAGTCCTACATTATCGAAGTAAGAATCATCGCCGTAAATATTTCCTGTTATTGCCCAGACACCTCTTGCTTTAAGCGAGTCAGCCCAATCTTCAAAAATTTTTGTCTGCGAACCTTCATAAAACCTGTTTGATATTGTAGGATCTCCAGAACCTTGTATGATCAAATCTCCTTTAAGTAAACCTTTTTCAATATCTCCGTTCACGTAAAAATTTGTTTCATATGTAAAATCCGAACCGAGCAGAATTATTGCAGCAGCACCTGTAAATAATTTCATGTTAGAAGCGGGAATAAAAAGTCTATCTGCGTTCCGTTTGTAAATAACTTCCCCCGTCTTCAATGATTTTATCATTACGCCCCAAACAGCATCGCTAAAATTCTTATCGTTGAAATAATCATCAAGTTGGTCGCGTAATTCTACGAGAGAATTTAAACTTTGTGAACTCTTTTTTTCACTCAATGTATCTTTCTGCTGTGAAAATAGAATTGAGGTGAAGACGAGCAGAACTAGAAATATTTTACTTACCGTATTTATCATAAATATTTTTTATCTCTGGTTGAGATAATTTTCTATAACCGCCTTTTGGAATTCCTTTTACTGTAAATCCGCCGAAACTTTCCCGGTCTAAATCATCTACAAAATATCCGAGCGCAAGAAACATATTTTTTACAAAATGATTTCTTCCTTCAACCGTTGTTACAACCAATTTGTCGTAACGGTTTCGTGAGACAAATTTAATTGCTTCAAAACGGCTTCTTCTTCTATCAAGACTAATTCCTTTGAGCAGCTTAAGTTTATCTTCTTCTTGAAGCGGTTTATTCAGAGTTACTTTGTATTCCCGCGGAACATGATTGCTCGGATGAGTAAGAAAATTTGTGAAATCGCCGTCGTTAGTTAAAAGAAGAACGCCGGTTGTGTCGTAATCCAATCTTCCGACCGGAAAAATTTTTTGGTTTGTATCTATAAGATCAAGAACGGTCTTTCTTCCTTTATCATCATCCGTTGAAGTGATAATTGCTTTCGGCTTGTTCAAAAGAAAATAAACTTTCTTCTGCGGTTTTATTTTTTCTCCATCTAGAGCTATTTGATCGGTCTCGGGGTCAATAAAGAAAGCAAGATCAATGATCAGTTTTCCGTTTACCTGCACTCTGCCGTCTAGAATAAACTCTTCTGATTTTCTTCTTGATGCAATCCCGCACTCGGAGAGAAACCTATTCAATCGTATTTTCATTATCTTCTTCTAATTCTGATTCTATTTCGCTGTCCCGCTCAAGCTCCGATTGTAATTCTTCTTCTTCAGCTTTTTCCTCAATCCCGCTCATCATTATTCTGCGTTTCTGTTCAAGGAAATCTTCATCTTTCATTATCTCTTCAATCTCACGAGGTTTTGGTAAATCGCTTATCTGTTTTAATCCGAAATATTTTAAAAATTCATCGGTAGTTACATAAAGAAGAGGACGGCCGACAGTTTCTGCTCTCCCGGCAATGGTAACAAGATTTTTTTCCAGTAAAGTATTGAGAGTATAATCCGAATTCACACCGCGTATTGATTCCAATTCCGGTTTAGTAAGCGGCTGTTTATAAGCTATCATTGCAAGCGTTTCAAGTGAAGCTGGACTTAATCTTCTCTTTGTTTTTTCTGTTGAGAGATATCCAACATACTTTGCGTGATCTGGTTTTGTTGCGTGGATATAACCGTGTGCGATCTTCAAAATTGTAAATGCAATTTCATTCTGATCATATTTTATATTTAGCTCATCAACAGTTTTCTCAATATCATCTTCAGTGATTTCACTATCGGATCCGTCAATTTCTTTAATGGCATTAATAATTTCTGCCGGAGTTAACGGATCATCCGAAGCAAAGATCAATGCTTCTACAACCGAGTTGTAAATATTATCCATTTGCTAATCCGTAAATAATAAAATTGTTTAGTTCATTTGATGCACGCAAACCAATCTTACCGGCTTTAACCATTTCCAACATTGCAATAAAAGTAACCACAATTTTAATTTTCTCACGCAGATCAACCATTAATTCAAGAAAACCAATTTGATTATTCCCCGAAAGCTTGGAAGTAATATATTCCATCTGCTGGTCTATTGTTATGTTCCATTTTTTAATTTGATGAACCGGTTCAGCCGGTTTATCAAGTAAAACTTTTTTGAATGCTTTTATCAAATCATAGATTGTAATGTTCTTAAGAAGAACACCGTAATCTGTCGTCGTTTGTTTCGGATCTTCATCAAAATTACTGCGGTAATTATATTTTCTCTGGTTCGCTTCCATAAAAGAAAGTTCTTCCGACATTTCTTTATATCTTTTGTACTCAAGAAGAGCTTTAACTAATTCAGCACGCGGATCAACTTCTTCTCCCTTCTCATCAATTTCTTTGGGCAGCAGCATTCTAACTTTAATCTGCATCAGCGTAGCAGCCATTAAAATAAAATCACCGGCGACTTCAAGATCGAGTTGTTCGAGAAGATGCAGATATTCCATAAACTCTTTCGTAATCTTTGAGATTGGTATATCATAAATATCCAATTCATCTCTTCGAAGAAAGAAAAGAAGCAAATCGAGCGGACCTTCAAAATCTTGTAAACTTATTTTATACACATTAACCCATTTTCATTTTTTGATGAACTTCGTTCATTGTCTGCTGTGCAATTACTTTTGCTTTTTTCTCGCCGTCATTTAAAACATCTTTAACAAGATTAATATTCTTCTCATAAGTTTTTCTTTTTTCAAGTATCGGTGCTAACATGGTATTGATCTTCGATGCACAATTTAATTTACAATCAACACAACCGAGTGCACCGCTTCTGCAATCTTTTTCTATTGCGGGAATTTCTTCCGGATTAAACTTTTTATGATACGTAAATACCAAACAAACTTCCGGTCTTCCCGGATCGTTCTTTCTTAATTTCTGTGGATCGGTTACTGCTTTACGCAATTTTTGTTTTACTGTCTCAGCATCATCGGAAAGTAAAATTACATTGCCTTGGGATTTGCTCATTCTATGTCCGTCTAAACCCGGCAGACGCGCAAAGTTCGTTACCATTCCTTCAGGTTCCGGAAATACCGGATCGTTAGGAGCGTACTGCGTATTAAATCTTCTTGCTATTTCTCGAGTGATCTCGATATGCGGAAGCTGATCTTCACCAACCGGAACAGCATCGCCTTTGTATAACAAAATATCCGCCGCTTGAAGTACCGGGTAACCGAGATGCCCGTAAACTAAATTTTCAATATTAAGATCGCGCACTTGCTCTTTAAGTGTAGGATTTCGTTCAAGCCGTGCTTTAGTGATCAGCATAGAAAAAATTA
>QYQI01000012.1 GCA_007280825.1 Ignavibacteriales bacterium | reverse complement strand
TTAATCCTCTGTAAAGAGTTTGTTGAACGGAACAATGGCAAAATATGGATTGAAAGCATACCCGGAAAAGGAAGCAAATTTATTTTCACGCTTCCCTTATAGTAAAATCAAAGACCGAAAATAAACAAAACGTTCGGAACAATATTTCAATTCACAATCTATGAGATTCGTTGTAAATTCTTAAATGATGTAATAATTCCGAAATCTATGCTGAACGAAGCAAATAAATTACTGAGTAGTTCATTCAGAAGACGGTTGAAAGGTTACAATAAAGCGAATGTTCATTTTTCTTTTGAATAAAAGAAAAGTAAGAAGTAAAGTAAGTTGAAATTAAAAATATTTGTTCAAAGAATAAGATAAATATATATTACACTTATAAATAATGGTCGCCAATTGCATTTCCTGCAATTGAGTTAAAAGGGAATAAGGTGAAAATCCTTAACAGTACCCGCTGCTGTAAGCTTCATTAAAACTGTTTACCAACCTTGGTCAATGTTCCATCTAAGGAATGTGAAGGCCGGTAAAAGGAAGCGAGTCAGAAGACCTGCCGTTATTGTTTAATCGAATGCTTTCGGGTAAAAAGCTAAGAACGATTTGTATCTCGACACACTACTTAAATCCTTCTTAAAACTTTATACCTGTTTATTTTTTAATTCTTAAAGTGATTATAAAGTAATATGAATCTTATCAGAAATATTAGAATTGTAATTCTTATTGGTCTTATTTATTTCTTTAATTCTTGTACCGATTCCAATACTTCCAACAGCACAATTAAAAATAAACAGAACGATAGATCAATTTACAAAGATCAGTTAAAGATTGAATACTCTAAAAGTTTTGAAATAAAATATCTTGATAGTGCAAAAGTCATAAATGTATTTGCACCAGATAAAAGAAGAGAAGAAATATTTCAATATCTCCTACTTTCTAAAAATGTTAGTATACCTAAAGGTTATGAACATGCACAAGTAATTAGGACGCCTATCAATACCGCAATAGTATTAACTTCCATCTATGTAGGATTTCTTGATAAACTAAATTTAACAGACAAAATCCTTGCTGTAGATAATTCAAAATATATCTGTTCTGCTAATGCATGGAAATTAATTGAGAGCGGAAAAATTACTGAAGTTGGTGATTCATACAGTCTTAACGTCGAAAAAGTTTTCAGTCTCAATCCGGATTTATTATTCACTTACGGTAATGGCAATCCATATATTGATGGTGATCAGAAACTTATTAAAAATGGAATTCATATTGCATCAGGAATATTTCATTTGGAAAATTCTCCTTTGGCAAGAGCAGAATGGATAAAATTTGTCGCAGCATTTTTCGATAAAGAAAAAGAAGCAAATGAAGTTTTTGATAGTATTGCAGAACGATATAATAAACTGACGAAGCTTACTCAAAATATTACTTACAAACCTACAGTATTTACAGAAGCAGAATTAGGCGGAGTTTGGTACGAACCCGGCGGGAATAGTTATATGTCAAAACTATTAAACGATGCCGGTGCAGAGTATTTGTGGAAACAGGACAGATCAGCCGGAAGTTTAAAATTGAATTATGAACAAATTTTTGAAAAAGCTCACGATGCAGATTTTTGGGTGAATGTACTTTTTTGGACTAAGCTTAGCGATGTTTTTAAAAATGATCCGCGTAATTCTAAATTTAAAGCATTCCGTACAAAGAATATTTTTAACAATAACGCTTCGTTAAACAAATTTGGTTTTTATGAATATTGGGAAACAGGTGTTATCAATTGCGATCTGGTATTAAGTGATCTAATTAAAATATTTCACCCGGAAGTTCTGCCGGAATATAAATTCAAATATTATAAAAGAATTTCGGAATAATTAATGTCTATTCTAAAAAGAAAAAAAATTATTGCAGCATTTCTTTTTTTATTGCTGGGACTTTCTTTCTTTTTTGATATAGTTCTTGGTTCAGTGAGAATACCGTTCAGTGAAGCGCTGAGTGTACTAACAGGTTCATCTTCCGGAAATCCTGTTTGGAATACTATCATAACAGAATTTAGAATTCCAAAAGCAATAACAGCAATTTTAGCGGGAAGCGCTCTCTCTGTCAGCGGATTATTAATGCAAACTTTTTTTAGAAATCCGTTGGCAGATCCTTTTGTTCTCGGAATAAGTTCCGGTGCGAGCTTTGGCGTTGCATTGGTAGTATTAACCGCCGGTTCGATAGGTATAAATCTGTTTTTCTTAAATGGCTTATTAAATAAAATTGGTATTACTATCGCCGCTGGAATTGGTGCTGCCGTGATTTTATTATTAATAACTTTTGTTTCAAAAAAAGTAAGCAGCAATATTACATTACTTATTTTCGGTTTGATGCTTGGGTATATAATCGGCGCTCTCGAAAGTATATTAAAATATTTTAGCTCACCTGAAAACCTGCAAGGATATGTAATATGGGGTATGGGCAATTTTGGAAATGTAATTTGGAAATGATTTATTTCTTTTGATCCCAATTATATTATTTGGCCTTGTTATTGCTTTTCTTTTGTCAAAACCTTTGAACCTTCTTTTGCTCGGCGAAAATTATGCAATTAGTATGGGCGTCAATATAAAAGCAATACGATTATTGATAGTTGTTGCAGTTGGTATTCTCGGCGGCGTAATTACAGCGTTTTGCGGTCCGATTGCTTTTATCGGTATTGCCGTGCCGCATATTACGAGAAAAACTTTAGGTGAGTTCGATCATAAAATATTGATTCCTGCTGTATGTATCGTTGGAAGCATTCTTGCGCTTCTTTGTGATATTATCTCACAATTAATTTGGCACGAACAGACAATTCCGATTAACGTAGTAACTTCACTTGTTGGCGCACCGGTAGTAATTTGGATTATTATTCAACAGAGAAAAGTTAAACACTCTTTTGCCATGGAATAATATGATGGAATCCACACCAATATTATATACAAAAGATTTAGCTATTGGTTATAAGAGAAAAAAATCTACCGATTTAATATTGTTAGATAATTTAAATCTATCGGTTGAAAGAGGAGAATTAATTTGTTTGCTTGGACAAAATGGTTTTGGAAAATCAACATTATTAAGAACTTTAACCGGTGTTCAAAGACCAATCAGAGGTGATTTTTTTATAAATGGAAAATCAATCAATTCATACGAGAGATCTCAACTTGCTAAAGTTCTTAGTATTGTTCTGACGGAAAATTTAAATATTGGAGAAGTATCTGTTCATTCAGTTGTAAGTATGGGCCGGTATCCGCATAACAATTGGCTGGGAATGTTAAGTGAGAATGATCATAAGGTAATTAATAATGTTTTAGAAATAACCGGCTTAACTCCATACAAAGAAAAAATGTTTACCGAGCTTAGTGACGGATTCAAACAAAAGGTTATGATTGCAAGAGCTTTAGCTCAAGATACTTCCATAATTCTTTTAGATGAACCAACTGCATTTCTAGATATTCCAACAAGAATTGAAATTTTGAATATGCTCAGGTCATTGATTAAACAGTTTAATAAATCCATTATCTTTTCTTCTCATGATCTCGATCTCGCTTTACAAACAGCAGATATAGTTTGGCTCATAACAAAAGATCAAAAAATAGAGGTTGATTCTCCGGAAGATCTGGTGCTGAATGGACACTTTGAAAAAGCATTTAACAAAAAAGAAATTAAGTTCCATCCTCAGCGGGGAATATTCAAAATGAACCGAATTGCGGACACAAAAATTCAAGTAAAGGGGAATAAGATTGATGTGATTTGGACGGAACGCGCACTTGAAAGAATTGGGATTTCAACAGATGGTAATGAAAAAGTAGATGGCTCAATTCAGATTGATAGAAACGACGGGAAATTAATTTGGAATCTCAATTTTAATTCGCAATCAGTTTTGTTTTATTCTATCGGTGAATTAATCAAATACTTAAAAAATAAATAAATCTAGAAACATTTTATTTTCGTAAATAATTATTTACGAATTTGTTTTAGTACCTCGTCTGTAATTTTTTTTATCA
Organism: Ignavibacteriales bacterium; assembly: GCA_007280825.1. Taxonomy (GTDB): domain Bacteria; phylum Bacteroidota; class Ignavibacteria; order Ignavibacteriales; family Melioribacteraceae; genus Fen-1258. The sequence continues at coordinate 1,443 of QYQI01000012.1, read as the reverse complement.
GATCATCATTCATCATATTTGATTGCGGCGTATGTTCTGTAGAGCGCGAGTCATCTTCGCTAGTAACACATCCGACGGTAGTTCTTATTCCAAATTTCTCTCTTTGATCTTTAAGTTTCTGCACTTGTTCTTTATTTAGTGTATTGAGATAACCAAGCTGGTTAGCAACAAAAGCAATCTGCGCGAAATGTTCCAGCGTTTCCATTTTGTGATAAGCATTAATTACATCTGTACCTACTGTAAGTGCACCGTGATTTGCAAGAAGAAATGCATCGTAATCTTTTAACAGTTTTGTTGCCGGACGGTAAAGTTCTTCCGTTCCCGGAGTGCCGTATTCAATAAGTGGAATTGATCCTAGCGTTATAATCACTTCGGGAAGAACACATTTATCCAATGGTATTCCGGCAACTGCAAATCCTGTAGCATAAGGTGGATGAGCATGGCAAACACTGTTAACATCGGGCCTGTCTTTATAAACTTGGAGATGCATAAAAACTTCAGAAGACGGTTTCTTAATTCCTGATAAAACTTTTCCTTCAATATTAACAACAATTAGATCTTCGGGTTTCATAAACCCTTTGCTAACGCCAGTTGGAGTAACTAAAAATCTGTTATCATCAAGACGCGCACTTATATTGCCGTCATTCGAGGCAACATAACCGCGGGCATACATTCTTTTCCCGACCTCAACTATATCCTGCTTAAGTGTAAATAAACTTTGTTTCATTTATAACCGAAATAATTATTCTATTATAATCGTAACTAAAAATACATGAATTATTTTTTTATTTAACTGTCGCAATTTTAAATGGAACTTTTAATTCTTCCCATTTCAGAAATGCTGTTGCAGAATTACCATTTAAATCATCAAAACCATACGTAAGCCATTCTTCAAACGGGACTTTAGCTGCAGTAACGGTAATTCGAAGAGCATCATCCTTTTGGTCGTATGTGAAGCTTCCCCAATTTGAGTTATTCTTGCTAAAGATAATTACCCAGTATTTTTCTCCCGGGATAAAATGAAGACCGTATTTACCGGCCGGTAATTTATTACCTTCAACAGTTACATCTTTACCGAATTCGATAGTAGTATTTTCGTTAGCGCCACCTCTCCATGGGAAAGGATTATTGTTGGAGTTTTTATTACCCGGAGCTAATCCATAAGGAACAAGATCGTCCCAAATTTTTCTTCCTTTAACACCAGGTCTGCTGTAAATGATTGTAATATCGTTGTCAACTCCAATTCTTTGAGAGACGCTGGCTTTAAGACTTTGTCTCGGTTTATTTTCTTGTTGAGCAATTGTTGTAATTGAAAGAATTATTAGAAATGAAATTGCTGCTATAAAGAATTTATTAAATCTCATATTTTCACCTTTGTTTTTTTTATGTATTGAATTTATTAGATTTTTAATTCAAACAAAATCAGTTTATATAATAATATAT
>QYQI01000119.1 GCA_007280825.1 Ignavibacteriales bacterium | reverse complement strand
TAATCTTTTAAGAATAAATTTTGTCGGCACATCAATCAAAAAGATTGGATTTAGTTGTAAAATATGCAATTCATTAGTGGCCGAAAAAAGATTTGTGCTATATGGAATTCCTATCTATTCATTTGGATATTATAGAATTCAAAGTGTCATCCCAAATTCATTTTACGCAAGAAGACTTACTGATCAGAAATACTATGCAGTCCATGCAGGCAGTCGAGTAGCCAAAGAATAAAACAAGCCAATCAACCGTTCGCCGTTAGGTTTTGCAAATTTATAGGTGGAGACTTATGAAAGCGATTGTGTACACAAAATACGGATCACCGGATGTTCTTGAATTAAAAGAAGTAGAAAAACCTATTCCCAAGGATGATGAAGTCTTAATAAAAATTTATGCGGCATCTGTAAATGCATATGACTGGCATTTCCTAACTGCCGACATATTTTTAATTCGCTTTATGGGCGGAGGATTTTTTAAACCCAAAGACCATAGACTCGGTGCCGACGTATCGGGTCGGGTTGAAGCGGTTGGCAAAAACATCAAACAATTTAAACCGGGTGATGATGTATTTGGTATGATACGCGGCGGTTTTGCCGAGTATGCTTGTGCCGCTGAAAATTTATTGGCATTGAAACCGTACAATTTATCGTTCGAAGAAGCAGCGGCTGTACCAATGGCGGGATCCACCGCACTTCAAGGTTTACGTGATGAAGGAAAAGTTCAGCCGGGACAAAAAGTTTTGATCAATGGTGCATCCGGCGGTGTGGGAACGTTTGCAGTGCAGATTGCAAAATTGTTTGGCGCCGAAGTTACAGCTGTGTGCAGCACAAGGAATTTGGAACAAGCGCGCTCAATTGGTGCAGACCATGTTATTGATTACACCAAAGAAAATTTCACAAAAAGTGATAAGCATTATGATCTGATTTTTGCCGCTAATGGTTATCATCCGCTTTCAGATTATAAACGTGCATTAACTCCAAAGGGAATTTATATTATGGCAGGTGGTTCTAAGGCTCAAATCTTTCAGGCCATGCTCATGGGAAAATTGATGTCAGAAAAAGGCGGCAGGAAAATGGGAGGTGTATCCGCGAAACGAAGCCAAAAAGATTTGGCTTTTCTCAAAGAACTTCTGGAAGCGGGTAAAGTCGTACCAGTTATTGATAGACGTTTTACTTTAAGTGAGACGGCTGAAGCTTTACGGTATCTTGGAGAAGGACATGCAAGAGGAAAAGTAGTTATAACAATAGTATAAAAACAAAACCTAACACGCGCTTCAACAACGCCGCTTCTTCGATTTGTGAGACACGTTAGGTAAACATCATTAAGGTTTTTTTTCTACACCCAGATAAATCTGTGTTAGTAAAAATATTCTACTGAGATAAAAATGGTACATAATTTATTAGTAACACCTCGATTCATCGAGGTGGCTATGACAAAGCAACAACAAGAAAACTGTTTCTCCATAGGAGTCCTTTGGACAACAGTTTACATTACTCAGTGACATACTTCATACCATATGCTTTAATAAATGCTTCATACTCATCAGTAAAACTTTTCACTCTATGATGTTCTTCTTGAGATTCAATGTACTTAACTACTCTAGAAATTCCGGACTCAGAAACAGAAAGCGCACAGTATCCTCTTCCCCAAGAAAATTTTGTGTTAGTTAGTTTGTTTGCATTTATCCAGTGTGAAGAACTACCCTTAATTAAATGCATCACACCCTCAATAGAAATATTTGTTGGTAATTCAATCAATGCATGGACATGTTCGCTGTTAACAAAATTCTTTTTCATATAGATATTCTTTGAAGCTGAGTATTCAAAAAGATAAGATGATAGTTGTTTTCTTATTTCTTTAGATGATAATATTCTTTCTCTATTAAGAGTGCCCCAGATCAGATGAAGCCAACATTTGGAATATGAATGAAGTGACATAATTCCTCCCCATTGTTACGGATAAATCCGTTGATGTTTAAGCTTTGTGTTACACCCAGATAAATCTGGGTGTTAGTGGAAATATTTTACTATTAATTGTACCATCTAATTAGTAACACCTCGATTCATCGAGGTGTTTATGACAAAGCAACAAAAAGAAAACTGTTTCAACAGTTTCAGAATTAAATTTTTCTCAATCGTCAAGAACTATATTACAAACAATATAACTTCTACTTACATTTCACTTTATATTTATAACTTTTCTCTTTTACATCAAATCCAATTTTTCTTTTCGGTTTTTCTTCCGTTGCCAATAACTGATTTATCGCTTCAAAGATTGCCGTTATATTTTCATCATGAGATTCTATTTTCAATTCCAATTCTTTCAGTTTTTGAGCAAGTTCTTTGTGAGTGGAAATAATTTCCCGCAGTTTTATCCCGCATAGCGGGACTCCATAATCTGGACGTTAACTTGAACAGCTCGTCCACTCCTCAGAACAGAAGACAGCATTGCTACGCCCTGTTCAGTAAATGCATATGGCAGTTTTCGTGTCCCACCCCAACTTGATGTTCCAAATTGGAACTTCAAGTTTTCAAATTCATTTTTTGTTAACTGAAACATAAAATCTAAAGGGAATCGTGCACGGTTTCTTGAGACGGCTTTATTCAATTCTCGCGTAGCTATATTATAAAGATCAGCTATATCTTTGTCTAACATTACTTTCTGTCCCCGGATAATTAAAATTTTGTTATCAATAATTGCTAACGATTGATAGTTTGACTTGCTCATATAACCCCATTTATTTTTTTGCTAAATCTTACTTAAATACTCAATCATCAATCTCACACCAAAACCAGTATCAAATTTTTCTGTGTAGTTATTGGATTTATGTTTAATCGCAGGTCCGGCAAGATCAATATGCGCCCAAGGAATTTTTTCATCAACAAAATTTTCCAAAAATTTTCCGGCTGTTATTGCCCCGCCCCAACGCGGACCAAGATTATTTATATCAGCTATCTCACTTTTTATCATTTCATTATAATCGCTCCAGAACGGAAGACGCCATAATCTTTCATAAGTCGTTTTACCTGATTGCAATAGTTCATCAGCAAGACGATCATCATTTGTAAATAAACCGGCAGCAATTTCACCCAAAGCGACAACAACTGCACCGGTTAAAGTTGCGAAATCAATTATCTCATCGGGCTTTTGTTGAGATGCATAATGTAGAGCATCAGCTAAAACAATTCTTCCTTCGGCATCAGTGTCTTTCACTTCAATAGTTTTACCTGAAGCAGATTTAACAATATCGCCCGGTTTGAAAGAAGAACCGCCGATCATATTTTCTACTGCCGGAACAACGCCAATAATTTCAATCGGCAATTTCATCATCGCCGCAGCTTTAATAATTCCAATTACAGCTCCACCGCCAGCCATATCTGCTTTCATTTCAAGCATTGAGGATGTTGGTTTTATCGAAAGTCCACCCGAATCGTAGCAAACTCCTTTGCCGACAAGTGCAATTTTTCTTTTTGATTTTCCGCGCGGTTTGTAATGCATAGTAATTAAGTATGGAGATTTTTCACTTGTAAAGCCGACTGCAAGTATTGCATTCATTTTTCTCTTTTTAAGTTCTGCTTTATCGAAGATGGTTACTTTTACACCAAGTTTTGTTAATTCTTTTTTTGTGCGATTTACTAATTCCTCCGGAGTGAGTGTTATCGCCGGTTCGTTAACTAAATCGCGTGTAAAGTAAACAGCATTCATCAACTTGCTAGAATAATCAATTGCACTGCTTAATATTTTTTGATCGGTGTAATGAATGAAAAAAGAAAGCCCTTCGGGTTTTTCTTTATCTGACTTGTAATTATCAAATGTGTAATTGCCGAGGTGAATCCCTTCTAACATTGATCTTAATAATTGGGATTCATTTTCAAAATTATCTTTGAGATCGAAGAACGATAGAACAACAACATGAACGGTATTAAGGTTTTTCTTTTTCAATGACGGAACAAGTCCGGCAAAATAATTTCTGAAAAAATCTACGGAGAAATCCTTATCAATCTTAATTTTCTTAATAAATAAAACGGAAGGTTCGCCGGATTGGCTGTAATAAGTAAGTTCATTTGATTTTTTGTCGAGAAAATTCTTTTTTTGGATTTTTCCCAAAGGATAATTCAGTGAGAGGAAAAAATCATCTAAAGTCTTTTCTGTTTTTTTAGATTCAACAAAGAATTTTACTAGTGCAGAGTTCTTCTTGAAACTCAGTTCATCTTTTGTCGGATTGATATTTAGATTGAAATACATAATTCCCTCATTCTAACAATTATAAATATCGTTGTGCTGCTTTAATTACTTTCTCTTTGTACTCTTCAATGTTCGTATTATAAAGCCGTGTGCCGGAAGCATTTGTATGTCCTCCGCCTCCAAACTCAACTGCAAGTTTATTAACCGGGATTTCCCCTTTCGATCTAAAACTGATCTTCAATCCGTCTTTTAATTCATAGAACAAAATACCAATTTTAATATTTTGAATCGTTAAACAATAATTTACAAAACCGTCAATATCTGCTTCGGTCGCACCTGTTCGTGTAAGCACTTCAAGTTTGATACTCATAACTGCAATCTGATTTGTTGAATCAAGTTCGATAGTTGAAAGCGCTTCGCCTAAAAGTTTTATGCGGGCAAATTTGAATTGATCGTAGATCTTATCGTAAACGGTTGTTGGATTAACACCCGTCTCAAGCAGCTCAGCCATGATTCTATGAATTCTCGGATTAGTTCTATCGAATCGGAATGAACCGGTATCGGTCATTATTCCGGCATAAAGTTGAAGTGCGATCGAGTAATCTATCCCGACTATTTTTGTTTGCTCGATAAAATCATAAATTATTTCTGATGTTGCGGAGTAATCGGCACTGCCGAAATAATTATCGAAAACATTTTCCGGATCCAGATGATGATCTATGCAAACTTTAATTCCCTTAAATGAACGGAATCCTTTTTCCATTTTTACAATTCTGTTAGCTTGATTAAGATCGAGCAGTACAAAAACTTCCGCATCCTCAAAAATTTGTCCGTGTTCAGCTTCATTAAATTTTTGTATTACTTTTTCTTCATCAAGAAATTCTAAATTGTACGGAGTAGAACTGTGATTAACAACTTTAACTTTCTTGCCAAGTTTTTTTAGGATAAGATAAAATGCTAATTCACTTCCCAGTGCATCTGCATCGGGATTAACGTGTGTAGATAAAAGAAACGTTTGGTGCTCTTCAATAATCTTTTTCAGTTTAGAAAAGTCATTCATAAAAAATCTAATTAGGTTAAATAAAATGGGCGAAGAATAAACTTCGCCCGAACAATTTTAAAATGCTGATGGCTGACAGCTGAGCGCTGTAAGTTAATTCACTTCCCAAGTATTTTCAGTGAAGAGAAGTTTTTCAATTGTACCTTCACCTTTCTTCTCTGTAATATGTTTTATTTGTCTTTCTACACCTTCATTATAAGTTTCTTTGAATATTTGACGAACAACTCCGATAGGTGTCGGCATTCCTTCATGATCTGTCATATGCGCTAAAATAAAAGCACGTATTGGGTCGGGATCTTTTTCATCGTGAACGAGGCAATCATTAATTGAGTTCTTACCGTCTTTCAGATTGATAACAACTGGCGTAAATCCATCAAGCTTAATTCCTTTATCATTTTCTTTTCCGTACACCATCGGCTTTCCCTGTTCGAGGACAAGAACGTTATCACCTTTAGTTTCTTTTTCTGTTAGAATGCTGAAAGCACCGTCGTTAAAGATATTACAGTTCTGATAAATCTCTATGAATGCAGTTCCTTTATGTTCGGCTGCACGTTTAACCATTTCCTGCAAATGTTTAGGATCGCGGTCTATTGTACGTGCAACAAAACTTGCTTCTGCACCGAGTGCAAGTGAAAGCGGATTGAACGGATAGTCAATGCTTCCGTAAGGAGAACTCTTAGTTACTTTTCCTTTTTCAGAAGTCGGTGAATATTGTCCCTTGGTCAATCCGTAAATTCTATTATTGAACATTAATATTTTTAGATCAATATTTTTTCTGCATGTATGAATAAAATGATTTCCGCCAATGCTCATTAAATCGCCGTCACCGGTTGCAACCCAAAC
>QYQI01000086.1 GCA_007280825.1 Ignavibacteriales bacterium | reverse complement strand
ATGGCAATGATGGGGATTGCATTTTCACTTATTCCGGCTGTGATGTGGCCTTCAGTTGCATTAATTGTAGATGAAGCAAAACTCGGAACTGCCTACGGACTGATGACTATGATCCAAAATATTGGTCTTGCCGGATTTAATTTTTTAGTCGGCTGGGCAAATGATTTTAGCGGCGGATACACTACCGGTATGTGGATTTTCTCTTCTCTTGGTTTCTTTGGATTATTATTTGCGTTTTTACTTAGACGAAGTGAGTTGGGGACGCATGGTCATGGACTCGAAAAAGGAATCTCCAAAACAGAATAATTTTTATTAAATTAGTTTTGAATTGAATGGTTATTCGATGAAATCTTTTAATAAAATAATATTTGTTGCGGTTTTTGTTTTTACCGGTGTTAATGCAAATGCTCAATCATTTGGATTCGGGTGTTTGGGTTTAAGCGGATTCTATGCCGGATTCGCTAAACAAAATTATGATAGTCCCGGCTTGAATGATTACATCAGTCAAAGAATTAATTTCCTTGATCCTTCTAAAACTATAATTACTGATAAAGTAGAATTTACACAAGGAACCGGTTACCGGATCGGTGCAAATTTTTTTAGAGCAAAGTGGGATAAATTTTTTATTTCTGCAAAAGGTTATTATCAATTTCTAAAAGAATCACATGAAATTTCTGCTCAATTACAAAATATAGATACGAGAGAAAAATATCAGTTAACTATGAACCATTGGGGAGTTGGAATTGATTTTGGCGTACCCTTGTTCTGGATTCTTGATTGGAAAATTGCTGAAGCCAACGTAATGTTTTACAATACCGAATTTTCTCAAGAAACATTTTCAAGCAGTGTTTCTCAAGGTGAAAGAAAATTCAAACCTGATAAAAATAATATTGGATATTTTATTGGTACTGGGCTCGTCTTACATCTTGTTCCGGATTATATTAGCGTAGAAGGAACTGCAGGTTATAATATTATTCAAATAGATAAACTCAGTAACGATTCCGGAATTACAATCCCATCAGCTTCTTCTTCTAAAAAAGCAATTGAAAAAGGGAACTTAAGTATTACTCTACAACTAAATGTAGGATTTCCACTTTAACAAAAAATGCCTTTACCCATCAAAATAGGAACCGTTGCACAACTTATCCGTTTCATTCGTGGAGAGAAAGTAATTTTAGATAGAGATATTGCACAACTCTACAATGTTGAAACTAGAGCGCTCAAACAAGCTGTGAAGAGAAATATTAAACGCTTTCCGCTGGACTTTATGTTTAAACTCACTGAAAGTGAAGTTGCAGCGATGGTATCACAAAATGTGATACCATCAAAAAAATATTTTGGCGGATCTAAGCCAATGGCATTTACAGAACAAGGTGTAGCAATGCTTTCAAGCGTTCTTAATAGTGAAAGAGCAATTGAAATAAATATTGCAATCATGAGAACTTTTGTAAAACTTCGTCAACTTATTGAATCAAACAAAAACCTTGCTAAAAAAATTGTGGCTTTGGAATCAAAATATGATGGGCAATTCCAAATTGTTTTTGAAGCCATTAGACAGTTAATGAAAGAAGACAATAAACATAAGAATCGCATTGGTTTTTAATTTATACCAATAGTCAGTCTTACTGCTTTATTATCATTTGGCAAATTATTAATTCTAAAAGAAGGATTCTTCGCACTTAGTGGAAATAAATTACTATGAAACTCTCACAACTTGACAAAGCTTCAGTTATAGCAATCCGCGATTGCATGGGAACGCAGCCAAACGAAACCGTTCTTGTTGTAACGGATGAGTTTAAAAGAAAAATCGGTTACTCACTTTATCAAAATGCAAAACAACTTGGGCATGAAACAATTTATCTTGAATTTAAATCAAGAGAAATGCACGGACAGGAACCTCCAGAGCAAATTGCAGAAATGATGAAACTGTTCGATGTAGTTTTATGTCCGACTGCAAAATCTCTAACTCATACAAATGCTCGCAGAAATGCATCAGCACTTGGAGCCCGCATTGCAACGTTCCCCGGAATAACCGAAGATATTATGATCCGCGGTTTGAATGCTGATTATAAAAAAATTGCAGCGCTTACAATCAAGCTGCAAGAAATTATGAACGATGTTAATATTGTTAGAGTAACTTCTTCTATTGGAACCGATATTACAATGGATATCTCCGGAAGAAAAGCTTTACCGAGTAAAGGTTTATTCCACAAAAAAGGTGAGAGCGGAAATCTACCGACAGGTGAAGCATACATAGCACCGTTAGAAGGAAAGACTAACGGAGTATTTTATGTTGATGGTTCAATGGCAAGTATTGGTGTTGTAAAAGGCAAACCAATTAAAATAGAAGTTAAAGATGGATATGCTGTAAATGTATCCGGTGGAAATCAAGCAAAAAAGTTGGATACCACTTTAAATAAATATGATCAGCTTGCAAGAAATATCGCAGAATTTGGAATTGGAACAAATTATAAAGCTAAACTGAGCGGTATATTACTTGAAGATGAAAAAGTTATGGGAACGATACATATTGCATTAGGTGATAACAAATCCATGGGCGGATTGGTAAATGTTCCTATTCATTTAGACGGGGTTGTTAAAAAGCCAACAGTTTATTTTGACGAAAAAATAATAATGAAAAATGGAAAACTGCTTATATAATGGATTTTCAAATCTAGAATTATTTCCCGCCTAAAATTTAGAAATAAATAAAATTGAAAAGCTACCGCTAATTTTCGTATATTTACCGACCAAAAAAATCCCAAGAATATGAAAATACTAAACCAACTCAATGATGCACAGCGTCAAGCTGTTGAATACAATTCTGGTCCGCACATGATTGTAGCCGGTGCTGGATCCGGTAAAACACGTGTTTTAATGCATAAAATTGCATTTTTAATCGATAAAGGATTAGACCCTGCCGAAATTCTTGCCTTAACATTTACGAATAAAGCCGCTAAAGAAATGAAAGAAAGAATAAAAGGGCTAATTGGTAAAAAGGCAGAAAACCTTTGGATGGGAACATTCCACTCAATATTTGCTCGAATATTACGTGTGGAATCTGATAAACTTAATTACAAATCTAATTTTTCGATTTACGACCGTGAAGATTCGCAATCGCTTGTTGGCAATATTATGTCAAATCTTAACATCAATATTGATAATCTCTCTCCTAATGGAGTTCAGCATAAAATCAGTTACTTAAAAAATCAGATGGTTACACCTATAGAGTACTTAAAACATTTAGCAACTACTCCATCAGATAAAAAAGTTGGCGAGATTTATACTGAATACAATAAAAGATTATTTGAAAACAATGCAATGGATTTTGATGATCTGCTCTTAAAACCGATTGAACTTTTTGAGAACGACGAAAAAATCCTGAGCAAATACAAAAAGATGTTTAAATATATCTTGGTTGATGAATATCAAGATACCAACAAAGCTCAGTATGAACTTTTGAAAATGTTAAGTCCTCTAAAAGATAAGGTTTGTGTTGTCGGAGATGATGCTCAGAGTATTTATAGCTGGCGCGGTGCTGAAATAAAAAATATGCTGAACTTTAAAAAAGATTTTAAGGGATCAAAAATATTTCGCCTGGAACAGAACTATCGTTCAACTAAGATGATCTTAATGGCTGCAGATTCAGTTATAAAAAATAATGTCGGGCAAATTCCCAAAACACTTTGGACGAATAATAATGACGGTGAAGAGCTTACAATATTAAAAGCTTCTGATGAAAAAGACGAAGGATTCCAGATAGCAAAAAGAATTAAGAAAGAAATATCTGCTCGTAAATTATCGTTGAATGATATAGCAATCTTTTATAGAATAAATTCTCAATCACGTGCACTTGAAGATGCATTTCGAAGAGAAAAGATTCCATATAAAATTGTAGGTGGTGTGGAATTCTATAGAAGAAAAGAAGTGAAAGATGTATTAGCATACTTAAGAATGCTATCAAATCAAAATGATGAAGAAAGTTTATTACGTATAATGAATTTTCCGCAAAGGGGAATTGGTAATACATCAATTTCCAAAATGATTGCTTTTGCCCGTAAATTGGAAATTTCGTTATTCACAACTATGTCTAGAGTATTTGAAGTAATTGAAGTGAAAGAAAGAATTCAAAAAAATGTTAAGCAGTTCAAACTCCTTCTTGATAAGTACATAGATCTTAAAAATAAATTATCAATCGGTGAATTAACCGCAGCATTAGTTGATGAACTTGGCATTCTAAAAATTTATAAAGAAGAAGGCACTCAAGAATCAATGTCAAGGTATGATAATATTCAAGAATTAGTTTCAGCGGTTCAAGATTACACCAAATCAAATCCAGATGCATCGCTTGATGATTTTCTTTCTGAAGTTTCACTTATTGCCGGTGTTGATCAATATGATGAAAAAGTAAATTCCGTAACAATGATGACAATACATAGTGCAAAGGGATTGGAGTTCCCTGTTGTATTTGTTACCGGATGTGAAGAAGATATTTTCCCGCTTAGTCAGAAATTTGATAACGATTCAAAATTGGAAGAGGAAAGAAGATTATTCTATGTCGCAGTAACGCGCGCAAAAGAAAAAGTATTTATAAGTTATGCACGTTCAAGATATCGCTTTGGTGAGGTTGCTTATCAAAGTAAATCAAGATTTTTAGATGAATTAGATGAATCCACATACGAAGAAGCGAACGGAGCTAGCGGTAGAAAAGCTGGCAGAAAGAAAAAAACTTATTACGATGAATTTTATCAGGGAAGTTACGATGAGTATGATCAGGAAAGGCGTTCACTTCGAGTTGGAAGCAGAGTAACACATTCAGTATTTGGAATGGGGAAAATTTTACAAATAACCGGTTTAGGAGATATGCAAAGAGTGACGATTTCTTTTGAGGAATTTGGACCAAAACAATTGTTAACTAAGTTTGCAAATCTTAAACTAGTATAATGATCTATCATATAAATATTTGATGGAGTTATAAAATGAAACTTGGTGTATTAACCGGAGGTGGTGATTGTCCCGGATTAAATGCAGTAATTAGAGCCGTTGTAAGAAAAGCTTTGCAATCAAATCATGATATAATTGGAATCCGTGAAGGGTGGAAAGGAATATTAGAAAAAAAATTTATTAAACTAGATCGGGATTCTGTATCAGGTATATTACATCGTGGCGGTACAATTCTAGGTACATCAAGGACAAATATTTATAAAGAGAAAGATGGTGAAGCAACAGTAATAAAAAATATGCTTGAAGCACATATAGATGCTATTGTTGCAATCGGTGGTGAAGACACACTCGGTGTTGCTTCAAAATTATTCTTGGCCGGTGTTCATGTAATAGGTGTTCCTAAAACAATTGATAACGATCTAAACGCAACAGATTTTACATTTGGATTTGACACTGCAGTTAATGTAGCAACTGAAGCTATTGATCGTCTTCATACCACTGCTGAATCTCACAACCGCGTTATGGTTGTGGAAGTTATGGGGCGTCATGCAGGGTGGATCGCTGTTTATTCAGGAATTGCCGGCGGTGCTGATATTATTTTAGTTCCTGAACAGCAATATGATATTGAAAAAGTATGTGATCTTTTAAAGAAAAGACATGCAACGGGAAAAAGTTTTAGTATTGTTGTTGCCTCTGAAGGTGCAGTAGCAAAAAAATCTAATAGCGGTAAAGAAGGGGACATGATTCTCCAAGATCAAAAATTAGATTCATTCGGTCATGTCCGTCTTGGTGGAATTGGCTATATGTTAGCTGAGGAAATTGAAAAAAGAACCGGGTTTGAAACTCGGGCTACAGTACTTGGACACATTCAAAGAGGTGGTAGTCCAACAGCATTTGATAGAGTATTAGCTACAAGGTTTGGAGTATTTGCTGCAGAACTTGCTGAGAAAGGGCAGTGGGGTATGATGGCAGCATTAAAAGGTAATGAGATTGTTGCTGTAAGTCTTGCCGAAGCAACAGGGCAATTAAAAACAGTTGATCTTAATCTGCTTGAGGTTGCAAGTACTTTCTTCGGGTGAAAAATATATTTTACCTTTTATATATCCCAATAGACTTTACAACATGGAAATACAAGCGATATCCCTTTGATAAAATGATAATCAGACATTCTATTCTATGGTAATTAATAATTAAATTAAAATTTTCTTGACTATTTAAATCTATAAAATTATGTTGCACTCAGTTTCCAGCCGAAACAACAAGATTCTAGTTCTTTTTGATATCACTGGTGTAAATAATAAAATATATCATGAAAGAGAGTTCTTGTTCTAAAGTATTAAGACAAATTTTCACCAGCCAACAGCCGAAAAAAAATAACAGCCGAGTAGTAAAAATTTTTCTATATAATTAAGAGGGTACTTTATGAAAAACAAATTAACAATTTTTGCAATTATAACGTTAATAAGTTTTAACGTTGTATTTGCTCAAGTTCCCGCAGTACCAACAGTATCTGCGGCAACTTCAATAACTGCTACTTCTTTTACTGCAAACTGGGCTTCGGGAGGCGGGACAGCTGAGACAGCTTATTATCTTGATGTTTCTACCAGCAGCATTTTCGCTTCATTTGTCTCCGGTTATAATAATTTAAATGTAGGTCTTGTTACTTCATATTCTGTAACCGGTTTAACTGCCGGTCCAACTTACTATTATCGAGTAAGAGGATATAACCTAAGCGGAAGCAGCGCAAGCTCTGCAACAATTACAGTAGCTGGTATTCCGGTTGCAACGGCAGCAACTTCCGTTACAAATGCTGGCTTCTCAGCAAATTGGAATGCTGTAACAGGTGCGACAGGATATTTTCTTGATGTCGGAACTACTTCCGGCGGAACGCAATTAGTAAATAATTTAGCTGTAGCTGGAATTACATCTCCGGTTGTTGGTCTAGCAGGTACAACATATTATTACCAGGTGCGTTCAAACGGTCCGAGCGCCAACTCGAATATTATTTCTGTTACAACAATTCCTGCTAATCCAGTTTCTTCTGCAGCTTCAAATGTTGCAGGGACAAGTTTTTCTGCAAATTGGGCCGCTTCCACAGGGGCAACAGGATATTATTTAGATGTTGCAACTATTAGTGACTTCTCTGTATTAGTTTCAGGATACAGCAACTTAGCACTTGGAGCCGTTACAACTTATTCTGTTACTGGTTTATCAGCTAGTACACCATATTGGTATAGAGTTCGTGCTTTCAATAGCGGCGGAACAAGTGCAAATTCTGGATCACAAACTACAACTACTGGTCCTCTTGCAAATGCAGCAACATTAATAAGTCAGACAAGTTTCCAAGCAAATTGGAGTGTTGCAACTGGTTCGCATTTTCTTCAAGTATCTACTAGCTCAGCGTTTGGTTCTTTCGTTGGTGCATTTAATGGTACGGTTGATTTAGGTGCGGTTGGAAGTACAACGGTTGCTGCTCTAACAGCAGGAACTACATATTATTATCGTTATTCCATACTTGCAGCTACTGCACCATTTTCTAACACTATTACGGTTCTTACAGTAGCGCCAGAACCAGTTTCTTCTGCAGCTTCAAATATTGCAGGTACTAGTTTTTCAGCAAATTGGGGCGCTTCTTTAAGTGCAACCGGATATTATTTAGATGTTTCTACTGTCAGCAATTTCGCATCCTTTGTTACTGGATTTAGTAATTTAGATGTGGGTAACGTTACAACTTATTCTGTCACTGGTCTAACTATTTCTACACCATATTATTATAGAGTACGTGCTTACAATGCAAGTGGTACAAGTGGAAATTCTGGATCACAAAATCCTACTACGGGTCTTGCAGTACCTACAATTGGTGCAAGTCCGGCAAATTATGCAGTCGGTGTTACAATTCTTCCATCATTTGCTTGGTCAGTCGGTGCAACCTGGGAATTTCAAATAGATGATAATAGTGATTTTAGTTCTCCTATAGCTCTTTCTCCAGCTTACGTTGCAACTAACGCTTTTTATAACTTCACTTATAGTACAACTAGTAGCAGTGTACTTGCAAATGGTACAACATATTATTGGAGAGTGAGAAAAACCGGTCCGCCTAACAGCGATTGGACTCCGACGGCAGAATTTACAACCGTCAATGCAGCTAAACCGTATATCAATCCTGTAATTTCTGGAGTAACAACAGCATTTATATCATGGCATCCGGTGCCATTCTCTTCAGGTTTATATTATGATCTCTTATGGTCTACAAATGCAAGCATGAGTGGTTTTACGTCTGTCACAAGATTAGATACAACCACATACACATTAACAGGATTAACACAGGGCTCAACATATTATATTCAAGTACGTGCTAAGAATACTGCAGGTACAATAATTATTTCTTACTCAACAGTAACTACAGGATTCAGTCCGACAGCTCCTCCTTTATGTTACAGATCCTATCCAATTGACGGCGCAACAAGTTATGCATTAAAGCCGACATTTTTCTGGTACATAAAAGGTAATGAACCTGGATTAGATTATGAAATTCGGTACAGAGATTTCACTGCTGCTGAAGCTTATCCTGCACCGCAGATAACATCAACATCGAACCATACTTATAAGACTCTTCTTGTTGATCTTGTATCGGGCCATACTTATTACTGGCAGGTAAGATCTAAGATCGGTGGTCAATACTCCCTCTGGTCAACAGCAGGTGATTCATCATTTGTAATGTATACCAGTTTAGCAGGTTCTCCGGTTATACCATATACAGCATGGCCAAGCGGCGGATCCACAGTTTATGTTAATCCTCCAACGTTTTATTATTACATTGATGTTTACGCAACAGGTTTAGAATTCCAAGTTGAATATTCTTCAAGTTCTGCAGTTGATGGTGGAGGTAATTTTACAACATCTCCTGTAATTTTAGGTTGGTCTGCTAACTTATTCGCAGAAGGAACGGCTTCATTAATACCGAATACGACTTATTATTGGCATGCAAGATCAAGATTGGCAGCAAATCATGCATCAATTTCTGCATGGTCTTCAGCGGCAAATTTTATTGTTGCAACCACAGCAAGCGGAGCGGCTACAACTCCAATTCCTTCTACCCCGGTAGGAGGACAAATAATTGACAGTCCTCTATCTGCAATAACATTATATTGGACAGCATCATCACCACAATCTCTCGATTATCAAATAAGAATAGCACAAAGTTCGAGTGTAGACATAAACGGAATGTTGAATCACCCGATAGCAGTTTCCACTGCAGCATGGCCGGTCACTGATCCGACTCACTCAATATTAGTAACTGCGATACCATACACTGTAACCGCTGGTGCTACTTATTATTGGCAGGCAAGATCGAGATTAACAGCAAATAATTTAGTTGTGTCACCTTGGTCAATGGTCGCTAGTTTTTCAACCGCCGCCGGATCTTCATCCGTAGTTCCTCTAGTAATCAGTCCGAACTACTTACAGCCGATTAATACTACATCCGCAATTTTAACTTGGAGAATTCCTGTTCCAACGGCGACACATCTTAAATATGATGTTCAGTATTCCAAGAATGCAGATTTCAGTAATTCAATAAGTAAAATGAATGTAGATGAACCGGTAACACAGGTAACCGGATTAGAACTAAATTCAATTTACTATTGGAGAGTATTATCAAAGAACGACAACGGTTCGTCGAATTATTCTTCAACAGGAACATTTAAGACAAGCGGTGCAACAGCAGTAGATGATAAAGAAGTTATCCCAACTCAGTTTAAGTTATCACAAAATTATCCTAATCCATTCAATCCTACAACCAAAATTACTTATGCACTTCCACAGAATGCATTTGTAAGTATCAAAATTTACGATATGCTAGGACGTGAAGTAAAATCTCTAGTAAATAATGAGACGTTGGCAGGCAATCATAGTGTAGATTGGAATGGAGAGAATAATTTAGGATACAAAGTATCAAGCGGAACTTACATATACAGAATTACCGCAGGCAACTTTGTTGCAGTTAAAAAAATGGTATTAATTAAATAATTGAAAATATCAGATAACTCAAAAAGAGTAGAGGATAAAATGAAAAAATTAAGTGCAACAATATTCTTCCTGGTTGTTATAGCAGTAATTGGGCTTGCTCTTTACGCTTGTCACCAGGCTTATTTTGCATAACTCTAATTAATATAAAATTAGAAGAACATAGATTTCAGAAAGGTCATCTCGTTAATTCGGGATGACCTTTTTTGCTTTAAACCGATAGACGCTTCTTATATATTTAATTAAATAATTTAGACAGTTAATGAAAATCTCATTTAGTAAATATTCACTCGAACTTAAACACCAATTTACCATTTCTTACAGCTCAAGAAAGTCAACTCCAATTGTACTGATTAAGATTGAACATGATGGATTTGCTGGATATGGAGAAGCATCGCTTCCGCCTTATTTACCAGAGACACAAGAAACAGTAATTATTTTTTTGAAATTGATAGCTGAGAAAAGCTTCAACGACATATCTAATTATCAAAATATTATAAATGAAGTTGATCAAGTTTTAGAAAATAACACAGCTGCTAAAGCTGCTGTTGATATTGCATTACACGATTTGTACGGGCAGATAAATCAAAAACCATGTTATCAATTATTTGATCTTACAACTAACTTTTTACCTTTGACCTCTTTTACGATCGGAATAGATGAACCTAAAATATTGAAACAGAAAATTGCAGAAGCAAGTATGTTTAAGATTTTCAAAATAAAGCTTGGAACTGAAGATGATAAAAAAATTGTTAGAACGATAAGAGAAGAAACCGATAAACCACTTTATGTTGATATCAATCAGGGTTGGACCGATAAACATTTTGCATTGGAAATGTCTGAGTGGCTGCATCTGCAGAATGTTTTATTGATCGAACAACCGTTCAATAAAAATGAACTTGGAAAATCAGCGTGGTTATCAGAAAGGTCTCCAATTCCAATTATTGCAGATGAATCTGT
>QYQI01000120.1 GCA_007280825.1 Ignavibacteriales bacterium | reverse complement strand
GAAGCATTTCACTCAATTTATAAATACAATCTTGAAACAGGAGAAAATAAAGTATTAATAAAGGACGGAACAAATACTTCTATGAAACTTTCTCCTGATGGGAATAAAATTTACTTCTTACGAAATCAAAGTATTTTACCAAATGAAATCTTTTCAATGGATACAGACGGAGGAAATTTAAAACAGATAACTAATATAAACGGAGAATTACTTTCACAAATTCAGTTCGGTGAGTTAGATACATTTTGGAGTCCCGGCGCAAACAAGGCGAAGGTTCAATCAATTATTGTAAAACCGCCATTCTTTAATACGAATAAAAAATACCCTTTAATGTTTTTAATTCACGGCGGACCCCAAGGAAACTGGGCGGATGATTTTCATTACAGATGGAATTTGCAAATGTTTGCTGCAAAAGGTTACGTTGTTGTTGCACCAAACCCGCGAGGTAGTACTGGCTACGGACAAAAATTTACGGATGAAATCTCCGGCGATTGGGGAGGAAAAGTTTATACCGATTTGATGAATGCTTACGATTATGCATTAAAGAATTTCAAATTCATTGATGCAAAAAATACTTTTGCTTCAGGTGCTTCTTACGGCGGATATATGATCAACTGGATCGAAGGACACACAACAAGATTTAACGCACTCTTTTGCCATGATGGTGTTTTCAATCTTGAAAGTATGTGGGGTACAACTGAAGAACTTTGGTTCCCGGAATGGGAAATGAAAGGAACTCCTTACTCAAACCGGGCATTACATCAAAAGTGGTCGCCTCATCAATTTGCAAATAATTTTAAAACTCCAATGCTGATAGTTCATGGTGCGCTTGATTTTAGAGTTCCTGAAAGCCAAGCGTTCGAACTTTTCACAACACTTCAACGCAAAGGAGTACCGAGCAAGTTCTTGTATTTCCCGGATGAATTTCACTTTGTAACAAAACCGCAAAATGCCCAACTCTGGTGGAGAACTGTTTTTGAGTGGTTCGACCAATACAAAAAATAATCGGAGATCAAAATGAATTACGATGAAAGAGAATATCTGAACTCAACAGCAATTGATGAAAACGGTTTTGATACTGAAGAAAAAGTTAAGCGCGGCAATGATTATGTTGAAGATCGTCTCTGGGAAAAAGTCGAACGTGTCGGAAGTAAAATTCGATTTGCAAATGAGGTAAAAGCATTATACCGATACATGGTTGATAAACATGTGCCTTGGTATCGTAAATCAATTGTTATTGCAGCGTTGATCTATTTTATTAGCCCAATAGACGCCATTCCCGATTTCGTTCCGTTAGTAGGTTATCTTGACGATCTTGGAGTTATAATGGCAGTGATGAAATTTTTAGGAAGTGAACTAGTTCCGTATTATGAATAAGGAGTTTAATGAGAATAATTACAAATCTTGCTAAAAAAATTCTTCCTTTTTCTATAAGAATTATTTTCAGAAAACTTAACTGGAAGTTGATATACCTCAAACAAGTTTATCTTCAAGGTATGAGAGGTGAAGTTTACTGTCCAATCTCCGGAAAAAATTATAAATGTTTTTTGCGGATAAGGACTTACAATCAAACTCCGGATAACGGCGCACACAGCAGACACCGGTTAGTATGGCTCTTCTTAAAGAATGAAACAAAAATATTCAGCGAAAATGTTTCTCTTCTTCATATTGCACCTGAATACTGTTTTATAAATAAGTTTAAAAGCTTAAAGAACTTGAGCTACTTTCCCGGTGATAAAATGGTTGATGGTTATGGCAAACAAGATGGTGTTGAATATTTAGATATCATGAATATGAATTTAAAAGATAACTCCTTCGATTATGTCCTGTGTAATCATGTACTTGAACATGTACCGGATGATAAAAAAGCGATGAAGGAAATTTACCGTGTACTAAAAAAAGATGGAACGGCAATAATGACAATTCCAATCAATGAAAAGTTTGAAACGACCTACGAAGATTCGAATATTACTTCGCCCCAGGAAAGAGAAAAACATTTTGGCCAGTGGGACCATCTTAGATGGTACGGAATGGATGTTAAGAAAATCTTAAAGACTATTGGATTCAAAGTCGAAATGACCCGCTATGCAGAAAAATTTTCTGTGGCAGAAAACAAAAAAATCGGTTTGTGTAATGACTTTATTATATCAGCAATAAAGATTTAATACCACAATTTACATTCATTTATTTTGAGTTAAAGAAACATCAGTTTGATTTATAACATTATTATTAGTACTATTGTTAGTGTTAATAAGAGAGTTATAATAATGAGTCCAATAATAACCGCAAACGATTTAAAAACCCGCGGGGTTTCTGCCATTAATGATGCTTCATCCGAAGGAAGAGAAGTATTCGTTTCAGTAAGAGGCAAAAACCGTTACGTAATAATCCCGGTGGAAAAGTACAATTACTTACGCGAATGTGAACTTGATGCTGCAATTATCGAAATGCGTAATGATATTAAAACCAGTAAATACCATAAAGAATCTGTTGAGAAACATATAAAAAGGATTACACGTGGCTAAGCTGATCTTTACGGAGAGCTACGAAAAACGTGCAAAAAAAATTTTCAAACATCATCCACAACTAATAAAACAATACGAAAAAACTCTTAAACTTCTAGAACTCAATCCCCTTCATCCATCTTTGAGACTTCACAAACTGCATGGTAAACAAGCTGATATTTATTCCGTGTCAATTAATATTTCATACCGAATTGCTATTGATTTCATTATAGAAAAAGACACAATCATTCCTATAGATATTGGATCTCACTCGGAAGTGTACTGAACATGAAAGAACTTTAACTTTTTTTATCTTTGTATAAACAACTGAGGGTAGAATGAATTTTTCTGTAACCAAATCAGATACAATTTTTCACGGAAAAGTCTTTGATGTGAGAGTTGACGAAATTGAATATAATGGAACAGGCAACAAATCTTTCAGACAAGTCGCAGTGCATCCGGGCGGAGCCGTTGTATTACCGTTAAAAAGTGATGGTAAAATTGTTTTGATTTCTCAATATCGTTATCCGCATAACGAAATACTTTTAGAACTTCCCGCCGGTAAACTTGAAAAAGATGAAGATCCATTACTGTGCGCCACTCGTGAACTTACTGAAGAAACCGGTTACACTTCGAACAAGATTACAAAACTTGGAAAGATTTATACTACTCCGGGTTTCTGCGATGAGGTTTTACATATTTATCTTGCTGAAGATTTAACACCGGGGAATCATGCACGTGAAGAAGGTGAAGAAGGAATGGAAGTTATAGAATTAACGCTTGAAGAGATCGAAGAAAAAATCCGTAAAGGAAAAATTGTTGATGCTAAGACAATCTCTGGAGTTTCAATGTATCGCTTAAACGTAGAGAGTAGAGTGTAGAGTAATAAATCTTATACTCTTCGTTCTACACTCTTCACTCATTCGTAAGTTCATCCAACTCGACTTTGTGCAAGTGAGTTATTTTCTTACCAAGAAATCTTTCCGCTACTTCCCGGAATTTTACCGGTACATCGCTCACATAAAATTCACTTTGTCCTTGATGCACCGACTGATTTCGAAGTTGTCTTCCATTCAAATAATCTTCAACCAATCTTGCCGCCGGAGTTCCGGAGTCAATCAGCTTAACATTTTTTCCAACAACTTTTTGAATTACATCATAAAGAATCGGGTAATGAGTACATCCAAGAATTAAACTATCTATTTTCTTTTTGTGAAACTCTCCTAAATATTCCTTAGCAACAAGCTCGGTTACTTTGTGATCAAGCCAGCCTTCTTCTGCGAGCGGAACAAATAAAGGACAAGCTTTTTCATAAACTTTTACTTTTGGATTTAATTTCTTCAGTTCATGCGCATAAGCTTTATTATTGATTGTCGAACGTGTTCCGATTACCCCTACTATTCCATTCCTGGATTCTTGAAGCGCCATCTTTGCACCGGGTTCTATCATTCCGATAACAGGGATCATTAAAAATTTTCTTAATTCTTTAAGCGCAACAGAAGATGCAGTATTGCAGGCAACAACAAGCAGTTTAATATTTTTCCTTAATAAAAAATTTGCCGCTTGAAGAGAATACTCAACAACAGTATCGTTAGATTTTGATCCATACGGAACGCGTGCCGTATCACCAAAGTAAACAATGTTTTCGTTCGGCATTATTCGTGTGACTGATCTAACAACAGTTAATCCGCCTATACCTGAGTCGAAAAAACCAATCGGATTTGTTTTATTCATGAAATTCAATTTATCACCTATAACATTTCTTCAATTGTTTGATTTAATTCGTGAGTTATTAATTGATAAACATCGGTAGAAATCTTTTTTCTATTGCGGTCAAGAATGTAAAATGAATCTACAACATCATCCGCCTTGGTAGAAATTTTTGCGAAGTAAATCGAGAGGCCGAGTTCGTTCATCTTTTTTGTTATTTGATAAAGCAGCCCGATACGATCTGGAGAATAAATATCTATGATTGTATACTTATCATGTTTCTCAAAAACAATTTTGATCTTTCCTTTCCTCTTAAAAAGCTTATTCTCTATTCGCCACCACTTAGATTTTATTTTGTTAAACTCCTTTATGATTTGTAATTCATTCTCTACGGCAAGATAAAGATCATTTGTAATTTTTGGATAACGCGCCTCATCAACTATGTTGCCAGTTCTGAAATCTGAAACATTAAAGCTATCTATAACAATTCCGTCCTTACGCGTAAATATTTTTGCATCGTGAATATTCAGATCATTAATTGAAAGTGCACCGCACATTCGTGAAAGCAGAGCTTCGGAATCGCGTGTAATTATAGTTACCACCGTAAAACCGCTTTCCTCCTTAAAGAAAACAGAAACCGGCGATCCTTTTTCAATTTCTTCAATATGGCGGTTGATTTCTTCAGTAGAAAAATGCTGTAGATAACTCATATCATTAATTGATTCAATATGATCTTTGAATGATTCTTCCGAATAAACATCTGAACTTTGTATTAAATCTTTTAAGTTGTACGAAAGCAACTCTTGACCATTGATTCTATCATCCAGCATTGTTTTCGTTTTTCGGTATAACTCGTTTAAAAGATCGCTCTTCCATTGAGTCCAAACGACTTGTGATACCGCCGAGAGATCTGCATAAGTGAGTAAATATAAAAGATCAAGCCATTCTGAATTAGGAAAGAACTCCGCAAAACTATTTAACGTTGATGGATCATTAAGATTACGTCTGAATGCCACTTGTTCCATTGTTAAATGATGGCGGACTAAGAATTGAACCGTTTCAATTTCTTCAAAGCTGTAACCGAGCCGCTCCATAATTGAATTTGCTATCTCAGCACCTATGATCTCGTGCCCGGACAAACTTATTGGTTTAGCAATGTCATGAAAAAGAACTGCGAGATATAAAATATCTTTATTCTTTATACCCTGAAATAATCTGCCAAGTAATGAAGTTTCTTCGGAAAGCATTTCAAGTGTGGACAAAGCAATTATCGTATGTTCATCAGCGGTATAACAATGATAAACTCCAGGCTGAAAATACCCGACCAATTCCTTAAACTCAGGAAGGAATGTACCGAGAACACTAAGCTCATTCATAGTTGCTAAAGTTTTTCCAACATTTTGGGGAAGTTTAAGAATCTCGCGGAAGAAAACAGATGATCTTGCTTCTAAAATTTGTGTTTCTTCATGATCAATAACTGCTTCAATAATTTTTGTTCGGAGATGTTCATCAAAGCGTGCATCGTATAATCCTCTATAATATAACGCGCGTAAAATTATAGACAACGAAAGTTCAGTTTTACTTGTTTGATAAATGACATTCCCCTTGAGGGAGAAATCATCATCAAGGTGGATTAATAAGAAATCGCTGATCGGTGATGTAAATTCCTCGCTGAAACGTTTTATCATTGTGCTGGTAAATCTTTTTATGATGTTCGCGGCATCGAAATATTTTCTCATGTA
The DNA here is from genome assembly GCA_007280825.1 of Ignavibacteriales bacterium. Lineage (GTDB taxonomy): Bacteria > Bacteroidota > Ignavibacteria > Ignavibacteriales > Melioribacteraceae > Fen-1258. The sequence continues at coordinate 4,534 of QYQI01000120.1, read as the reverse complement.
AGCATGCCAGCCATCTCCGGAATAACCTAGAACGTTTGCAATTTTTTCTTGATAGATAAATTCGAGCCGGTCATTTTTATATTTACTTATCAAGTGAAGATGATTGCGGGCATTAAGAATTAAACGATAGCTTTCCTGCAATCGAGTTACTGCTCGGGGTATAAGGATTTTATTTTCTTTAATAATGCTTAAGAAATTTTGTGTCTGCGTAATTTCTTCTTGAGAGGTGAGCATCAAATTATTTTTTAATGTGAAGATCCATTCAATAACTTGTAGATCGCGCAAACCGCCTGCGGTATATTTAACATTAGGTTCCAGTACTTTTGCCGATTCGCCGTATTTAGAATAACGAAGTTTTATGTCTTCAAAAAAATCGAAAATTAATTTCTTCTTGTGTTTTTCAGTTAATGAATCAAAGATTTTTTTATTCCATTTGTGGTAAAGTTTTTCATTACCAAGGATATATCTCGTTTCAAAAAATTGTGTGAAGGCATGCAGATCTTGATCAAGAAATTTTTGAATATCGGAAAAATCACGAATTGTATGGGAGACCTCTATGCCGGCATCCCAAAGCATAGTAATGCAATTATTTATTACACCTTCATTCCCATCTACTTTTTCGAAAATGAACATCAGATCTATATCGGAGTAAGGAGAGAGTTCGCGTCTGCTAAAACTTCCTACTGACGCAACGGCACAATTAAGTTTTATTCCTTTCAATACTTTTAGAATATATTCTTCAATAAGTATACTCCACTTAACGGAGAATTTAAACGGATCTTTGAGAAGATTCTCAGTGTTGAAGATTCTATCCCGATCCTCAAAAAATATTTCTTTTAGTTTAAGTGGTTCCATAATTTAAAAATTGGGCGAGTCACTCTCGCCCATAATTGTTTCGGTCATTCTGAGTTGAGACAAAGTCGAGATCAGCATGACAAATATAAATTACAGCTTATTAAATCTTGCTTGGAAGAATCTTAAATATTTCGGTTCGTAAACCATCTTCAATCCTTTGATCTTTTTTCTCTCATCAAATACTTGTGCAACAGATTCAACCATAACATCAATATGTGCTTGAGTATAAACTCGTCTAGGGAAAGTTAAACGCACCAACTCAAGTTTTGGATAACGATGTTTGCCCGTTAGCGGATCTCTTCCGGATGAAACAATTCCGCGTTCCATTCCGCGCACACCTGAATCAACATAAATTTCAGAAACAAGAGATTGAGCAGGAAATAAATCTTGTTTAAGATGAGGTAAGAATTTTTTTGCATCAAGAAATATTGCATGTCCCCCGAACGGATAAACCAAAGGAACGTTATATTTCTCAAGCTGCTTACCGCAATATTCAACTTGTCCAATTCTTGCTTTAACATTATCGAACATTACCATCTCTTCAATACCGCGAGCCATAGCTTCCATATCGCGTCCGGCAAGTCCGCCGTATGTATGAAGTCCTTCATAAATTACAACCATGTTGCGCGCTTCTTCGTAAAACTTTTTGTTACGTGTTGCAAGGAATCCGCCGATGTTTACCATTAAATCTTTTTTCGCGCTCACCCACAATCCGTCAAAGTAAGAACACATTTCTTTTAAGATTGCAGCTATCGTTTTATTTGCGTAACCTTTTTCACGCATCTTAATAAAGTATGCATTCTCAGTAGCACGTGTTGCATCGAACCAAAGTTTTACTCCGTACTTCTTTGTTAGATTATAAACCTCTCGCAAATTTTTCATTGAGAACGGCTGACCGCCTGCCATATTAACCGGTCCAGCCATACTTACATAAGGAATTTTTTTAGCACCGACTTTCTTGATCAAGTCTTCAAGTTTTTGCAGATCAATATTTCCTTTGAACGGATGTGTGTTCTGCGGATCGTGTGCTTCATCAATGATGACATCAATAAAAGTTGCGCCGGCAAGTTCTTGATGTAAACGGGTTGTAGTGAAATACATATTGCCGGGAATAAAATCACCTTGCTTTATCAAGATTTTTGAGATCATATGTTCGGCGGCTCGTCCCTGATGAGTTGGAACGAAGTAAGGCATTCCATAATATTTTTTTACGTTATCCCATAAGTTGTAAAAGTTTCTGCTTCCGGCGTATGCTTCATCGCCAAGCATCATTCCCGCCCATTGGTAATCGCTCATTGCATTTGTACCGCTGTCGGTTAGCAGATCAATGTAAACATCTTCGCTCTTTAGTAAGAAAGTATTATATCCGGCTTCCCTTGCACATTTTTCTCGGTGTTCTTTGTTTGTCATTTTTATCGGCTCAACCATTTTAATTTTGAACGGTTCAGCCCAGCTTCTTTTGATTATTTTTTTTGCAGACATTGTTTCTCCAATTTTTTTATGGTTACTTGTTAAATGTTATCATGTTTTCAAATCATTTGTCATACAAACTTTTTCTTCAATTTTTTTCTATTCTGTTCTGCAATTATTTCCGATGAGATTCCGCCGCGTGTGTTGAACTTTGCAGTGATCTTCATATATCTCGGTCTGCAAACTTTTACAAGATCATCAAGAATTCTATTGGTAACAGCTTCAAAAAAGATTCCGTCGTTTCGGAAAGATTGCAAATAGAATTTATAACTTTTCAACTCAACACAAATCTTATCCGGTATGTATTCTAAAATGATTGTAGCAAAATCCGGCTGCCCGGTCTTAGGGCAAAGCGATGTAAACTCCGGTGCTATATGAATTATTGTGTAATCTCTTTCTGGATTTGGATTAGGGAATGTTTCGAGAAGTTTTGTTTTGTCTGCCATTATATTTCTTCTTATTAAATTAAATAATTAATTGTGTTCTCAACTCATCATCTATTAAATCTTGAAAAATATTTATCAATTTCTTCCCTCATGTCAATTCCAACTTTTTCAAAACACTTTAGTAAATCTTCATAAGCTCCTTCACCGCCAACAAAATCCCAAAATTCTTTTCCAACTTTAAGTTCATTTTCTAAATCCAACATACCAGCCATTGTCCACCGAGTATATGGTTTGGGCTCATAAGGATTATATGGAATTGCAATCAATGTATTGACTTTGGCAGTGGGATTCTCAAATAAAATTACTCCAACCCATTCAAGAAGCGTTCTTTTAAATTCCTTAAACCCACCCATATTGGGTTTTGCCGTTTTAATATCAAAAAGAAAAATTTCATCATCTTGATTCTTCAAATACAAATCAACATTAGTGGGACTAACATTTCTTTCTTTTCCTTTTTTAATAGCCTTTCTTATAGTTTGAATTTCTTTTGTTTTATTTGGTTTAATTGTTGCCGAATTTAATCCATCCATTATTTTTTGAATTTCAAATTGAGCATCTTCACTTATTTTTGTACCAGCGACAATATGAGATTTAGCTTCTTTGAATTTTGTTGCAGCTAAAGTAACAGCTACAGGCTCAAAGATTGTTGTACCGAAATTTGTAATTAAAGAATGAATAAACTGATATAATGCTAATCTATCCTTACCAAGTAATCTAGTGTGAAAAGGCATTGACGCTGGCTCTGGATTGTAATTCTCAAACTTATTTCTCAAAGTTGTCTTTAGAGTATTTTCTACGAGTACTTTTTGTTTTTCATTCAATGCCATTTTATTCTTCCCTTTTTAAATGAAAAATACTTTCTGAATAAGCTCTTTTATCTTTCTCCGTTCTATTTAAAACCGGTCTTTTGAATTGTTGAACAATCTTCATTCCAGCTTTTTCTGCAATTGTTGGGTACATATTATATTTATCATTAGCGACTAACAATACATTATAATCATCAACAAAAAATCTTCTACAGTTATTCAGAACTGCTGCAATTCCTTCGATATAAGATTCCTTTGCTTCACGTCCTTGTCCGTTAGATAAAGGACCTATTTCTAATTTGTCTTTCCTTTCCATACCAAATAAATCATAAGCGTAAGCATGTTGTTCGTGATAATCAATCAAACCAACATAAGGTGGACTCGAAAATATTCCATTAATCTTTTCTTTCTTAAACTGTTTTACAAAATTCGGATTTACTTTTTCAATAACAGAGAACAAATCTATTGTACGGCTATCACCTGTAAAACAGTGCTGGTAAGTTTCAGTTCTTAAGGAATTAAATTCCGCTAAACGTTTCAAAGTATCTTTTGAATATCTTTCCCACCAACTCAAAATAGAGAATAAAGGTTTACAAATCTTCCCGTGTTTTGAACAATAATATGTTTCTGTGATCGGTTCGAGAAGTGTTGCCAAATCCGAATGAGTAGTTGCACGGCAAGAGCGAATTGTGCGGCTGAGAATTATGCTTACGATTTTTTTTGTGTTAGAATTTTTTATCTTTTTTATCATTTCAAATACAAAATCAATCTCGGTTCTTATATGTTGCAGAAACCATTTGTCTAAAAAATTCTCTGATGATTCTTGTTTTAACTTAATTCCAAATTCTTTGATCAATTTTTTTTATATTGGTCGAAACTCTTTTTCTTTTGCACGTCCATATTCTTCTTCATCAAACTTTTTATTTTGTCTCTTATACTCATCTCCGAGCCCACGAG
>QYQI01000033.1 GCA_007280825.1 Ignavibacteriales bacterium | reverse complement strand
TTTTAGATGTGAACTAAAAGTACTAAGATCGTCTTCAATAGATTGCGCATCGCCAATATCAACTAAAACTTTTTCAACAAAATGGAAATTGGAATCCGGATGCGCGGGAATTGGAATTGCAGCAAGAGCCAGACAAATGAGCAGACCGGTTGTTTTTAAAGTTACTGTTTTGCCGCCTGCATTCGGTCCTGTAATAAGAATAACATTTATATTATCCATATTTAAATTCATCGGTACAGTATTCTTATGCCCGATCCGTTTTATAAGAATAGGGTGACGAGCATCAATGAATACAAAGGGTTTGTCTTCATTGAATCCCGGATGCGAGCCGATTATTTCTATCGAGTATTTTGCTCTGGCAAATATTGAATCCAATTCAGCAATAGCTTGAAGTGAATTCTTCAACTCAATACTTGATTGCCCGATCCTTTCTGTTAATCCTCTTAATATTTTTTCTATTTCTCTTTTTTCAGCAAAGCTGAGTGACAATATTTCATTATTCAATTCTAAAGTTTCTTCGGGTTCAATATAAACAGTCTGTCCTGATGAAGATTCTGAATGAACGAATCCTCTTACATGCCGTTTGTGTTCTGACTTTACGGGAAGTACAATTCTTCCATCACGTTGAGTTATATATTCTTCTTGAACTAAATAAGAATCGCTCAGTTGTTTCAGTAATTTTTGAACTTGTTTACGAAGTGCCGCATCTTTTTCTCTTATCTCAATTCTAATCTCTCGGAGCTTTGGACTCGCGTCATCTCTAATTTCGCCATTCTCGGTGAACACTTTCCCGATTTGATGTTCAAAAACTTTATCAACTAAAAGCAGATCGGTAAATTCTTTTAAATATGTCTGCGAAATATCTTTCGATTTTAAGAATTGGAAAAGTTTGCGTGAAGTTTCAGCAAGTTTTAAAACATCTAAAATTTGTTTTGAAGTTAGAACTGACCCTTCGATTCGGCTTCGAGAAAGAACATCATTTAGATCAGGTAAATATTCGAATGGCGGTATATTATTCTTGATAAGAATTTCTTTTGCTTCGTTTACTTGCTCACCGTTTTTCTTTATTTCATCAATTGATTCAAGCGGAACCAAGTTTTGAATAGCTTTCTTACCATTCTCCGTAGAACAATACTTCTCGATATGAGTTATAACTTTATTAAACTCTAATTTTTCTAAAACGTCTTTGGTTATCATTATTTTTTAGGAAGTGAATCTATTTGTGATGAATTGTCAATATCTTTTTTTTCTATGTACTGCTTAAAATAATCAGATGCTTTGGATTTCTGACCCATTGTAAAATCTATCGTCTTAGGAATCAAATTAAGAACAAAGTTATATGAAAGCGAGTTATTCCTCTGTTCGGTCTTCGGAAATCCAAAAATATTAAGAAACAAAAATACAGCGCTCATAAAATAAATAATCTGAACAGCACCAATTACACCGCCAAGTAATTGGTTTATTATACGATTTACTTTATCAAACGGGTGTACGATTCTTTTTATGATAGTTGCTATGAGAATTACAATTAGAAATATTAAAATACCGGCAATTATACTAGATAAATATTCGTCATTGTTAAAAAAGCGGATTAGTAATTTACCGACACTTCCGGAGAACTGAACAGCTAATCCAATCCCGATTATTAATCCGAGCAGACCAATGATCTTTCTTACAAGTCCGTCCTTAAATCCGAGTAGAAACCCGATCAGTATTATAACAATGGTTATATAATCAAGATAATTCAATTACCGCTCAATAATTTTTCAACGATCTCTTTAACAATTTTTCCGTCTGCTCTTCCTTTAAGTGCTTTTGCTGCAGCGGGCATTAATTTTGGGAAATCTTCCTTTGCTTTTGCACCAACATCAGAAGCAATTTTCTTTACCTCTTCTAAAATTTCATCCAAAGAAAGTTGTTTCGGTAAATATTCTTCAATGATCTTCAATTCGGCTTCTTCTTTTTCAGCAAGTTCATTTCTCCCGCCGTTTCGGAATTGCTCGATTGATTCTTTCCTTTTCTTAGCGGCTGTTGTTAACATTTTTATTTCTTCTTCGGAATTTAATTCTTTACCGCTTCCACTCTTTTCAAATTCGAGAATCAAAGCACGTATTGAGCGAATCGTCTCTAATCGAATTTTATCTCCGGAACGCATTGAATCTTTTAGATCTTGATTTATTTTTTCATTTAGACTCATAATTACTCCAATTATTCAAACAAGATTTATTTTACAAAACAAAATAACCATTTCAACCGATACTTCCTGGAAGTTCAACAATATTTCCGGTAACGGTTTTATAGTTTTGAAAAAATGAATGAGCAATGCTGCAAATTTCAGAAGTAGTAACCAATTTCGTTGTATCTTCGATCCATTCACGATTTGCAGCACTATCAATAACGTACGGGGCAACAGCATTAGCACTTAAATTAATTTTCTTCCCTTCAAATGATAATGTCTTTACTAAAAAATTAAGTGCATGTTTGGAAATATTATAAGCGGCTCTATTTTCTTCCGGATATAAACTTGATTGTGCACTTGTAAAACAAATCGAAGAGCCGTTAGAATTTTGAACAAGCTTAGAGAAATATTTTGATATTAGAAATGCAGTACAAAGATTGATGTTAAGCATTTTTAAGAAATCTGCATACTTAGTATCAGCTATTGATTCACCACCTATATAAGCACCGATTGTATCAAATAAAAAATAATTTGCACCTTCTTTCCGAACTACGTTTTGAAAAGCTTTTGCAACATTTTCTTCTTTTGCCATATCTGAAATTAAAATCATCTCATATTTTTTGTTGGAAGATTTCAAATCATATTTCTCTCGGGTAAAGAAATAATATTGATCATAATCTTGATTTAGGAAAAAATCTACTGCAGTTCTTCCCAAAGCTCCGGAAGCGCCAAATAAAAGAAATACCTTTTCGGATTTCATTTTTTCCCTTTCACTCTAAATTTTGCACCAACAGGATAGTGATCACTATAACCGCCTACATAAATATTTCCGTTAAAAGTTGGAATAGCGCCTCCCTCTCGATTTCCTTTTTGTGAAATCATAAATGGCGGTTTTATAACATCAAACGAATTACATTCATACTCAAGACGTTTTCCATCAAGAAAAGTTGTAGAAATAATTATTTGATCTATCATATCAAACTTTCCACCGAAGAAGTACGAACCTTCTTTGTTAGAAAATTTCTTATAAGCCAGATTTACCCAAACTGAATTTGTTGCTGTACCACAATCAAAATCTTTAGCTCCCAAGAACTGTTCGATTGATTCATTATTCGGTTCATCGTTAAAATCGCCAAGAATAATTACGTTGCTTTTTGGTGAAGTTAAGGCAAGTGTATCCAAACTGCTTTTTAATACTTCAGCCGCTGTAACACGATTAGAATTTGATTTTTGCTCTCCGCCTCTTCTCGAAGGCCAATGGTTAACATAAACATGAACTTTTTCTTTACTCTTTTTATGAATCAAAACAACATGGAGAATATCTCGAGTCGGATTGTGATCAGGCAGTTCAACATGAATTGCAGCTAAACTATCAATATCAAATATACTTCTATCATATAGTAGTCCCACATCAATTCCTCTTGCGTCTGGAGAATCACGGTGAGCAACCATATAATCTCTATCTCTTAATTTATATATCAACCTTTTTAGAACGTTTATGTTTTCAACTTCTTCAACAGCTAAAATATCCGGGCCGCATCCGTTATTCATATAATTAATAACCTTAGCAAGATTGGTAAGTTTTTGTTCATATTTTTCATCGTTCCACTGACGTGGTGAATCCGGTAAAAATTCTTTATCATCTTTTACAGGATCATGAATTGTATCAAACAGATTTTCCACGTTCCAATTGGCTACATAAAATGAATCTCGCTGAGCATTTTGACAATTCGAAATTAATGGAAGAAAAAGAACAAGTACGAAAGTTGCTTTTAAGAATATCCGCATAAGAATTTCCTATTGTTTTGTAGATATTGTGTGAATGTAACTATATTCTCTATCGAAAATATAACCAAAATAACTAAACGAGTTAAAATGAGCACCGTTAAAAAATCAACTGACAGCAGCAATTCGATAAAGAAAAAATTCGTGATTATTGACGCTATGGCACTTGCCTACAAAGGATACTATGCATTTATTTCCCGTCCACTTATAACAGCAGCCGGCGAACCAACATCTGCAGTGTTTGGATTTCTTAATCAACTCTTCAAAATTATTGAAGACACTAAACCGGATTACCTTGCAGTCGGTTTTGATTCTAAAGAAAAAACTTTTAGGCATGAAAGATATGAGAATTATAAATCTTCACGCCAAGCAATGCCCGAGGATATGATTCCGCAAATTCAAAGAATCAAAGAAATTATAGAAGCGTTCAACATTCCAATTTATATTTTACCAGGTTACGAAGCAGATGATCTAATCGGCACAGCAGTTAAAGAAGCTGAGAAACAAGGATTTGATTGTTATGCTATCACTCCGGATAAAGATTACATTCAACTCATCTCTGAAAATATCAGAGTTGTTAAACCGGGAAAATCAACTGATGAGATAGTTATTCTAGATGAAGATAAAGTCCGCGAGGAAATGGGTTTTGAACCAATTCAGATGATAGATTATCTAGCACTGGTTGGTGATTCATCCGATGATATACCCGGTGTTGCCGGTATTGGTCCCAAAACTGCTGTTCCACTTATTCAGAAATTTAAAACACTCGAGAACATTTACAAAAATTTAGACCAGATTGATAAAGCAAGTATCGTTAACAAACTTACAGAGAGCAAAGAAAACGCATTCCTATCGAAAGAACTTGCAACGATAAAGATTGATACACCTTTCCATATGAATTTTGATGAAGCAAAATTTCATAACCCGGATATTGAAAAACTTCTAAAAATATTTGGTGCGTTAGAATTCAAATCATTTGCAAACAAACTTAAAAAACTTTTTCTAGAAGATAATCCGGAAAAACCAACAGAGATAAAAGAAGAAATCAAACAAGTGGCAATTGCAGAAGTTGAAAATGAAGAGGTCTCTGTGTTTGATAAAGGTAAAGTTAGGTACAAACTTATATTGACATATAAGGAAGCGAAAGAACTAGTAGAGAAACTATCAGATAGTGAACTATTTGTATTTGATACTGAAACAGACGGACTTGATACATTGAATGTAAATCTTGCCGGATGTTCTTTTGCAGTAAAACCTAAAGAAGCATTTTTTGTTGCGACTAATCCTTCTGCGGAATCTTCTTCCCTTTTCTCCACCGATATGTCCGACCGTTTACCGACAGATGATTTTGTAAAATTGTTCAAACCAGTTTTTGAGAATAATAAAATTAAAAAAGTCTGCCAAAACGGTAAGTATGATATTGGAGTACTTCGTCATTACGGAATTGAAGTAAAGAATTTTTATTTCGATACAATGCTTGCAAGTTATGTTATTGATCCGGATGAAAAACATGGTATGAATGATTTATCAGAAAAGTATTTAAAGTACCGCCCCATTGCTTTACTTGAATTAATCGGATCTAAAAAAACTCCGGAAAAAATATTTGAGGTTGATCCCAACCAGCTTTCCGATTATTCCGCCGAAGATGCAGATATAACATTTAGACTTTACGAACTACTGGACAAACAACTAAAAAAAGAAAAATTAGAAAAACTTGCCTACGATATCGAGTTCCCTCTTGTACCGGTATTGGAAGATATGGAACGAACCGGGATAAGAATTGATACTAAAAATCTAAAAATATTTAGTGATGATCTACAGATCTTACTTGAGAACTATTCCAAAGAAATAATAGAACATGCCGGAGAGAATTTTAATATAAATTCCACACAGCAACTCCAGAAAATACTTTTTGATAAATTAAAACTTCCGCAGACAACTAAAACTAAAACCGGATATTCTACCGATGCAAAATCCTTAGAATATTTACGCGGCACGCATCCGATCATTGATATAATTTCTGATTACCGCCAGGTAGCAAAATTAAAATCAACTTACGCAGATTCACTTCCGTTACTGATTCATCCTAGCACAGGAAGAATACATACGTCTTACAATCAAGCTGCAGTTTCAACCGGAAGACTATCAAGTAATGATCCTAATCTTCAAAATATTCCTATCAGAACTGATCTTGGAAAGGAAATCCGCAAAGCGTTTGTGCCGCGGGATAAGAACCACGTAATTCTTTCCGCTGATTACAGCCAAATAGAATTAAGAATAATGGCAAGCATTTGTCATGATGAAACATTAATGAATGCGTTTCAATCCGGAGAAGATATTCACAGAAGAACTGCCGCATTAATTTTTAAAGTTGATCCAAAAGATGTTACACAAGATATGCGGCGCAAAGCTAAAGAAGTAAATTTTGGAATTCTTTATGGACTTGGTCCGTTTGGTTTGAAAAACCGATTGGGAATAACACAAGCTGAAGCTAAAAATATTATTGATGATTATTTCTCTTCATTCAAGAATGTAAGAAAATTTATGGATGAATTAATTGCCAAAGCCAAAAAGAAAGAATATGCAGAAACACTGTATGGACGAAGAAGATATTTAAAAAATATTAATAGTAAGAATAGAGTCGTTCAGCAGTTCGAAGCACGTGTTGCCATTAATATGCCTATACAAGGAAGTGCCGCTGATATGATTAAACTTGCGATGATCAAAATCCATAATGAGTTAGAAAAAAGAAAAGCAAAAACAAAGATGGTTTTACAAGTACACGATGAATTGGTTTTTGACGCTCACAAAGATGAAGTTGAAGAATTACGTCCATTAATAGTAGAACTTATGGAGAATGCTTTACCGTTAGATGTTCCGGTTGTTGCTGAAACCGGAGTTGGCGATAATTGGTTGGATGCACATTAATCTGTTATAAACTTATAAATCAAATAACCAATATTTATTTGTAACAATCCGAAAGCTATTCCGCTG
>QYQI01000166.1 GCA_007280825.1 Ignavibacteriales bacterium | reverse complement strand
CCTTATCAAGGAGAAGTTTGGCCAAGCTGGGCTTACTTTCCGGATTTCACAAAAAAAGAAACCCGCAATTGGTGGGGAAAAAATCTTTCTGCATTTCTAAATCTTGGCATTGAAGGATTTTGGAATGACATGAATGAACCTTCTACTTGGGGATAAAGTTTTCCCGACATAGTACAATTTGATGATAACGGATTCATTGCAGATCATAAAAAAATACATAATGTGTATGCACTCTCGATGGCACGAGCAACAAGGGAAGGATTAAAACAATATTCCAGCAAGAGACATTTTATTTTAACACGAGCCGGATTTGCAGGAGTGCAGCGTTATTCTGCAGTATGGACCGGTGATAATGAATCAACAGAAGAACATTTAAAACTCGCATGCACAATGTCTCAAAACTTAGGATTAAGCGGAGTTTCTTTCGTCGGCTCTGATGTCGGAGGATTTATGGGTGAACCGACAAATGATCTGTATGTTAGATGGATGCAGCTTGGTGCATTTACACCATTCTTCAGAGGTCATTCTGCTATTGATACAAAAGCGCGCGAACCGTTTTCGTTCAACGAAAATGTAGAAGAATTATCCCGCCAGGCAATTCAAATGCGCTACAGACTTATTCCATTCTGGTATAACGAATTTTATTGTTCATCTCAAACCGGATTACCGATAATGCGTTCTATGTTTGTGAATTATCCGAAAGATGAAAATTGTTACCGCAATGAAGCCCAATACCAATTTATGATCGGAGATAATTTATTAGTTGCACCTGTATTGCTATCAACAGACAGTTTCAAAAAGTTTTATCTGCCCGAAGGTAAATGGTATGATTGGAATGGGAATAAAATAGTAGCCGGCGGACAGTGGTCTGTGATAGAAGTTCCGCTGAACAAAATTCCGCTCTACATTAAAGAAGGTGGTGTAGTTCCAATGCAGGAAGTACAGAATTATATTGGAGAGAAAAAGATAGAACAGCTTGAGCTTGTTATATTTCCTTCTGAGAAATGTGAATACACTCTTTATGAAGATGATGGACAAAGCTATGAATATGAGAATGGAAAATATTCATTAACTAAATTTTCTTTAGAGAGAGATCCTAAGATTACTAAATTACTTGTTACTAAATTAAAAACTGATTTTAAGAACGACCGGAAGAAATATCTTTTTACTTTACTTGATACAAAACAGCCTAAAAAAATATTTCTAAATGATAAAGAATTACAGAGTTCGGTAGTATCTTTTGATAAAGAAAAAAATATTTTACATATAAATACTGATGATGTCGGAAACCTAAATATTCAAATAATATATTAAATAATATGAAGAAAATTTCGATAATAATTACAGTTTTATTAATTATTGGTATCACTCTCCTATCACAAAAAACTACGGGTGAAAAATTGTATCTCAAAGAAATAAAATCTCTAGAAACAATTACAGACACGATTGAATTTCAAAAACGTTATTCAGGTCTGGATAAATTCTTCTCAGATAAAAAACTCGGCTCTTACGTTGAGAATAAGAAAACTTATTTCAGATTGTTTACTCCTTCTGATATAAAAGTAACCCTTTGTTTGTACGACAAACCAGAAAATAAAATCAGTAAAGAATATTTCTTAACCAAAGATGAAAATGGTGTTTGGGAAACTGAACTAGATGGGGAACTCTACGGGAAATATTACGGATATAAGGTTTATCATACCGGAGATGATCTTTCTAATTCGAATATGCCTGTGTGTGTAGATCCTTATGCAAAAGCTGTTACATCCTATACTACTTACATGAGTCCGCGGCTTGCTATCGTTACAAAAGAAGAAAAATATGATTGGGAAAGAACAAGTTGGATTCAGAGAGATTGGCGGGATCTCATCATCTATGAAATGCACGTTCGTGATATGACCGCACATAAAACATCCGGAGCTAAGAATCGCGGTTCATACAAAGGTTTAACAGAAAATAATATTACCGGAGGACTCAGTTACATTAAAACTCTTGGAGTTAATACTGTTGAACTTTTACCATCACAAGAATTTGGGAATATAGAAATTCCATTTAAGGATTCGATCTCCGGAAAGTATAATACATGGAATCCATACGAACGAAATCATTGGGGATATATGACTTCCAACTTTTTTGCACCTGCCGCTTACTACAATGAAAGTTGGGACAATCTGAAATGGAATAGATGGATCGGGAAAGACGGTTCGCAGAGAAAATCTTTTAAGGATATGGTAAAAGCTTTTCACAAAGAAGGCATTGCGGTGATGATGGATGTAGTTTACAATCACCTTTCGGAATATGAGACAGGCAACCTCAAACAGATTGATAAAGAATATTATTTCAGATTGGATTCTAAAGGAAATTATTTAGCCGAAAGTTATTGCGGTAATGATTTAAAAACCGAACGGCCGATGATGCGGCGGTTAATTATTGAAAGTATTTTGTATTGGATGAAAGAATATCACATAGACGGTTTCCGTTTTGATCTTGGAAAACTTTTAGATTGGAAAACAATTGAAGAGATTATTTCTGAAGCTAAAAAAGTGAATCCCAATGTTATTTTTACTTGCGAACCATGGGGCGGCGGATACGATCCTGCCGGGTTTTCATTACGCGGCTGGGCGCCTTGGAATGATCAGATCCGTAACGGAATCAAAGGAGAAAATCCAAATAACGGACTTGGCTGGATCTTTGGTCAATGGTATGGAAATAATTCTCCGAAAAGAATTAAGAGTTATGTTAATGGAACATTAGTCCAAGACACTCTCGGACTTTTTCAGAAGAAAGAACATTCTGTAAATTATTTAGAATCACACGATGGTTATACGCTCGGCGATTTTATTAGAATCGCTTCCCGCGAAGTTAATCCGGGAAAAATCATTAAAGATGCAGATAAAAATGTTAAGCTGACACCAAACCAAATGAAGCTTAATAAACTTGGTGCGCTGTTCCTTTTAACTTCGCAAGGAATTACTATGATAAGCGAAGGACAGGAATTTGCAAGATCGAAAGTTGTTCCTTTTAATATTAAAGTGAAGGATAACGACAAAGGTAAGATTGATCATAATTCATATAACAAAGACAACGAAACAAATTACATTAATTATAAACATGCTAAGATCAACAAAGAACTTGTTGATTATTACAAGGGATTAATCTCTTTGCGAAATACATATCCGGCATTTCGCTATGCCGAATATGAAAATATTATTTTCACCGATCATCCGAATAGTAAATTTGGTTTCAGCTACATTTTGAAACACGAGAAAGATGAATTCATAGTTATCTTCAACGCAGACCCAAAACAAGAATTAGAGTTTACTCTTCCGGTAGGAAGATATGATGTTTTAGTTGATAAAAATTCTGCCGTGACAAAAGCTATGTATGAAGTGCAAGGAAAGATTATTTTGGAAACAACAACCGGAATGGTTTTGAAACTGAAATAAAATATTGTAGAGACTTTATTTATGAAGTCTTCCTTCACGCTAGAGACTCGATAAATCGAGTCTCTACAAAATATTAACTAAATATTGCCTTCCTCAACGAGCGTTCAATAGCATTTTTGAAATTAGCAAGATTTACCGGTTTCTGAAATACATACTCAACGCCTAATTCCTTATACTCGGCTTCAATGGATTTATTTATATCGCTACTTAAAATAATTACAGGCGGTTTATATTTTAGTTCAGTAATGTTTAATTGTTTTACTAAATCGTAACCGCTCATTACCGGCATTTTATGATCTGTAATTACCAGTGCTGGCAGAGATTGTTTAATTATCTCGAGAGCTTGTTTACCGTCAACCGCTTCCAATATATTGTAGTTTGATACCAAGCTCTTGATCAGTTTTGCATAGAGCATGCGGTCTGTTTTTGCATCATCAACTAAAAGTATATTCGCGGAAGCAACAGGAATTGAAAAAGTAAATGTGGTCCCTTTTCCAATTTCACTTTCCACCCAAATTTCACCGCCATGTTTATGGATAATATCATTCACTAAAGATAGACCTAATCCGCTTCCCTTCTCTCCTGCAGTTCCGCTTGTCGTATATTTAGTGTCTATCTTAAAGAGCTTAAAAATATCTTCTTTGCGAATTCCAACACCGTTATCTTTAACACTAAACTCAACTTGTTTCTTTTCGATATTTGCATGTGCACTTATACGTATTGCCCCGTCTGCTTTTGTAAACTTGATTGCATTCGATAATAAATTATTAAAAACTTGAGAAATCAATCCTTCATCAGCATGTATGTAAAAATCTTTTTCCAGTTCAGAGATAAGTTTAATTTTCTTTTGTAAAGCAACTCCGGATAAAATCTGCATTGATTTATCAATTAAATATTTTGCATTGATCCTATCAGGTTCAAATTTAATACTGCCCGTTTGTAATCTTGTCCAATCTAAAAGCGAATTGACCAGACTCAACATACTTTTTGATGAATCTTGTATATACTGGATATACTGAATCCTTTTCTCTTCTTCAATATCTTTATCATTTAAAAGTATATCTGTGAACCCAAGAATTGAACTGAACGGTGTTCGTAAATCATGAGAGATAATAGAAATGAACCGATCTTTTGTTTCATTAAGTTCTTGTAGATTCAAAGCAGATTTTTTTAATTCATCTTCGGCACGTTTTGAAAGACTTATATCACTTAATATTCCGAATATTTTTTGAATTTCTCCTTTTATATCGCGCACAAGTGTTATTCTGTTTTCGATCCAAATAATATTACCGAGCGTATCTATAATTCTATATTCAAACACTTCTGAATTTCTAACTATATCGCCATAAAAATTGTAAAATTTATTTACTATTTCTTCTGTTTCATCGGGATGAATAATTTTTTTCCATAATGAAGAATCATTTAAATATTCTTCGGCACTATAGCCGGTAATTTTTTTAACTGCGGGTGTATAAAATACTGCTTTTAATTTTCCGTCTTGTCTTTCGGCAGTCCAAATGCATTCATTAATGTTTTCAGAAATACTTCTATATCTTTCTTCGGAAAGCAATAACGCGCTTTGAGCTTTTTTCTCCTCGGTTACATCTCTCAAAACCCAGACTGCAAATCTTTCATTTTCAATTTGGTATAGAGAAACTGAATTTTCAACTTCTAATGATTCGTCATTTCTTTTTCTTCCTGTAAAGTAATAACGAGGAGGAGAATCTTTGCCGGCTTTTGTTAATTCCATGTAGCTGGAAATTTTTTCTCTGTCTTTGATATTTACGAACTCCAACGGATTAAGTCCGAAAATTTCGCTGGCACTCTTATATCCAAATATCTGAACGAAAGAATCATTTACAAGTACGATTTTATTTTTACTTACCAATACTATCCCATCCAGTGAAGCTTCGAAGACAGAGCGGATCATCATCAAATCTTTTTCTGAATCTTTTTTAAGTGTGATATCAGTGAGGATGACATTGTAATATTGAACATTCCCGCTTAGATCGTTAACAGAGGAAAAGCTTGCCAGTACATAAAGCTTTTGCCCAAGTTTTGTTATTAGAGGAAGTTCAATTGACTGCATCTCCCTTTCAGCGATATCCTGGAAATCAAATTTTTCTTTTGATAAGAAATTCGGATCAACCAGATCTGAAAAAATGAGTTTTTTAATTTCATCTTTTTCATATTGAAAAACTTCAAGAAAGCGTGGATTGACATATGTAATTTTTTCAGAGAGATCTAGAGTGCAAATATATTCGTGAGAATTTGTAACGATATTTCGGAAACGTTCTTCGGATTTCTTGAGCAACACTTCATTCTTAATACGGTCTGAAACGCTGGTACACAAGAAAATTATTGTTTCATTTTCGTCTTCGCCAATTATTCCAATTTTAACATCATAGTATTCGGCAATACTTTCATCTTCGCTAATGTGAAATTGTTCTCTCCAAATTTTAGAGATTTTAATTTCCTTTAATAGTTTTTCGAAATAATTATCATTAAGAGTTGGAAAAATTTTACCAATATTTTTACCGTAAACTTCACTGCGGGTTAACCCAAAAAGTTTAGCAGCAGATTCATTCCAGAAAGTGATCTTACCGTTCTTGTTTGTCCCGATAAGACCGTCCATCACTGTTGCCGTTATCTGCTGGTATTTTGTAAGTTCATTTATCTCTTCTTCCGATAAGCCAACATGTTCGGAATCTTTACTCAAATCTTTTAATAAAAGAACAACCCAATGAACCTCGTTTCCATTATCACTAAAAGGTATAAGTGTGATACGGGCATTAATTTCTCTTTGATTTCGTATAAAGGGAATTTGTGTTGTAAGTACTTTATTTGAGGAAACTACATTCTCTAACAGTTTTTTAAAT
This sequence comes from Ignavibacteriales bacterium, assembly GCA_007280825.1. Lineage (GTDB taxonomy): Bacteria > Bacteroidota > Ignavibacteria > Ignavibacteriales > Melioribacteraceae > Fen-1258. Next base: position 7,968 of record QYQI01000166.1, on the reverse strand, counting down.
AGAATAGATGAGAGGTTTTGAGAAATATTTTTCTTGCTAGTATCTGTTTCAAATATAAAATCATAATTCTCGGCTTCGGAAGATTGCATTACTTTAATAGAACCTTCTCTATCGGTAACTAAATAAAAATCGCTTATCGTTCCGAGAAATTTTTGGAAATCATCTGTTTGAATCAAAGAAGTATAAGATTTTTCGGGACTGCTTTTTAGATCTTCAAGAACTAAAACACCGCCTGTATATTCTCCGTCAAGAACTACAGGAGCTCCTTTAAGATGAATTGAATATTTCCCTCCGCTTAATGTTTGTTTAGAAATAATTTCTCTTTCAAATGCTTGACCATTTTTTACTAAAGTTAGATCATCACGAATATCTGCATCGCTAAAAAGTCTATTCTCAAAAATACTTTTCCCTATTAGATCCTCGGGAATTTCACCCATAACCCCGCTGAATTGGAAAAAGGTTGTATTAACAAATTTAATTTTCCAATCGCGTTGAAATATTAATATTCCAACGGGTGTAAAATCAAGAATTTCCTTAAAAGAAAATTCCGATCTGGTTTTTTCAAAAGTTTTATCGAGCGATGATGACATTAAATAATCTCAAACTATATGTGTTATAATTTATGAAATAGAGAGACTAAATTAAATAAGAAAGGTGGTTAATAGTTACTAAGGCAGCCAAACCTTGATAATTCAGCATGATATTATCTGGCCAGTTAGATAAAACGGGAAATTTCATCTAATATTTTTGATGTAGCGCCAATGTTTTTTTCCACATAATCAGCGCAAATTTTACCTAAACTCAATCTTAGTTTTTCATCTGTGAATATTTTTCTGAGGTTCTTATATGCTTCTCTTTTATTTCTTACAACAATTCCGCCGCCGATTTCGGCCAGCTTAACTGCTTCCTGGCTGTTTTCATATTTCGGCCCAAACAAAATCGGTATTCCGTACACAGCCGGTTCTAGAACATTGTGAATGCCTTGCTTAAAACTCCCACCCACATAAGCAGCATGTGCATAAGTATATAGCGTAAAAAGTATTCCTATCGAATCAATTATAATTACACGTTCACCTTTATAATTGTTCAAATAAGAAAATCGGATTGAATCGAATTTACCTATAAAATTGTGTTCTGCAGATTCAAGGTGTAATTCCGTCGGCTCATGCGGTACAATAATCGTAATTATTTCCGGATTTACTTCCATAAGTTTTATTAAAGCAGGAAGCATAACTTCTTCATCGCTTTCCCATGAACTGCCGAGGACAAAAATTTTTTTACCGTCAAAAAATCTATCCTTAAAAAGTTTTTTTTCTTTTGCTTGAAGACTTTTTTGATAAACACGGTCAAATCTTGTATCTCCAACCGCTTTAATTTTATCCCCATTGATATTGAACTCTTTGAAATTTTCTTCATCACTATTTGAGACTGCTAATATTCTGGTTACATAAGAATAAAGCGCTTTGTGAAAACTCTTCGATATAATCCATTTGCGCGAAGTTTTAGACCTCATAGTTGCATCAACAATAAAACTCGGGATTTTTTTCTTTTTGAGCTGCCATATCATGTTTGGCCAAATATCATATCTCATAAAGACGGCTAAATTTGGTCTTACAAGATTTAGGAAACGGCTTGTCATAATTGGAGTATCATAAGGGAAGTACGCAATTATATCGGCGTGCGGATACTTTAGAGAATTATTATAACCTGAAGGTGAAAAGAAAGTAACAATAACATTTATTTTTTTTTCAGCACGTAATTTTTCAATAATAGGTTTAGCTTGTTCAAATTCTCCCATAGAAGAAGAATGAAACCAAATCATTTTTTTGCCGCGGTCAATTCCGGCAAGATCAATAATTAAATTTTCAAATAACTTTTTCCTTCCTTTAATTCCTATTTTAATTTTTTTATTAAAAAATTGGGCCGTAAATAGAAATAATTTTACAAAAGGAATAACAATACCGTTATAGAAAAGATACCAGATGTTTTTCATAAACCTATAAGAAAGATTTTACGTGATCAAAAACTGTGTTTGGTTTAATCTCTTTCATACACTTAAAATGCGTTTGCGGGCAGCTTGATCTTCCAATATGACTGCACGGTCGGCAAGATAAAGAATTATTTTCTAAGATTGAATTAGCAGATAGATATGGTAAAAAACCAAATTCACTTACTGTTGAACCGAAGATAGCAGTAATAGATGTTCCTACAGCCGTTGCTGTATGCATTAATCCTGAATCATTACAAATGATATGCTGACATTGCTTCATATCAATTGCTGTCTGCAGAAGATCATTATTGTTACAAAGATTAATACTGTTTTCAATTTTAGATGATACTGCTTCACACAATTTCTGATCATCTTTTCCGCCGAAGATTACTATGGTGGAATTTTGACTGCTTAATCTATTACCAAGTTCTATAAAATATTCTTCCGGCCACTGTTTTGTAAAATGTTTTGCCCCGGGGCAAATTCCAATATACTTTTTACCCGCAGCCAATTGGGGATTTATATTTTTGGGAATGAAAAGATCCAATCCGTTATCATCAAGCTGAAGCGCTGCAATCTCGGCATAACGCATTGGCATTGGTTTAATTTCTTTCAGCAAATTAATTTTAGTCCATACTAATAATAATTTTTTAAAAGTCGGTTTCTTAAAACGCTTTACTTCAGTTCCTAATCCAAATGTAAGTGCACAACTCCGTAAATTATTCTGAAGATCAATGATCATATCATATTTCTTTTTATGGATTTGGTCTTTAATACTTTTAACTTTTTCTTTTTCGTAAAGGTAAAGAGAGGAGATGAATGGATTATACTGTAAAGAAGATGAGTATTGTTTCTTAACAACATAATCAATCTGTGAATTGGGATATTCTTTATTGATGGCTCTAACTACCGGTGTTGTAAGTAGAATATCTCCGAGCGAGCTTAGTCTAATAATAAGAATTTTATATTTTGTTGAATCCGACAATAGGTTTAACCTTTGTTTTATATACAAATCTAACCAATTCAAGAATTGCTTCCAACATGCTTACATCAAGAACCTCAAAAGAGTTGTTAGTCAAATGACTCTTGTTTATTTTTGTGCAATACAAAATTAGAAGGTTTTATCATGACGACATTACCGCCTCCAGCCACAAAAGTATTCCCTGAAAGCTCAATTGAAAAAAAATGTTACAACATTGTAGAAATGTTTAAGGAAAATATACCGATCATGAATGATAGGAACAGACTCGGATTTAATCTTTATAAATTCATGACCGGCGAAGGTGATTCTCCCGAAATTTTAGTTAAGTCTACAAAAATTAAAATTGAGGGAATAACAAAAGAAGAATTAGCAAATAGATTAACAGAAGAACTCAAAAAAATTAATTCTTAACCGAAATTACTAACCTGCCGATAGGCAGGTTGCAATTTAATATCTGTCTTGCCCTTCTCTCAAATACTTTTCTACCAGAAGAACATCTTTCATACTTCCTATAAAGACCGGAGTACGCTCATGTAAACCTGTTGGTTGTATTTCCAAAATTCTTTTTTTCCCGTCTGTAGCTCTCCCGCCGGCTTCTTCCATAATAAATGCCATTGGATTACATTCGTACATTAACCGAAGTTTACCTTTTGGATTTCTTTTATCACCAGGATATATAAAGATGCCGCCATACAACAATGTGCGATGAATATCAGCAACCATCGAACCTACATAACGAGCTTGATACGGTTTTCCATCAAACAAATTTGATTGAAGATATTTTATGTAATTTTTTAAACCTAACGGCCAGGTAAAATAATTGCCTTCATTAAGACTATAAATCCTACCCTGATTAGGAATTTTAATATCATCATGAGATAATAAAAATTCTCCGAATGCTGGATCTAATGTAAAACCATGAACACCGTGACCGTGTCCTGATGTATAAACAAGCATTGTACTAGAACCATAAACCACATAACCGGCAACAACTTGCTGAAAACCCGGCTGTAAACAATCTTGAAGTGTACCCGGTCCGTTGCCTGGACTGATCCTTTTATATATAGAAAAGATCGTTCCGATGCTGATGTTAGCATCTATGTTCGATGAACCGTCGAGCGGATCGAAAAGCAAAACATATTTTCCAATTTTGTGATGCGGAGGTAAATGTATTATATCTTCTTCTTCTTCTGAAGCCATAACACAAAAGTATCCGCCATGATCCATCGCTTTGATCAACATCTCGTGCGCATAAATATCAAGCTTCTTAACTTTCTCACCATGAACATTTTCATCACCGGTAAATCCGAGTATTTCCACTAGTCCCGCTTTATTTACTTCGAGAGAAATTAATTTTGCAGCAAGACTAAGTTGGAGCAGAATTGCCGAGAGTTCACCGGTTGCTTCAGGGTGGAGTTTTTCACCTTCCATAATATGGCGTGGTAATGTCATGAATCGTTTTGTTGCCATTAATTTTCTCCAGTAATTTTTCTATAACTTTTTGATGTTAAGCGAAAGCAATTTAATTAATAGAGTTTGATGTGTCAATCTATGTTTTAGATCTTAACATACTAAGAGATGTTTTGTCCAACTTCTTGATCTTTATACTGCAACTGATAAAGTTTGTAGTAAATTCCCCTTTTTGCCAGAAGTTCTTGATGTGTTCCAATTTCTTTTAATTCGCCTTTGTGCATTACAAGAATTTTGTCCGCATTCTGAATCGTAGAAAGACGATGCGCTATTACTATCGAGGTTCTGCCTACTAATAGTTTTTCGATAGCGTTTTGAATGATCTGTTCGGTTTCAGTATCAACGCTGGAAGTTGCTTCATCTAAAATTAGTATTTGAGGATTATACGCCAACGCTCTTGCAAATGAGATCAATTGTTTTTGTCCGACGCTGAGAGTTGCACCTTTTTCTTTAACAATTTCATCATAACCTTTCGAAAGCTGAGAAATAAATTTGTGAGCTCCGACTGTTTTTGCCGCTTCTATTATTTGCTCATCGGTTATTTTTTCGTTACCGAGATTAATATTCGATTTTATAGTTCCAGAAAAAAGGAAAACATCCTGCAGCACAATTGCAATATATTTCCGCAGATCGCGTTTGTCTAAATTCCGAATATCTATTCCATCAAGAGTAATGCAGCCTTTGGCAATATCATAAAATCTTGTTAGAATATTTATTATGCTTGTTTTACCAGCACCTGTAGCACCAACAATGGCAATGGTTTCGCCGGGATTAATTCTAAAAGAAACATTCCTTAAAACATAGTCTTCGGGATTGTAAGCAAACCAAACATTCTTAAATTCGATCTCACCGCGAACTGTTGGAAGCTGTGAAGGATTATCCGGATTCTCAATAATTGTTTTATCATCCAAAAGTTTAAATATCCTTTCGGAAGAAGCCATTGCAGTTTGAAGAATATTATACTTTTCGGAAAGATCACGAACGGGACGCCAAAACATTTCAGTGTATTGAAAAAATGCAATTAAAACACCAACTGTCAAACGGCTCTGAATAACTTCTCCGCCGCCGTACCAAATAATGAGCCCAACAGAAACAACACTGAGCATTTCAACTACCGGGAAAAATACTGCATAGTAAAAGATTGATTTAATGTTTACTACTCTATTATCGTTATTGATACTTGAGAAGTTTTTTAGTTCCTCTTTTTCCTTAGAGAAGATTTGCACAACATTCATACCTGTTACGCGTTCCTGCATATAAGAATTTAATCTCGCCAGGTGCAGACGAACATCTCTATAAGTTTCGCGAACTTTTTTTCTAAATAAAAATGTTGCATAGATCAATACCGGCATTACCGAAAGAGTCACAAGAGAAAGATCCCATGCCATAGCAAACATGAAAATAAAAATCCAGACAATTACAAATATGTCGCTGAAAACCGAAACAATTCCCGATGAAAACATTTCGTTAAGTGAGTCAACATCATTAGTAACGCGGGTAACTGTTCTTCCAACTGGAGTTTTATCGAAATATCTTAAAGCAAGTTTTTGTACATGAGAAAATATTTGAACACGAAGATCATAAACAATTTTTTGCCCCATCAACTCTGTGTAATAAGTAAGAAAATATTGAATAGCTGCTTGAAGTATAAGTGATGCTAATAAAATTCCGCAGATAATGAGCAATCCATGAAAATCATTATTCTTAATATTGTCATCAAATGCTATTTTTGTTAAGTAGGGACGAACAGGTCCAAGTGCTGCGACAATAATATTCATAAGTATAGCAATGATTACGTACTTTTTATACGGCTTAACATACTGAAGCAACCGCCGCATCAATTTTGCGTCGTAAGCTTTGCCTAATATTTCATCATCTTTCTGTGCTTCAGCCATTCTTATTCTTTCTAGTTCATTTCCAAAAGTTCTTTTTCTAATAACTGTTTTGCGTTGAGTTCAGAATAAATTCCGCCCTTGGCAACCAACTGTTCGTGATTACCTTCTTCAACAATTTCTCCTTGATCAATCACAAAAATTTTATCAGAATCTTTAACGGTTGAAATTCTATGGCTAATTATTATGCTAGTTCGATCATTCATAAAATCTTTCAACTTCTTTAATATTTCTTCTTCAGTATTTGTATCAACTGCGGAGAATGAATCATCTAAAATTAAAATCTTAGGATCAATGGCTAATGCACGTGCTAGTGTAGAGCGCTGCTTTTGCCCGCCGGAAAGTGTAATTCCGCGTTCACCGAGAATTGTTTGGTAGCCAAGCGGAAAAGCAAACACATCTTTTGATAATTGTGAGATCTCGGAAACTTTATCAACAAGAGATTGATTCTTAATATCTAATCCATAAAGTATATTTTTTTCTAATGTATCCGAGAAGAGAAAAGTTTCTTGAGGAACCATACCAATATTTTTTCTTAATACTTCAAGCGGGATTCTTCTCACATCGTTTCCGTCTATCATTACCTGACCTTCAGTAACATCGTACAGACGCGGTAAAAGATTTATCAAACTTGTTTTACCTACACCTGTATTGCCGATAAATGCAATTGTTTGACCATGTTTTATTCTAAAATTTAGATTCTTAAGTATCCATGGTAAATTTTCCGAATAACGGAAAGAAACATTCTTAAATTCAATATCACCTTTAATTTCTTGTATGCTGTTATCGGTATCTTCATTAGAAATTTCATAAGGTTCATTTAATATTTTTAACAGACGTTTCATACTCGCATCTGCCTGCTGGATCATATTAGCAACCCAACCGAAAGAAATCATCGGCCAAATTAAATCTACCAGAAACAACATGAACGCAACGATAACGCCAACACTCAAAGTTTTATTAATCACCATATTTCCGCCGGCTAAAACTACTATGATTGCTGAAAGTCCGGCTATTATAAAAAAGACAGGCATGAACAGCGCTTGAAGTTTTACTTGATCCATCTTACGATTTAAATATTCAGCACTCTCCTTTGTGTATTCTTTTATTTCATGATCTTCCCTTTCATAAGATTTTATTACTCTAATTCCGGAAAAATTTTCTTGAGCTTTCGTTGTAAGATCTGAAATTTTTTCTTGTATCCTTGTGTACTTTACATGCATTTTTTTCATCACGATGTAAACTACAAGCGAGAGAAGCGGCAAAGGTAAGAGAGCATAAAGTGTTAGGAGCGGGCTAAGAGAAATCATTACGGCAAAGGTTAAAATAAATTTAATTCCGTTATCAATCGTGTACATAACCGCCGGACCAACATACATACGAACTGCGCTTATATCATTTGTTGCATGAGACATAATATTTCCGGTAGAATTATTCTGGAAGAATCTTAATGGAAGTCTTTGGATGTGAGCCCAAAAGTCTTGACGGAGATCGAATTCAATTTCTCTTGAAACAACAATTATAGTTTGACGAATAAAAAAACGAAAGACGTTGCTGATAATTCCCGCGACTAATAACAAAATAACAAGTTTAACAATTACTTGAATATCATGTTGCTTGCTAAGCGAATCAAT
>QYQI01000121.1 GCA_007280825.1 Ignavibacteriales bacterium | reverse complement strand
GTTCTTTTTAAGCGTTTTAACTTCAGAATCGGGATTAATAAATTCATTGAAAACCATAAAAGTGCCAAACATAAAGAAAGACACCAATACGGAGAAAAATAAGACGAGAAATACGAATTTCTTATTGAAACTGCGTATTTCTACGAATTTCAGCTTAGTCTTTGAAAAGTAGTAAAATTTTTTCATATCAAATTAGGGTGCGAAGATAATAAATGATCTCCCTGTAGTCAAGAATAAAAACCAGAACAATGTTATTCAAAATCATGCTCAAAATAATCTATTGCCCGATTCATTTCCTCGTTTTTTAACTGAATTTTTTTTGTAATTCTATCTGTTAAAACTTTAGCTGCATCATAACCATAATGTTTAAGTAAATAATTGAGAGCAATTATTTCAGAGATAACCGTAATGTTTTTACCGGGTATAATTGGTAACTTAACGTATGGTATTTCAATATCCATTAATGTAGTAAAAGAGTCGTCCAAACCGGTTCTAGTATATTCTGTTTGATCATTCCAAACTTCTAATTCAATCATAACCTCTAATCTTTTTTGAAATCGTATGGCTCTGACTCCAAACATACTTCTTATATCAATTATGCCTATACCACGTAATTCCATAAAATGTTTTACTAGATCCGTACCGGATCCCATCAGAATGCCTTCACCTTTTTTAGTCAGGATTACAACATCATCAGCAACTAATCTATGGCCTCTTTCAACAAGATCTAGTGCAACTTCGCTTTTACCGATTCCTGAATTACCTACAAATAACATTCCTACTCCATAGACATCAACAAAAGATCCGTGAATTGATAAGCGCGGTGCGAACTGATCGTCTAGAAAATCTGTAATAAGGTAAAATAATTTTGTTGTTGAATAACCAGAACCGAAAATTGGTGTTTTATATTTATTAGCTAGCTGAATCATCTCGGGAGTTGGAGAATTATCATTTGTAATTATAAGGCAAGGTATATTGTATTTAAAAAACCTATCAAGTGATTTTACCCTTTCTGCCTCAGAAAGATTTGATAGATAACGTATTTCTGTATTACCAAAAACTTGAACGCGGTTATGTGAAAACAATTCCAGAAAACCAGCTAATGGAAGACCTGGTCTATGTAGATTAGGTTCTTTAATAAGTCTTTCAAAACCAACCTGCTCGTTTAGTAGTTGGATCTTGAATCTATCTTTTGTGCTTTTGTAGAAAAATTCTACGGTGATATTTTCTTGTTTAGTAATATTCTTTTCATCAACTTTCATTTTTTGGCCTTGTTAAGCGCTTAGTTTTTATTTTTCTTAATTGCTTTCTAATTTTCTCTATCGTCATTGGAACTGATTTTTCAAACTCATTACTTTCTGTGGTAACTGTTATTATTTTTCCCGGGATTCTAACTGTGATTTCTGAAGTTTTAATGCTATCCTTCAAATGTGTGAAACTCAATATAACTTTTACATCTAAAATCTGATCATTAAATTTTTCTAAGGATTTTACTTCTTCGCGGATAAAATCTTTTAATGAATCTTTAGCTTTAAATTTACGGGATGTGATTCTAATATTCATAGCGTCTCCTTTAAGATTTTGGATGTGCTTTTTTGTAAGATTTCTTTAATCTCTCGATACTTACGTGGGTATAAATTTGAGTTGTTGAGAGATTTTCATGACCTAAGATTTCTTTCACTGCCATAATATCTGCTTCCCTATCAAGCATATGTGTTGCAGCACTATGCCTTAATATGTGCGGACTTTTTTTATCTATATCAGTAACTAGCGACAAATAATGCTTTACAATATTATAAACCGAGTGACGAGAAATTCTTTCTCCGGATTCATTCTTAAATAATGGCTCTGATCCGTTTGATGAAGATGTACTTTTAAAATACTCTTTTAGTACAACAGCTGATTTCGATCCTAAAGGAACAATTCTAACTTTCGATCCTTTGCCCAATACTCTTACACTCATACTGTGAAAATCAATGTCTGCAAAATTGAGAGAACATAATTCAGAGACACGAAATGCACATCCATATAGTAATTCCAGTATGGCTTTTATCTTAATTGATGATTCGTCTTTCTTTTCATCCAGTAATCTATAAATTTCCAAAAAAGAGTCAAGACTAATTATTTCCGGTAATTTTCGTTTTACTTTTGGATTGGGAATTTTTGATATGGGATTATTTTCGATAAGATCATTTCTTAGTGCAAAATTAAATAATCTTCTTAAGGCAGAAAGTTTTCTGGATATTGTGCTTTTCGTAACCCCCTTCTCACTAAGGTTTATTACAAAATGCCGGATCGTCTTTTCAGTTATTCGATTGAAAGATGAGATTTCTCTATCATTACAAAATTTGATAAATTCATTTAGATCTCGAGTATAAGCATCAATTGTATTTTGTGATGCGCGGCTTACACCGGAAAGTTCAGACAGCATTTGAGTTAATATTTCTTTAATCCCGAGCTGGTTCATTTATAACCGGGTTGTTAGTTTATTATTAAAACTCTTCTTCTGATGTCTCTACTGTTTCTTCCTCTTCTTTAGGTTTTGGCATTGTCCAACTTGCAAAGTCACAATCCGGATATTTATTACATCCGTAAAATATTTTTCCGCGTTTGGTTCTTCTTGTTATTACTTCACCATCACTGCATTTGGGACACTTTAGACCAAGCGTTACAACTTTTGTGAAATCACAATCCGGATATTTTTCACATCCGATAAATCTTCCAAATTTTCCTTCTCTAAAAACTGTTTTAGAACCGCACTTAGGACATATTTCACCAGTCTCTTCAGGTGCACCTCCGTTTGGTGCAAAATCTTTAAGCGATTTAATATTTTTACACTCAGGATAATTTGTACAAGCCAAAAACTTTCCAAAGCGGCCCATTTTAATATCCATATCCGAACCGCATTTATCGCATTTTATTTTTTCAAGATTTGATTCTACTTCTGCAAGTGTTTTGGAAAACGGTTCATAAAAATCATTTAATACTTTTAGGTAACCGATTTCTCCATCTGCAATGAGATCAAGCTCCGCTTCCATCTGAGCCGTAAAGTTCACGTTAAAAATATTTCCAAAATTCTTTACTAAAATCGTATTTACTTTTCTGCCAAGTTCTGTAGGAACTAATTTACGATCCTGTTGCTCTACATACTTGCGATCTATAATTGTCCCCATTATCATGGCGTAAGTACTCGGGCGACCAATACCATTACTTTCCAATTCTTTAATCAGAGAACTTTCGGTATATCTTGGAGGCGGTTTTGTAAAATGTTGATTCGGAGTCAACTCTTGTAAATTCATCTTCTGATTTAATTCTAATCCGGCTGGAATTAATCCGCTGTTTCCATTCTGATCATTACTGTCTTCCAGATCTTCATCATAAAGCGTCAAGAACCCATCAAACAGTATAGTTGTGCCGGAACTTCTGAAGACATATTCATCAGCCGCGATACTAACAGTTGTAGTTTCCAAACGTGCTGATTCCATCTGGCATGCAATAAATCTTTTCCAAATTAACTCATAGATTTTGAATTGAGCTTCATCTAAATATTCCTTTACAAATTCTGGTGTGTATTTTAGTGATGTAGGTCTGATAGCTTCGTGAGCGTCTTGAGCATTCTTTTTATTTTTAGATTCATAGCCTTTTGCTTTTTCCGGTAAATAATTTTTACCGTACTTTTCTGAAATAAAATCTCTAGCTTCTGATACAACATCTTCACTTAATCGCATCGAATCCGTTCTCATATATGTAATTAATCCGGTTGTTCCTTCACTGCCAAGGTCAACCCCTTCATATAGCTGTTGTGCTAACATCATGGTTCTTCTTGGACGATAACGGAGTTTGCGTGAGGACTCTACCTGTAGACTACTTGTAATAAACGGTGGATAAGGATTTCTCTTGCTCTCTTTTTTTGTAAGATCGCTTATCGCATAATTATTTTTTGATCTTAGAGTTTCAGCAATTTTATTTGCTAACTCAGCTCCAGAAATTGCAAAGTTGGTTTTTAAGAATTCCTCCCAATCTCCTTCAGTCATTTGTGGTTTTGGAGGAACTTTAATTTGCTTTCCATTAACCTCATATAACTTTGCTTTTATTTCTTCGCCTTTTTCGGTTTTAAAAACTGCTACTATAGACCAATATTCTGTTGCAACAAACTTTTCAATTTCATCTTCGCGTTCACAGATCAATCTTAACGCAACTGATTGCACACGTCCGGCAGAAAGTGAACTTCCGTACGCTTCATCAATAACAGCCCGCCATAAGAACGGACTAACCTGATATCCAATAAGTCTATCCATTACACGACGTGCTCTTTGAGAAGTAACAAGATGATCATCAATTTTGATAGTATGAGTTAAAGCTTCGTTCACGGCTTTCTTTGTAATCTCATTGAAAAGTACGCGTTCAATTTTCTTTTTCTGTGCATCTGTTAAAATATCAACAATATCTTGTGCTATTGCTTCACCTTCGCGATCAGGATCAGTTGCTATATATATTTTTTTTGGTTTTACCGCTAATGATTTGATCCTCTTAATTACATCAATTTTGTTGCGGATATTTACAAATTTCGGTTCAAATCCGTTTTCTAAATTAATCCCGAGTTTTGTCTTAGGTAAATTTCTGATATGTCCAACAGTTGCTTCAACAATATAATTTTTACCGACATACTTATTTATAGTTTTTGCTTTGGAAGGCGACTCCACCAGTATAAGATCTTTACTCATTATGAATTACCTTTTAATTGACAGTATCTGAAGAGTATAATGTTAATCTGCTTCCAGGTAAAATACCGGATTCATATTCAACCAAAGATAAAAGAATTATCCAGTTGATTTCCCTCCTGGAAACTCTACTCTCAGGAAACATTGTTATTTGATCTAAAATCAGTTCAAGATTCTCAGCATCTAATAAACCTACATTTAATAAGTGCATTATGTAGTTGTAATTTTCTAAACCTAATATTTCTTTTTCAAGTTCCGATAATAAGCGAATACTTTTACTATTTAAATATTCTTTATTAGTCTCAACTGTTTTTCTCGTTAATATTTTATCATAGACTAAACTAAATGCTATCCCTAAAGTTTTCTTGTCGAAATGTTTATTCTTCATCAACTTACTATTTATTTCTTCCATCGAAGAATTATTGCTCAACCCTTCTAATATTTTCGCTAATACTTCAACAATTTTGCCGGTCATGTTTTTTCTACTAATCCTTTAGAAAGATTTTGTAATTTTTGCACAAGAACATCTTCAACTTTTTTCATCTTTTTTCTTTTTGCTAAAGTAACGTCATCATAACCTGCCATATGAAGGATTCCATGAATTACTAATCTTAATATTTCATTGTTAAGTGTTACATGATACTTCTTACTGTTCTCAAGAGCATCATCAATAGAAATAAAAATTTCGCCGTCTAAATTATTCCTTTCATTCGAATAATCAAAGGTGATTATGTCTGTGTTGTAATTATGATTCAAATATTTTTTGTTTATTCCCAGTATCGTTTCAGATGAAACAAAATTTATTTCAAGTACAGATACATTGATTTCAAGTTCATTACATAATAGTACAACTATTTTATGCAACGATCTTTTATTTATTTTAATTCCCTTCTCAGTGTATATAAATAAATTCTTCACGTTCTTTTTACTCTGTTGGATATATTACTTTGAAAACCCGCTTAACTTCTCGGCTTCGTCGAATAATGAAGCTGCTTTCTGAAATTGATGATCTGATTTTAACAAAGTTAAATACCAGCCGTTATTCTTAAAGAGATCACGCGCAATAAATGCTTTTAATCTTTGTCTAATATTTTCTTTATCCTCTTCATAACCTTGAGTATCATATTTCACTTTTAGTGATTCTGCATACTTAACAAAACTTTGCATCTGTTCATTACTAATCTGAAATTCATTTTCGAACTTTCTAAGATCACTGGAGTATTTTTCTTTGAGTGCTGTGCCGTCCTTATCAAGAATTTTTCTTACAAATTGATAGTAAACATTATTCTTTCTTAACTCTGCGGAATAATTGGGAACTTTACCGGGTTCTACAATATAATCCGGAGTGATACCGCCGCCGCCGTATACAGTACGTCCGTTCTTAGTCTTAAATTTTGGTTTAGTAGAATCCTTTTCTGTTTTGTGATCAACATTATCTCCTTCTGTTTCTTTTCTATCCATTACCTCTTCATAGTATTTATTC
>QYQI01000047.1 GCA_007280825.1 Ignavibacteriales bacterium | reverse complement strand
GTACAAGGGCTAAATATATTCAGCCCCTACAAAAAAATTCTACTATAGTGCAATTAGAACTACAAATTCAGAAGTCGTGCTGAGTGATAAACTGTAAGAATTTCAACCTCGTTGTTTTTATATCTGTAAATAATTCTATAATTGCCAAGAACTATTTCTCGAATCTCGGGGTTATTAAGTTCGGGAACAATTCTTCCCAATTCGGGGTAAGGAATTAGTTTCTCTACAGACAAAAATATTTTTTGAGCAGTAATTTGCGCGTAATGGAATGAATCCTTTGAAATGAATTCACAAATATCTTGAAGATCGGAAATAGCTTGATTCGTCCAAGTTACTCGCGCCACTTTTGAAATCTCTCTTTAACCGTTTGATGATCTATCTTTTCGCCGCTATCCGCTTGCTTTATTCCTTTTTCAATCTTGTAAAGGAAGTAAAGTTTTTCCATAGCATCTTCTATTTCAATTTTATCGGGAAGTTCACCAATGGCTTGGAGAATTTTCTTTTTTGTGTTTGCTGTTTCCATAAATATCTTTGATTGTTGTTGTAATAAATTTAATGAAAGCTATCCGATCATTCAACTAAAAACCACCGCACTTAAATATCCGACAACTTCGAAATTATCACCAGTAACATCTCCGGAATCGGTACGCGAGAGGATTTTAGATTTTTTCTTTTTTATAAGATCCGCTGTTTTCATCATTGCAACAATAGCTCCGCCGCCGCATGCTTCACATTTTCCGGTTTCTAAATCATACTGCAAATTTTCATAATCAAATTCGGCAATTCGTTTTTCTACAATAGAATCGCGTTTGTCTGCTTGTTCTTTTGAGTGGAAGTGAGAAAGATCCGAGCTCGCAATAATTAATGTCTCATCATCCATAACTTCAGCTAATCTTTGAGAAAGTTCATTGATACACATTTTATTTTGATCACCCATCACGATAGGAACAATAGAAAAATTATTCATCACCATTTGTAGAAACGGAATTTGAACTTCAACAGCATGCTCGGTGCGGTGTCCGTTTATTCCATTAAAAATGATTTTACTATCAATCACCAATTCATATCTCATTTCTTTATTAATCGGAACTTCGCCAAGCGGGGTTTTATATGCATCCCCGTTGTAAATAGAAATCCCGGCAAAATATTCTCTATGGCTTGGTGAAATAATAATTATTGTTTTATAATTTTTTCCCTTAACTACGTTGAATACAAATGCTGCCGTCTTTCCAGAATAAATATATCCTGCATGAGGTGAAACAATCCCTACAACATTATTAAATTTCTCTTGTGGTTTATAATTGTCGAGCAGAAGTTGAACATCTTCTTTTAATTTGCTGGAAGATGAAGGATAAAACATTCCTGCAACTGCCGGTTCACGAACATTTTTCATTTCGCCTCCAAATCTTTTTCACAAAAAATAGTTGCAGTAAAAGCGTTGAGCTTAAGCTGTTTTGTTTTCCAATAGCCGGGCGAAAATCCCGACTTCTGACAAATTGCATCGAGATATTGTTCACGATTCATATGATGTTCAATTGGAACTTGAGGCAGTAAAAGTCCGCGTTTTCCTTTTTCTTCAAGAATTAATCCGTGCTTGCCGATTTCAATTTCATCATAACTGTTAAGCGGAAATGGTTCTGATAAAACTGAAATTTCTATTGAGAGATCTTTAATCTCCGATTGACTGACAGAAGGAAACCGCGGATCGTTTTGCGATGCATGTATCGCCGCATCACATACGGTTTCGAATAACGGACTGTCAGAAATAATGTACCCGATACATCCGCGCAGTGAACCGGCTTTTGTAAGAGTTACAAAAGCTCCCGAGTGCGATTTGAAAACCGGATGTTTCCCATAATCTGGTTCCGGGATTTTCTCTCCGGTAAAAATAGATTTAATTGAAGTACGCGCAATATCGAGAAGAATTTTTTTCTCTTCTAATGTTATTTTCATTTTATTCTAACTTATAAACAATAACTTCATTCTTTTCACGTAGAAGGAAAAGATGTTTTTTATAAACAAAGAATGAATCCGTAAATAATGCCTGAGCATTGGCGTTTAAGACCTCAGTTAAAATCACTTTGTTTGAGTTAAGGTCCACGGCAAGAAATTTATTTACAAAACTATTCTCCAATACTTTTGTGTGAAAGTTAAAGAAGAGCAGATCGTTTTTTGAATTATACTCTACTTCTCCTTCAACGCTGGTATTATTGATCTGTCTTCGTATTGCTTCAGCAATTCTAGAATCTATTTCATCATTTGAAAAAACTTTGGGATAAAGATACGAACTCCAATCTTTTTCATTTTCCGCAGATTTTTGTAATGCGTTTATCTTTTTATGGTCTGAGTCGAATTCCTCAATTAGCTCGCCGTCTAAATAATTTAAAGCCGAAAAATATCTTTCTTCAAATCCTTGTTTGAATCCGTAAACTTTTTCGTCACTTGCAAAGAGAAAAGAGGATTCATTATTCGTCCATAAAATATTTTGCGATGCAATATCAAATGCAATTATTCCCTTATGATGAGGCATATCCGGTTTGGGAAAGTAGTGGAAGAAAATAATATCTTTATAAATTTCCTCAATGCCCACCCAGCATTTTTCATCAAGCTGAAAATCGCAAAAAATATTTTCTCCGTTTTCTATGTAATAACAATTGAAGAAAACTTCTTTTGTGTCAAGATCTCTCGTTTCAAGAATAAGTTTATCGGAATCGGAAATTAGAATTCTCCAGATTTGTTTATCAGATTTATATGTGAAATGTTTTTTCATCTTTCTCCTATGCACACCCGGCAGCTAATAAGCTAAAACACTGAGTGTGCAAATAACCAGCAAGTTCGCGAAGAATTAAAGAGGTTTGAATTTAGCAGTGAAGTGTCTAAGCATAGGCGCTTCGTAAATAATTTTGTAACCCTTCATTTTACTTCTATTCTTATAAACCTCGATTAAAACTTCAGCAACGTAATCAACATGACTTTGTGTATAAACTCTTCTAGGAATTGCGAGACGCACAAGCTCCATCATTGCCGGAATTAATTTTCCTTGTTTATCATATTTTCCAAACATAATACTGCCGATTTCGCACGCACGAATTCCGCCTTCAATATAAATTTCGCACACAATTGAATGTCCCGGATATTGTTCCGCTGGAATATTAGGAAGAAATCTTTTTGCATCAATGTAAATTGCATGTCCGCCCGGCGGTTCAATAATTGGGATCCCTGCACTCAGCATTTTTTCTCCGAGATATTCTGTGCTGCGAATCCTATACTGAAGATAATGTTCATCAACAACTTCTTCCAAACCTTGAGCAATGGCTTCAAGATCCCGTCCCGCTAATCCGCCGTAAGTTGGAAATCCTTCCGTTACAATTAGAAGATTGCGGCATTTCATCGCGAGTTCTTCATCGTTGAGTGAAAGCCATCCGCCGATATTTACAAGCGCATCTTTTTTTGCACTCATCGTTGAACCATCTGCGTATGAAAACATTTCCCTGCAAATTTCCAGAACGGATTTATTCTCGTAACCTTTTTCTCGAAGTTTGATGAAATATGCGTTCTCTGCAAAACGGCATGCATCAAGGAATAAAGGTAAGCCGTATTTCTTACACACATTTTTTACTTCTCTAATATTTTGCATCGAAACAGGTTGACCGCCGCCGGAATTGTTTGTTACCGTTAGAACAATGAGAGGAATATTTTCTTTGCCAACTTTTTTAATGAACGCTTCGAGAGCTTCAACATCCATATTGCCTTTGAATGGTGCTCGCTGCTCGGGATGTTTCCCAATTTCCACCAAAAGATCAACAGCTTCAGCGCCGCTGAATTCTATGTTTGCACGTGTTGTATCGAAAAATGTATTACTCGCAAAATATTTTCCCGGTCCGCCGAGAATTGAAAAGATAATTTTTTCGGCAGCTCTTCCTTGATGAGTTGGAATGATAAATTCATCACCGGTAATTTTTTTAACTGCCGCTTCAAAATTGTAAAAACTTTTTGCGCCCGCATACGATTCATCACCTCGCATTATCCCCGCCCATTGTTCAGAACTCATTGCAGATGTTCCGCTATCGGTTAGAAAAT
Organism: Ignavibacteriales bacterium; assembly: GCA_007280825.1. Taxonomy (GTDB): domain Bacteria; phylum Bacteroidota; class Ignavibacteria; order Ignavibacteriales; family Melioribacteraceae; genus Fen-1258. The sequence goes on along the minus strand of QYQI01000047.1, from coordinate 1,378 downwards.
CAATCAGCACATCATCAGCACGAATCAAAAAAGTATTGTAACCGGCTTCTTCTAAAATTTTAACTCGCTCTTCTCTTGTGGTAAATCTAATCGGTTCTACAGATTTAATTTTGAATGGTTCAATGATGGTCTTCATGAAATCCTCGATGTAGGATGAAAATTTTTTTCTTTGAACAAAATTACGAATTCCCCTTCAAACAACCTTCGAGGTTTCTGTTTTTAACTCTGAAGGCTTTTAATAAGAATTGTTAAAAATGCTATGTAAAGCATACTTGACTTTTTGTAAAGAATACTATAAGTTGGTTTAGTAACTAATTTGGTTAGAGGTCAATATGAAAAACATTCTAAAGAATTTTTCGTTTCCTTATAAGACAACAATTTTGATTTTATCATCGATAGTTCTTTTTGTACCAATGTTTGCTTTTGCAATGTTACCAATCGAGCAGACAATTCGTATTCCAAAATATATTTACAGAGCTACTCTTTTTCTTTCAACTTTGTTGGGGACGATTGGATTTATCTACTGTACTCTGGGATATCATTTTCAAATTCTACGGGGAGATGAATTAAAACTCAAGATCCATTTAGAATCTTTGAACATTGCTTTTACAACCTCTTTAGTTTTTCTTTTCGCATTAATTTTTGTTTTTCTGAATTTCGCACCAACAATGCTGAATTACATATTGGTAATTCTTTCAGTCATCGCAATTATAGCTTATGTATTGGGTGCAGAGTTTGTAAAAGATAAGTATCAATGAAAAACACACTTCACATATTACGTGCAGAGCGAAGGTTATCTCAAGAAGATCTTGCAAAGCTTGTGGAGGTATCGCGTCAAACAATTAACGCAATTGAGCGGGAAAAGTACGATCCGAGTCTGCCACTCGCGTTAAAGATTGGAAAAGTGTTTAACAAAAAAGTAGAGGAAATATTTTTTCTGGAGAAGGAAAAATGAATTTAACAAAAATTTTTTTTATCGAAATAGCTTGCGGGATTTTACTTTTAATTTTCTTCACAATATGCCTCTTTATTCCAGCAAGTCAGCTTACAATGATTGCATTATACATTGCGAATTTTCTATTACTCTTACCCCCCTTTATTTATAATGACCGAAAACTGCCAATTAAGTATAAAGAAGAAGAGCTCGTTCTAAAAATCTCATGGATTATACCTTCAATAATTTTGTTTATAATAATAATTTTGTTCTTCACAATCGGAAAAAATTTAAAGACTTTTTCAGGTGAATTACTAAAAAAATACTTGCTGTTTTTTTTAGTCCCACTTTATATCCTTCTTCATTCAACGTTGGGAATAGTTTTAATTAACATTAAACTCATTAAGAACAAGATAAAAAATCATAAGAAATCGTTAAATGAAG
>QYQI01000136.1 GCA_007280825.1 Ignavibacteriales bacterium | reverse complement strand
GGAATTGATAACGATTCAATTGTAAATAATGTAGATACACTAAAGAAGCGGGTTGAATATGTTTTCAATTCTTTCAATCAAGCTGCTCTCGTAGAAGAATTTATACTCGGCAGAGAATTAAACGTTGCAGTTTTTGGTGATAAAGATCCTAAAGTTCTTCCGATTAGTGAAATTGATTTTTCAAATATGCCGGATAATTTACATCCGATAGTAAGTTTTCAGGCTAAGTGGGATCCTCAGCATGAGGCATACCATAAAACAATTCCGATCTGCCCGGCACAATTACCTGATAAAACCCGCGCCGAAGCTGAAAGTATGGCGCTGCAATGTTTTCGTACTGTAGGATGCCGTGATTATGCACGTGTTGATATGCGTCTTTCAAAAGAAGATAACAAACTTTATGTGCTGGAAGTAAATCCAAATCCCGATTTGCAGGAAGGTGCAGGATTTATGCGTTCGGCAAAACATGCCGGATATTCTTATAAGAAAACTTTGAAGATGATTGTTGATTTTGCTTACGAGAGAAAGTTATCTGCTGCCGGTAATCAGCGTTCTGCAAAAAGTTAGTTGCGTAACAAAATTTAATTTTTATTTTCTTTCGTTAAAGATACTTTTCTTCTTTCAACCTTCTGCAATACTTGCTTTTTTTCTTCATCGGAATAAACTGACCAATGAACAATTTCTTCTATCGTCCTAAAACATCCATCGCAATAATTATTAGTAGCATTAATAATACAATGATTATTGCACGGTGAAGTGACGGTTACATCGGATTGCATTAATTCCCTTTCTTTTTCTCTCCCAAATAACAAGTGAAAACTATTAAAAAAGTTTTATAATAAAGAAACCCAATTTCTTAAAGAAATTGGGTTTCTAAAATTTAACTTTTATTATTTCATTTTTCCTTCTTTTAATTCATCTGCAAGACGGTCAAATTTATAAACTTTCTTAATTGCTTCATACATTCCTTTCGAATCAACAGCTACTGTTCTATTGAACGTCGGTAAATAAATAAAGTTGCCTTGCAAACTTTCTATGTTGCCGTCAAAAGCAAGTCCAATAACTTCTGCGCTTTTGTTGATCACAGCGCTTCCGGAGTTACCGCCAACGATATCATTTGTTGCAACAAAATCTACAGGTGTTGATAGATCAAGATCTTTAGGAATTGTTTTCCATCTATCAGGTAAGTTGAAAGGATATTTTCCTTCGAAGCCGTAAAATCTATCATACATTCCGAAGAAGGTAGCTTTAATTGGCGCTGTTGTTCCATTGTATTCATAACCTTTCATCAGACCATCGCTCAATCTTAAAGTTCTGTTAGCATCGGGAGTAATGGATGTTCCGTATGTCTTGTAAAGAATTTGTCCGAGCAATCCGAATGCAATATTTTCAGTATCCATAATTTCTTTTTGTTGAGTTCTCAACGGTTCAAGCTGATCATAATTCTTAGCGTAGAATTGTATGAAGGGATCTTCGAGTGCTAAGATTTCTTCAGGAGTTTTCTTGAAAAGTTCTTGTACTGCAGCTTTATCTTTGAAAAGTGATTTTGCGATCAAACTTTTTGCAACATCTTTTCCTGCTTTGTTACCAAAGTTTTTTACCACAGCAACATCGTTCTTGCCAAGATTCATCGTTATATAATCAATATTGATTTCGAGTTTTGCTTCTTCGAGTAAGTTGTCAAAATTATCCGGATATAGGTTATCTCTAAATCCCTGTTGTTGATTTCCGCCACCTCTCTGTCCGCCGCCAAATCCACCTGCTCTTTGTCTTTGAGCTTCTAATTCTTTCTTCTTTTCTTCAGGAAGCATTTGATATTTTGCATATGAAACGAGAGCATTTCCTATTTGTAAGTAACGCGAAAAATATTGAGGATTAACGGAATAACCTGCCAGCTTTGGTTCAATTTTTCTAAGTTCGTTTCGTGTAGTTTCAATTGTCTTCCAAACATGTCCGTATTGTTTATTTAGTTCCGGATCATTAAAAACAACTTTTTGAAGTTTCTTTTCAAAATCTTTTTTACGAGCTAATAGGTAAGGATCATTCAATGCTTTATAAGTATTAACTGTGCTTTTCCATCCGTTGCTGAATGCTAAACGTGCTCTTTCATATTCATCTGCATTTTTTGGATTAACAGATTTTAGTTGTTCCAGACGATTGTAAACATTATCCGATAAGTAAGCACTGTTTCTGTATTGAATGTCGCGCAAATATTCCAATTGAGCTACGGTTCTCAATCTATTTGTGGAACCCGGATTTCCAACTGTAAAAACTAATTCTCCGTTAGCAGCACCGTTTTGGCTCCACTTAAAATAATGTTCGGATTTAATTGGTTTGCCGTCATCACCATAGATTCTTAAGAAAGTGCAATCAAGATCATATCGAGGATAAGTAAAATTATCAGGATCGCCGCCGTACGAAGCAATTTGTTCTTCAGGTTGGAATACTAAACGAATATCAGTATAAGTTTTGAATCCTTGTACAAAGAATAAACTTCCGTTGTAGTAAGAAATTACATCACATTTTAATTTAGTTTCTTTTTCATATTGATCTTTTAGTTCTTTCATCTTCTCATCGCGAAGAGCAATTTTTTCTTGTTCATTTTTTCCGTTTTGTAGAGCAGATAAAACTTCTTTTGTAACATCCTTGAGCATTACTAATTGTTCCGCAGTGTAGTTTGGTACTTTTCTTTCATCAGCTAATGTCGGTGCAAAAAAAGCGGTAGCAGCAAGGTCTTCGCCTTCTTTTTGGATCTGTCTTCTTGTACCTCGTGAACAATGATTGTTCGTCATAATCAAACCGTCTTCAGAAACAAATGATGCGGTACATCCGGGAATACGAAGTGCTGATAAGCGAACATCATCAAACCATTCTTGAGTTGCCTTAAAACCATAAGTTTTTTCTAAATAATCAAATGGAGGAAACTCGAACGTCCACATTTTTCCGGTATCAAGTTTTTGTGATTTGACCGTATCTTGATTAATGACTTGTGCGCTTAATTGAAACGCAAAGACAAAAACAAATAGCAAAGAAACAATTGATAATTTTTGAAGAGATAATAATTTTTTCATAGTAACACCTGAGTTATTTTTATAAAGATGAACACATCCAAAAATAAAAGGAAGTGCTTTCTAAACCAATTAACTTGAATGATGTAAGAGTTAAAAAATGTTAAATAAAAAAGCCCTCATTTAGAGGGCTAGTATTAAAAAATAAAAATCATTACTCAATCGCGGAGTTTATCCAACAAGTTATTTAACTTTTTAGCTTCGCTTTCAGATAAGTTTTTAAGGAATGAATCATGTTTATCATTTAGTTTATCAATTTCTTTTAAAAGATGTAGCCCATTATCGGTAATTACTACGTCAACACATCTGCGATCTTTCGAACATAGATCGCGTTTAACAAAACCTTTCGTGCGCAACCTTTCAACGAGCCGTGATACATCTGACATTTTATCAAGCATTCTTTCTTTTAACAAGTTTACTGTTGCTGGATTAGGATACTGCCCGCGGAGAATTCGAAGAATGTTGTACTGATTGCTTGTAATATCATGCTTAGAAAATAGATTTGAATACAAATTAACAAGCCAGCCGTTAGTGTAAAGTACATTAACGGCAAGCTTATGATATTCATTTCTAAATTTGGGTTGTTTTATTTCTTGTTCAAGTTTCATTATGATTTCTGTAATTCAAGATCAATTGTGATATAAACTGTTTTGCTTACAACTGCACCGCCTGCTTCCATTAAAGCGTTCCACTTAAGATTGTAATCAAGTCTGTTAACTTCACCTTTAATTTTGAAACCCGCTTTTGTTTGTCCCCATGCTTGAATTGTTCCGTTATAAATAACATCAAGAGTAATTTCTTTTGTTACGTCGCGGATTGTAAGATCGCCAACGAGCTTATAATTTTTCTCGTCGATTTTCTTCATTGATTTTCCTTTAAAAGTCATTTTAGGAAATTTTTCTGCGTTGAAGAAATCATCCGACTTTAAGTGAGCATCTCTTTTCTCGTTATCGGTATTGATACTTGCTATATCAGCGGAGAAATCAATTTTAGCATCTGAAAAATCATCCTTTGATGCCTGAACATTTACATCAAATGTCTTAAACTCTCCGGTAACCTCAGAGATAATTAAGTGTGTGACTGTAAATTGAGCTTTTGAATGTGCTTTATCAGTAGTCCATTTTGTTTGAGCATTTAGTGATAAAACAGCAAATAAAACAAGAATTACTGCATTGCGAAGATGTTGCATTTTTAACCTCTTTATTTTGTTTATGAAATTATCACGAATTAGTAATAATGTTGTAACATATATTGGTATAACACATATCATTATTATAAAGTTCCCGTAGATTAATAATTCAACAAGAAAAGTGGTTACCGGCTATTACATCAGAATTTCTGGAAAGCAGAAAAACTGCAACCGCCTTTCGTCTTCTTCAGTGCCATTACAATGCTGGCATTTTTTAACATAAAAGACGATTGACTCCTCCCCATCATCAAGATCAAGAAAATTTACTATTGATTGGCAACTTCTGCATTGAACGATATGATGTGTGTGCAGTCTTCCCTCACAGTTAGGACAAAGAAAATCCGTATCTGTGAAATATTCCTGATGAAAAACGGGGAAAACGGAATTGCATTTAGTATTTGTGCAGTGTGTAAATTTTAACGGTTTCGTAGAATTGATTTCGATGGCTACCTCCTTTTAGAAAAGCATTCGAAAAATAACTCTGATGATGATACTTGGCTATGCAAAAATTTATCCGCTACTGCCGTTAGTTTATTTAGTTTTACTTATTTTTCGTTTAACGAATAGTTCAGAATCATTTCGGAGAATTAATGAACAAAATTTCATCATTCAAAGCATACGATATCAGAGGTAAAGTACCTGATGAATTGAATATGGACCTTGCTTATAAAATAGGCAGAACATTTGCAAAATATTTAGGTGCAAAATCAGTTGTAATTGGCCGCGATGTAAGAAAATCATCGCCGGAATTATCGGAAGCATTATTACAAGGATTAAATGATGCCGGTTGTAATGTTTTTGATTTGGGATTATGCGGAACAGAAATGATCTACTTCGGAACTCCATTCCTAAATGCCGATGGCGGGATTATGATAACAGCAAGCCACAATCCGCCTGAATACAACGGATTAAAATTTGTAAAAAAAGGCTCGGTACCGATGGGTTACGATTCCGGTCTGAATGAAATTGAAAAGATGATATTGAATAATGACCTTGGTGAAATCTCAGATCAGAAAGGAAAAGTTTTTCAAAAAGATATTATGAAAGACTTTATTACTAAAGTCACAAACTTTTTTGATGCAAAGAAAATTCTACCATATAAAGTAGTTGTTAATGCGGGTAATGGTTGTATCGGTCCGGTATTGGATGCTCTAGAAAAATATTTACCAGTTAAAATGATAAAGATTTTTCCGGAACCAGATTCAAACTTTCCTAATGGTGTACCCAATCCACTTCTACCTGAAAATAGACAGCCAACTATTGATGCAATTAAAAAACATGGAGCTGATCTTGGCGTTGCTTGGGATGGCGATTATGATAGATGTTTTTTCTTTGATGAAAAAGGTAACTTTATCGAGGGATATTATATCGTTGGATTACTTGCAAAATCTATTTTGAAAACAAATCCGGGTGAAAAAATTGTACACGATCCCCGCCTTGTTTGGAATACGATCGAAGTAGTAAAAAAAGCCGGCGGTAAAGCTGTTGTTTCTCAAAGTGGCCATGCTTTTATCAAACAAAAAATGAGAGAAGTAAATGCAATTTATGGCGGGGAAATGTCAGCACATCATTATTTCCGTGATAACTTTTATTCCGATAGCGGGTTGATACCATTTGTCCTTATTCTTCAGTTAATGTCCGATGAAAAAGCTAAACTTTCGGAACTTGTGGACTCTATGATACGTTTATATCCTTGTTCGGGTGAAATTAATTCAACAATAAGTAATCCAACGGAAAAAATTAGAGAGATCAAAAAAAGATATACTGGCGGAATAAATGACGAATTGGACGGTCTTAGTGTTGAATATCCCGATTGGCGTTTTAATATTAGGATAAGTAATACGGAACCTTTGCTTCGATTAAATGTAGAATCTAAGAGCGATGAAAAATTGATGCATGAAAAAACAAATGAGCTATTGAAATTTATTAGAGGATAGTTATATTGTAATTGCCTTTTGAAATTTTTTGGATACAACGATAAAATATTGATATTAAGAAGGAATTAGAAATGGCAACGGGTCAAGAAAGAGCAATAGATGTTGATAAGATTTTAAAAAATAAATTGAAGTCAGTAAGCGTTGGCTCGATAGAAAATGCTGTTGCAAAAGTAATTAGTGATATGGTCGGTGAAGATTATAAATGTACAATAAGCGAAGTAAAATACACCTTATTTAGCGGCGCAGATTTTCATATAAAAATTGAATTAAGTTACAATCCTGAAGAATAAATTTTTGGGGAGTTGCGGCTGAGACTTAGGTCTCCCCCCAACCTAGGTTTTGGCTCTTCTCCCCTCTTTTTTATCCCACAATATCTTTTAACTCATTAACTACTCTATCAATCTCATCTTTTGTGTTATAAAAATGCGGAGAAAAGCGAATCATTCCTTCGCGGACTGCACCATAAATTTTTCTTTTTTCTAATTCAGAAAATATTTCTTTTGATTTTTCATGTTTGAATGTCACAATTCCGGCAAGGTGTTCATTAGAAATATTTTTTAGCAACGGTTCGATTCCTATTTCAGAAAGTTTGTTAATAAAATAATTAGTGTTTTCTAAAACTCTAAATTCGCAACCTTGCCTGCCGGCAGGCAGGTTCCCCATTCTCAATTGCTTAAAAATGTTAAGTGCGGCATCAAATATTGCTATACCAAACGCATTTAAGGTTCCGGTTTGAAATCGCTCGGCATTTGATCTCAAAGTCAGATCATAGTTCAATAGATTCCAAGGATCTTCTACTGAAGTCCATCCCACATTTTTCTGCTCAATTTTATTTTGTAATTCTTCTGTAATATAAAAATAGGAAAGACCTTGACTGCTCATTAACCATTTCTGTGTTCCTCCGGTAAGAAAATCTATTGGGGATTTATTAAGATCTACATGAACAGCACCAACCGCCTGAATTGCATCAACACAAAATATTATTCCTTTCCTTTTACACAATTCGCCTATTGAATTAATATCTGCTCTGTAACCAGAAAGAAATTGTACCATACTTATTGAAATAAGTTTTGTCTTGGGAGTAATTAGCTTTTCAATATCTTCGATATCAACTATTCCATTTCGAGATTTAGCAAAATCAATTTCAACACCGTGCTTTTTTAAGTTTAGAAATGGATAAACATTCGAAGGAAACTCGATATCGTTCAAAATTATTCTATCGCCGGTCTTCCAATCTAATCCTTGAGCTATTATGCTCATACTGTTTGCAACATTATCTACCCATGATAATCTGGAAGTATTCGTTCCTAAAAGTTTTGCCAGTTTTTCTTTTGCACCGAAATTCCATTTTACAAAAGATTCAAAGTTCATCACATTGAGTCCGCTTCTTTCACCCATATATTCTTTAATACGATCGAGAACAAGAGTGGACCACGGACCGAGCGCAGCATGATTGAAATAGATTTGATCGGTTTGCAAATGCGGGAATAGTTTTCTTACTTCTTCAATTTCCAAAATAATCTCCAATAATTTCTTCGGCTAAATTAAGAAAGCTTTTTTAAAGAATGTAATTGGATAACAAAAAGAAGATTTAGGTAGTTTATAGCCACGCCATTTATGGCGTGGTATTAATGCTCAAAGATGCCCTGGGCTTTAGCCCAAAACAAATTATTACTGTGGCTAAAGCCTGTAAGTTTGTTTAGTATTTCTACCACGACCTGAAGGTCGTGGTTATTTAGATTTACCAAGCAAACCTTGAATGCCAAACAAAGATTGAATTGTCATTGCGAGCGTAGCGAAGCAATCTCTTACATTTAGATTGCTTCACCACCAACTTACGTTGGGGTTCGCAATGACAAATGTGCGCTCTTAAAAGACTTTGGGTTAAAGTTGATTTTGTTTGATTGAATGATATTACTTCATTAGTTTTCAATTAACATGAAAGCTGAAAGGAAAAATAACAATTATTAACGGGGTGTAATATGAGTTTCTCTTTTATTCATCCGTTCATTTCAAGAAAAGTTCTTCAAATTAATTTTCTTAGATCAAACATTTTCTTACTCTCATTTCTTTTTATTTACTGCTCTAATT
>QYQI01000056.1 GCA_007280825.1 Ignavibacteriales bacterium | reverse complement strand
TTGAATATTTCAATTCAAACAAAAATAAAATTGGCAAAGGTTTGATTGCCTATTCTCTTGGTAATTTTATTTCAAATCAAAGATGGCGGTATTCTGATGCCGGAGTAATTCTAAATCTAACAGTTACAAAAAATATTTTAACTCATGATGTTAAACTTACTCATGAGACAATTCTTCCCACTTGGGTTTTCAAAGGGAAAGTAGAAAGCAAAGATCAGTTTGTAATTCTTCCGGTTGATTCAACTACGATTAATTCTCTACCGAATTATTTAACTGAGCGTGATAAAGCAAAACTTTTACAATCCGAGAAAGATACCCTCAAAATCTTGGAAGAAGTTCAAAATAATTCCATTAAGTATATGAACAAAAAAGTAGAATGAGTTGTTCGTATAATTAAGTCACAATTTCTTTTTATCTTTGCAGCAAATCTAAATTAAAATTAATGGCTAATAAAAATAAAGCAACGCTCGGCATAATCTTCTTAACAATTTTTATTGATCTGATGGGATTCGGTATTCTGATTCCAATTCTACCAACGTTCGCTAGTAAAGAACTTGGTATATCAGATTTTGGAATCGGTTCTATCGTTGCAGTATTTTCTCTAATGCAATTCATCTTCAATCCAATGATGGGAAAACTATCGGATAAGATTGGAAGGCGCCCGGTAATTTTAGTAACACAGTTGATGACGGCAGTTTCATATCTCATCTTTGCTTTTTCAAATTCCTTTTTACTTCTTTTCTTATCAAGAATGCTGGCAGGTCTTGGCGGAAGTAACATTGGTGTAGCGCAGGCTTATATTGCAGATATTACAACAAAAGAAGAACGCGCAAAAGGAATGGGAGTAATTGGCGCTGCTTTCGGATTAGGTTTTGTATTCGGACCTGTAATTGGTGCTATGCTTGCAAAGTACGGTTATCATGTTGCGGGATTAGGGAGTGCATTTTTTACTTTATCAGCTTTCTCGTTTGCATTTTTCAGATTGCCAGAGTCTCTAAAAGAAAAGAAGAATAATGGAAAAATTAAAATTAAACTTTTTGATTTTGCATTTGCAAAACAAGTAATGTCAAATCCGTCAATTAGTTTTTTGATTATTCTTTTATTTCTAATAATATTTTCAATAGCGAACATCTTTGGAATATTTGCCCTACTTGGTTACAAATTTTATCATTTTACAGATCAGCAAAATGGAATGCTTTTTGGTATTGTAGGATTAGTTGGTGCAATTGTTCAGGCAGGATTTATACGATCGCTTTCTCGAAAATTAAGTGACAAGACGATTGTACTTATCGGTATCTTTTTCATGATGATAGGATTGGCGCTTATACCATACGGTGGTAATTTTTCTGGTGTTGCAATAGTAATTTCAATTATGGCTGTTGGTTCTGGAATTCTTCAGCCGATTATTCCAAGTATGATTTCAAAGTATTCGCCGGAAAATCAGCAGGGTGCTGTATTAGGATTCAGCCAATCAATATCAGCATTCGCAAGAGTGCTTGGTCCATTGTGGGGAGGTTTTTCTTATGATGTGTTAGGTTACCAATTTCCATTTGTGACAGGTGCATTTTTTACTTTAATTACTTTTATAGTTTCCTTTTTTATGCTGAAGTCTGATAAAATTAAAGTTGTAGAAAATGTTTAAGGTTGGAAAATTAAATATTGAAAAAGCTCTTCTTCTTGCGCCGATGGAAGATGTAACAGATATTGCATTCAGGAGACTTTGTAAAGAATTAGGTGCTGATATTGTTTACACTGAATTTGTAAATTCAGACGGATTGATTCGATCGAATAAAAAAACAGAAAGAAAACTTGAAATTACTGAAGATGAACGCCCGGTTGGAATTCAAATCTATGGCAGAAATTTTGAACCAATGATTGAAGCCGCTAAAATTGCTGAATCTAAAAATCCGGATATAATAGATATTAATGCAGGTTGCTGGGTTAAAAAAATTGCAAACAGAGGAGCCGGTGCCGGACTTCTTAAAGATCCTTGCTATATGCAAACAATGGTTGAGGCAATTGTCAAAGCTGTACAAATTCCTGTAACGGTTAAAACAAGAATTGGTTGGGATGTTGATTCAATTAATATTTTGGAAGTAGCTAATAGAATTGAAGATGCCGGAGCCGCAGCTTTAACTATTCATTGCAGAACTAAAACTCAAGGACATAGCGGGGAACCGGATTGGAGTTGGATTCCTAAGATTAAAGAAGTTGTAAAAATTCCAGTGGCTTTAAACGGCGGAGTCTTTACAACAGAAGATGTAAAAAAAGCTTTTGATGAAACAAATGCAGATGCTGTGATGATAGCCAGAGGAGCGATAGAGCATCCTTGGATATTTAGAGAGGCAAAAGAGTTGTTAAGTGGAAAAAATATTAATTTTGTTTCTGTTGAAGAAAGAATTAATACTGCATTGCGCCATCTTAGATATTCTTTAGAAATGAAAGAAGCGAAAGCTGCTATAATTCCCTTTAGAAAATATTATACTGGTTATTTGAAAGGGCTTAACAATTCTAAAGAAATAAGGCAAGAACTTTACAAACAAACAGAATATGCTCCCATAGAAGAGATTCTTTTAGAATATCTTAACAAACTCAAATACCATGAACAAATTGAAAATATTAGTTAATCATTGAGGTTAAAATGGAACTTAGGAGTTTGATACGCGATGTACCTAATTTTCCTAAACAAGGAATTATTTTTAAGGACATAACTACACTTCTTAAAAATCCAATAGGTCTAAATCAGGCAGTAGAAGAATTGCTTAACTTCCTTCATAATAAACATATAACAAAGGTAGCTGGAATAGAATCGCGTGGCTTTATATTAGGTGGAATTGTTGCTCAAAAGCTCGGAGCGGGATTTGTGCCCATTCGAAAACCCGGGAAATTACCTGCCGAATGTATCTCAGAAAGTTACTCACTTGAATATGGAACTGATAAAATTGAGATTCACAAAGATGCAATTCAAAAAGGTGACAAAGTCTTGCTCCATGATGATCTTCTAGCAACAGGAGGAACAATGGAAGCGGCGTGTAAATTAGTGGAAAGATTAGGCGGGGAAGTTGCGCAGATTTCGTTTTTAATAGAACTCAGTTTCTTAAATGGTAGGGAAAAATTAAGAAATTATGATGTACGCTCAATAATTCAGTATGACTCTGAATAGACTAAATTTCTTTCCAGTTCAGAGGTGCAAGTAAAATAACAAATTCACCTTTTGTTATTCTTTTCTCAAAATTTTGCAAAAGTTGAGAAGCTGTTCCTCGCCAAGTTTCCTCAAATTTTTTTGTTAATTCTCGGGCAACTACTATTAAACGATCTGGCATACTTAAGTTTAATTCTTCCAGTAGTTTTTTAATTCTGTAGGTTGATTCATACAAGACAATTGTTCTTTCTTCTTCTGAAAGCTGTTTTAATTTTTTCTGTCTTCCTTTTTTCTGAGGAAGAAATCCTTCGAACACAAAAGAATCAGTTGGAAGTCCGCAAATGCTTAACGCTAAAATAGCTGCACTAGCTCCGGGTATTCCAACAACTTCAATATTTTCTGATATTACTTTATTGATAAGACGAACCCCCGGATCTGATATACATGGAGTTCCGGCATCTGAAACAAGCGCACAAGATTCTCCGGAATTTAACTTTAATAAAATTTTCTCAATACCTTTTGATTCGTTATGGGCATTTACAACAAGTAGCGGTTTACTGATTTGATAATGATCTAAGAGAATTTTTGTTACACGTGTGTCTTCACATATTATAAAGTTTACAGATTTCAATGTTTCAATTGCTCGGAATGTAATATCACCAAGGGTGCCGATTGGTGTAGCTACAACATATAATTTTCCGTTATCCATCTAAAACTCTTTTTTACAAAAATAATAAAACCCCAATAACAATCGGAGTTTTTCTGAAGAATTTAATTCTAAGATTTATGCAGATTATGCAACACGTTTTTAATTCTTAAGATTCCGTCATCAATATTTTCTTTAGATACAATAAGTGAAGGACGGAACCGTACAGAATGAGCTCCACAGCCGAGCATGATCATCTTATTTTCATAAAGTTCAGCTAAAAATTGATTCCTAATTTCTTTTGATGGTAAATTAAACGAGCACATCAATCCTAAACCGCGAGCTTGAGAAACATATTCTGGGAATTCATTCTGTAGATCAATAAGACTATCCAGCAAATAATTCCCTATGATACGAGCATTCTCAACTAAATTTTCTTTTTCAATAATTTGTAGATTTTTTTCTGATCGAACCATATCCGTCAAATTTCCACCCCACGTGGAGTTAATACGGCTCGATTTTTTGAATACGTTTTCGGAGATATCGTCTATTCGATCATTAACCATAATACCGCAGACTTGTACTTTTTTCCCAAAAGCAATTATATCAGGCTCAGCAAAATGTTCAAATGCCCACAACTTGCCGGTCATTCCAAGTCCCGTTTGAACTTCATCAAACATCAATAAAATTTCATTTTCATCTGCGATCTCACGAAGTTTCATCAAAAATTCTTTTCTGAAAAAATTATCTCCGCCTTCACCTTGAATCGGTTCTATTATAATAAGAGCAATATCATCACGGTTATATTTTATTGCAGTATGTATTTCATCTATTGCTTGATTTTCTAAATTAATAATCTGATTTATGTTCTCACTCAACGGAAAAGTAATTTTTGGATTTGTTATTCGCGGCCAATTAAATTTTGGGTATAGTGCGATCTTTGCCGGATCAGTATTTGTTAAAGACATTGTATATCCAGAACGGCCATGGAACGCTTCACGAAAATGAATCACTTGTGTACCGCGCTCCTCTTTATATCCGCGAATAAAATTCTTTTTTACTTTCCAGTCAAAAGCAACCTTCAAACCGTTTTCAACTGCCAGAGCACCGCCATCTACAAAAAATAAATGCTTGAAGAAATCCGGTACAGCTATTCTAGAAAATGTATCAACAAACTTTGCCATTTCTATTGTATAAATATCTGAATTAGATGTTTTATTCATAGCAGCATCAGCAAGTTTTTCACGGAATTCAGGTGTGTTTATCTTCGGGTGATTTAATCCTACCGGTGAAGATGCAAAGAAAGAAAAGAAATCTAAATATTCATCTCCGGTTTTTTTATCAACAATTGTTAATCCTTGACTTCTTTCAAGATCGAGTACAAAATTAAAACCGTCAACGAGCATTTTCTTTCGAAGAACATCATGTACATTTTGTGCTGTGATTTTAGAGTTTATTTTTTTTGTTTCCATTATATTGATTGATGTATCCATCATATTCCACCTCAAAATAAAGTGTGAATGAAATAGTTTAGTGAAAAAGAAAAGATGGATATAAATTAGAATACTTGCTCGAAACGGGAAGCAATGTAATTACGAAGGTTTTTTCTACCTGTTATTCTGAAAAAAATTTTATACTTATGCATAGCTTTTTCAATTTTCTCCTTAAAGATACTTATATTTGATCGTATTTTCAATTTTACTGATAATCTTGTAAAAAATGGAAAGTATATGAAAAGCAGTTTCGGTAAAAAGAATTATTATTTCCATCTTGTCTTACTTTTGTTTCATCGTTTTTATTTCTGATTTCATGCGGAAAAGGAAAAAACGACGAAACAGATTTGAGCGATTTTATCGCTTTTGATAAATCAAAGCTTGGAATTGAAGTAGTTGATCAAAGCCTCGGAATAAAATTTTCCCCTCCGAATGGTTGGGGGCTTAAACAATCATCCATTTCCAGAAAAGTTGAATCGCGTGGTTCTTTTACAAACCCAAATGGTAATTTTTTCTATCAGCCCATTTATGTTTTCTTCGATAATACAACCGGTGGATTATTAAGTGTTGGCAAAGTAGAAACGAGCGATACTACTATATCAAAAAGCGCACGTTTGAATTATTACAATAGTCTGCTTAATACAAAGTATAAAAAAAATGAGTTCGCTGTTGGAAATTTTGTCCATTCAAAAATTTATTTTACACAATTAAAATTCCGGAAAGAAAGTCTTATCTCTTACAAAATTATCTTTGAAAATTCCTCCGGTGATCTAATCCAATTTGATTATACAATTCCCAAAGATTTTTTAGAGAATGCTAATCTTTCCATAAAATCTTCCGTTGGTTCTATCCAACCGATGTAAATATTCAAATCATAATAATTTTGTTTGCTGTTCAAAGTTGCTAATCGAAATCCATTCTGATTAACTTGCGTAAGAAAAATTTTGTAATGTAGACTCATTTGTAATTGTCTCGAAATATTAATTTGAAAGTAAAGAGGTAATCATGGATTTCTTAAAAGTATTAGGTATTAAAGAAGAAAATTTTGGAGCTTCAACCGGATTAAATTGGTTTCATACAAAAGATCAAGGTGTGATTAATGTAGTATCTCCGACAGATGGTAAACCGATTGCTAAAGTTTTTCAAGCTTCAGAAAAAGATTATGACGAAATCGTAATGAAAGCACACGAAGCATTTAAATATTGGAGAACTATTCCCGCACCGAAACGCGGTGAAGTTGTTCGTCAGATCGGATTGAAACTTAGAGAATACAAACAACCTCTCGGTAAACTTGTTTCTTACGAAATGGGAAAATCATTACAGGAAGGATTAGGCGAAGTTCAAGAGATGATAGACATTTGTGATTTTGCTGTTGGGCTTTCGCGCCAACTTTACGGGAACACAATGATGAGCGAACGCGAGAATCATAGAATGTACGATCAATACCATCCGCTTGGAGTTGTTGGAATAATTACAGCGTTCAATTTCCCGGTTGCTGTATGGGCTTGGAATTCTGCTC
>QYQI01000132.1 GCA_007280825.1 Ignavibacteriales bacterium | reverse complement strand
GGTATTAATAATGAGCTTTTAATTTCTCATTTTAGATGGAAAAAAGGTCAATTTTATTTGAGTTTCATATACTTTTCTCATTTTGACTTTTTTCTTCACCAATTCAGTACCCTCTTATAAAAAAATCATTTACGGTTCTTTCCCAATCTCTTTGGAATTCTCATTCTTAATGGAAATTTATAATATTCCTTGACAAGTGTTCATACGTTCACTATATTTTAGGTGAACAAAGGAACACTATTATGAAAAATGAGCTCACGGACAGGCAGCAAGAAATTCTCGATTTTATTCAAGAGTACTTAGGAGTTAAAGGATTCCCTCCAACCTTTCGGGAAATTGCTAAACACTTTAATATGGCAAGTACATTCGGAGTGAAGCGTCACATAGATGCGCTTGTTAAAAAGGGATTTCTTTCTAATGAAAGTAAAACCAGCAGAACTCTTTCTATTCTTAGCGACGGGTTAAACAAATCCAAACAAGTTTTCGATAATATAATTGGAATTCCAATAGTTGGCCGCGTTGCAGCCGGACAGCCAATTCTTGCTGAAGAAAATATTGAAGGTAATTTATTACTTGATGCTACCATGGTTAAAACGAAGACTGCATGTTTTGGTTTGAAAGTCCGAGGCGATAGTATGATCAATGCCGGCATTTTTGAAGGAGACCTTGTAATTGTTTCTCCTCAACAAAATGCTGTTAACGGAGATATTGTGGTTGCACTACTTCATGATGAAGCAACAATGAAACGATTCATAGTAAATGAAAATATAATTTACCTGATGCCGGAAAATGAAAGATACCAACCAATAAAAGTTAACCAGCGTGAAGATTTTTCTATTATTGGTAAAGTAATTGGCGTTTTCAGAACATATAATTGATTTGAAGGAGGATAAAATGAAATCATTTTTATTCATGAGAGCAATAATTAACAGAAACAGAGTAAAATTTTTATACAATTTTCAAGAAGTTATTCTGGAACCTTATTATATCAGCAGGAATAAAACTGGTAAGAAAGTTTTGTACGGAAAAATTGGTAATACAAATGAGATTAAAATATTCGAGTACGATAAGATGTGTAATATCAAAGTATTTGTTTATGAAAAATTTTCTCCGGTAATACCAATAATCCCAAGCTTTAATTAAAAAAAATATGAAACCAAAATTAAAAAGAGAAAAAGTTGATTATTTGATTGACCACTTGTGGCAGCATGGTTATTTAACATTGAGCCGAAAGTTTGGTAAATATTTACCTGCACCTCCAATGATTGGCAACTATGAAGTAGATGCTGTAGCAAAATATAAAAAGAAAATTGCTATAGGATTAACAGTCTCCGAAGAAGAATTGAATGAACATTCTTTTTTAAGTAAGCTGGATTTTCTTGCAAACTATAATGCACGTTTTCCACAGAATAAAATTACTTTATTCCTCGGTGTTCCCAACAACTCTTTAGTTAAAGCATCTCTTTTGATATCATCACTCAACGAAGAAACTCAAAAACATATAAAGATTGTTACTCTTCCTGAAACAAAAGCAAATTAAACATAATTTACTCTTGGCGTATTAATCTTGACATTTACCTCCATGCGAACTATTTTTTCGGGCTAAAATTCGAGGGTGAAAAGTTAAGTTGGCTATAAAACTTAGCACGACCGACAAGAAATTAATCGAAGAAGTTAAAGCAAAAGGAAATATCCCTCAGCACATTGCAATAATAATGGATGGCAATGGCAGATGGGCTAAGAAACACAGTCTTCCACGCGTTGCCGGACATAAAAGAGGAGTTGATTCTGTACGCGAAACCGTTGAGACTTGCGTTGGACTTGGCGTTAAAACTCTTACCCTTTATACTTTTTCTACTGAAAATTGGAAAAGACCGAAAGATGAAGTCTCCACTTTAATGCGTTTGATTGTAAAAAGTCTTCAAAATGAAACTGATGAACTCAACACAAATAATATTAGGTTAACAACGATTGGCGATACCAAGTCATTGCCGACAATTGTTCAAAAAGAATTACAAGCTGCTTTAGAAAAAACTGCCGGCAATTCAAAAATGATACTAAATCTTGCTTTGAGTTACAGCGGAAGATGGGAACTTGTTGAGGCAGTTAAACATATAACCGATGCAACGATTAAAGGTAAATTAAAAATTGAAGGAATAAGTGAAGAAACAATTTCTCAATTTCTAACTACTTCCGGAATGCAAGACCCGGATTTATTGATAAGAAGCGGTGGTGAATTTAGAATAAGCAACTTTCTCTTATGGCAAATTGCTTATTCAGAAATTTTTGTGTCCGATATTTTATGGCCTGAATTCCGTTGTAAACATTTATTGGAAGCTGTAAAGGATTACCAGAAAAGAGAAAGAAGATTCGGATTAGTTAGCGAACAATTATTGACCAACTACAAAAAAGTTCAGAATGTTAAAACACACTCCAAGTAAGCAGCAAGTACTAAGTCTAATTATTTTATTGATAATTTCATTAGTACAAGTTAATGCTCAGACCCAAAAGGTTAATTATAAAATCCTCGGCATTTCTGTCGTTGGAAATAAATCCGCCGATGCTGCTACTATCATTGCCAATACAGGTTTGAAAATTGGTGATGAAATTAGCATTCCTGGCGATCAAACAAATAGTGCAATAAAAAGAATTTGGAATTTGGGAATTTTTCAGGATGCTGAAATTATTATCGAAAAGAAAATTGATAACGGAATTTTTCTTCAAATAAATATTAAAGAGTTTCCGCGACTTGAAAAATTTGTTTTAAAGGGTAACGACGAGTTAAGCGATGATAACATCAACAAAAAGATTTCTATTGTCCGCGGACAAACATTAAAACCGAATGAAATTGTTCGCATAACAAATAAGATAAAATCTTTATATGAAGAAGATGGGTATTTAAACGCTACAATTACACCGCATAACTATACTTTCTTTCAAGCAGACACTTCTAAAAAAGAGATAACAGTTACATGGCGGGATGAAAAAGATCTTTCCAAAGAACTGAAAACCACTTATGAAATTGATAAAACTTCATCTATAAATTCGGTAAATAGAATTAAAGAACGTACAATTGTATTGCTTGATATAAAAGAAGGTGATGAGATAAAAATTCGGCATATTATTTTTAAAGGTAACAATGCATTTGATAATGGAACGCTGCGTGGTGAATTTGATGATACAAAAGAATCAGCCTGGTGGAAATTTTGGACCTCACCGAAATTTAAGCGTGATAAGTTTGAAAAAGATAAAGAATTAATCACTAAGTTTTATAGAAAAAAAGGTTACCGAGATTTTGTAGTTCTCCGCGATAGTCTCGTTTTTTCTGAAGACAAAAAACATATTGATGTGATAGTTGATGTATATGAAGGTGATCAATACAAAGTACGTAATGTTATTTGGGAGGGAAATTCGGTTTATCCAAGTGAAGAATTAAATGCCAGATTGGATTTTAAAAAAGGTGATATTTTTGATTACGAAAAATTCAATCAGAATTTACATTACAATGAAAAACAAACTGACGTATCATCAATCTATCAAGATACCGGATATCTTGGCTTTCAACTTGATGCTAAAGAAGAAAAATCTGCTAAAGATTCTGTTGATATCAGAATAAAAGTTAATGAAGGAAACCGATTTAAAATTGGCAAAGTTGATATTACCGGAAATGATAAAACAAAAGATAAAGTAATACGCCGGGAATTATATACAATCCCCGGAAGTTACTTCAGCCGCGGATATATTTTAAGAAGTATCCAGCAACTTTCAAATCTTCAATATTTCAATGTAGAACAGCTTTATAAAACCGGAGTGGACTACCGCCCTTACAATGATAGTACGGTCAATATCATTTATAAAGTAGAAGAAAAATCAAGCGATTATCTGAATGCTTCAATTGGTTACAGCGGAGCGTTTGGATTCAGTGGCGCTGTTGGTTTTACTTTAACAAACTTTTCTATAGCAGAACCATTTCAAATGGGTGGTGGACAAGTATTAAATTTTAACTGGCAATTTGGTGTTGGAAATTTTTACAGAACATTCTCTCTAGGTTTTACAGAACCTTGGTTTATGGATACACCAACATCACTTGGCTTTGATCTTTTTGATACACGGCAAAAATATGTTTACGATTTGCAGCAATCAGGTATAACTTTTAGAGTCGGAAGAAGATTAACCTGGCCGGATGATTTTTTCTATCTTATGGGAACTCTCCGTTTTCAGTATAACGACGTAATTGATGGTGCAGGATATTATCCAACAGGATTAACCAGACAATATTCAATTGGTACAACAATTTCCAGAACAGACATTGATAATCCTATCTTCCCTTCCCGAGGTTCAAAGTTTTCGTTAAGCGGTGAATTAACCGGCGGACCATTTTTACCCGGTAACGTAGATTATTTTAAGATGGATTTTAAATCCGAATGGTATAAATCAATTTTTAATTCTAATAGATTTGTACTTTACACTTCCGCTGATCTCGGTTATATTGGGGTGTTAAAAGATGGAACTCCTATACAACCGTTTGAATATTTCTATATGGGAGGCAGCGGATTAATAATTGCTACTACTTCTTTACGAGGTTATGAAGATCGAAGTTTAGGATTGAGAGACCCTGTAACAAATAATGTAAGAGGAAGTAGTGTGATGGCAAAATTTACTTCGGAGTTTAGAGTGGCTTTGGCATTGGAGCCGATTCCGATTTATTTACTTGCATTTGCAGAAGCAGGTAACGTTTATGTGGATATAAAACATACTGACTTATTTGATTTGAAACGCTCGGTTGGTATAGGTGCAAGAATTTTATTGAATCCGATCGGGTTAATCGGTTTCGATTACGGTTACGGATTTGACAGAAGAAGTGTTGACGGAAAAGATCCGCAATGGATGTTCCATTTTCAATTTGGAAAAGGTTTTTAAAAACATTATCAGAGGTTAACGTGAAAAAATCTATTTTATTTGTACTTATTATCTTTACTGTCTCTGCATTTGCACAGACACAACAAGCTCAAACAACCACATTGAAACTTGGCTGGGTTGATTCACAGGTTATACTTGCTCAATTACCGGAAGCTATAAAAGCTAAGGCAGATATTGAGGGCATGGTATCAAAATGGAGAAAAGATCTGGACAGTATGCAGACTGATTATCAAAAATTTCTTGCTGATAATCAAAAACAAGCTGAGACAATGAAAAAAGAAGAATTACAAAAAGTTCAGCAGAAATTAGCAGAAAAAGAACAAAAATATACACAGTTTAATCAAGCAAAATTTGCTCAACCAAATGGCGAACTTTATCAAAAACAAGAACAATTATTAGCGCCTGTTAAAGAAAAAATTTACAAAGCAATAGACGAAATCTCTAAAGATTTAGGAATGCAATTTGTTTTTGACAAAGCATTAGATGGAGTTCTTGTAAAAGCTGATCCTGAATTTGATATTACTTATAAAGTTCTTGATTATCTTAAAAGAGGTAAAAAATAATTACCGGAAATAAATCATGAAAAAACTTGAATTAATTTTATTCGTAATTCTATCAGTTGTATCATCAGGTAAACTTTACAGTCAACCAAAGATTGGTTATGTTGATAGTGATACAATTATGAAACAACTTCCTGAAGCTCAAGATGCACAGAAAAAACTTGATGCAATAATTAAAGATTGGCAGGAAGAACTTTCCAAAATGGAAAGAGATTGGAAAACCAAGTATGATGGTTACGATAAACGAAAACTTATTCTTAGTGAGCAAAAACGCGCTGAGATAGAAAAAGAATTAGTTACTTTGGAAAACCAATCTTCCAAATACAGGCAGGATAAATTTGGTGTTAAAGGCGAACTCTTCCAGAAACAGGAAGAATTAATGAAGCCGATTCAGAATAGAATTTTTACTGCTATTCAACAAGTTGCAAAAGAAAAAGATTACGATTTTATTTTTGATAGAAGCGGCGATATCATTTTTCTCTATGCAAAAGAAGAATATGATGTTACAAGCTTGGTAATTGAAAAACTTAAATGAGTTTTTTTATGAAGATAAAATTGAAAGAAGCCGCCGACTTAGTCGGCGGCGTTGTTATTGGCAATCCTCAAATTGAGCTAACCGGAATAGCTAAAATTGAAGAAGCAAAAAAAGGTGATTTAACTTTTCTCTATCTGCCTGCCTACGAAAAATTCTTAAATTCAACTGAAGCATCGGCTGTTCTTATCGGTCCGGAATTCAAAAAAACACGAACTGATATCAACTATATAGAAGTTAAAAACCCGAATGTTGCTCTTCAAAAAATTATTATAACATTCCTTCAGCCAAAAATAACTCTTAAAGGAATAGATAAAACCGCTTCAATACATGATTCTGTAAAAATTGGTAAAAATGTATCCGTAGGTAAAAATGTTGTCATTGAAGCTGGTGCAACCATCGGCGATAATTCAATTATCTATCACAACTCTGTATTAATGGAAGATGTAAAAGTCGGTTCTAATTGTTTGATCTATCCAAACGTTTCTGTAAGAGAAAATTGTGTAATTGGAAACAACGTCATCATTCATTCAAATACAGTTATTGGTTCTGATGGCTTCGGATATATTCCTGATGAAAAAGGTGTTTATCAAAAAGTACCGCAAATTGGAAATGTTGTTCTTGAAGATGATGTTGAGCTTGGTTCAAATGTTTCGATTGACCGTGCCGCGCTTGGTTCAACAAGAATAAAAAAAGGTGTTAAGATTGATAACCTTGTTCAGATTGCACACAATGTTGTTGTTGGAGATCATACTGCAATTGCATCTCAAACTGGCATTGCCGGCAGTACTACGATCGGTAAAAATTGTATTCTTGCCGGTCAAGTAGGAATTGTAGGACATATCGAAATAACAGATAACGTAATTGTAACAGCTCAATCGGGTGTTTCGAAATCAATTTCAAAGCCGGGAAAATATCGCGGTTCTCCAACACAGGAATTGAGTTCAATGCTAAAAGTCGAAGCTCATCTCAGAAACTTACCGGCTTACGCAGAAAAAATTAAAAAGT
>QYQI01000159.1 GCA_007280825.1 Ignavibacteriales bacterium | reverse complement strand
TTCTATTAAAGAAAAGCTTAATGGTGCTTGAAGAAGGAGTTCAGGAAGGGAGAAAAGTCTTTGCTAACATTCTTAAATACATTCGTATGGGCGCCAGTTCAAATTTCGGAAATATGTTCAGCGTTCTCGGCGCAAGTATTATTCTGCCGTTTTTACCAATGATGCCAATTCAAATTTTAGCTAACAATCTATTGTATGATTTTTCACAAGTCCCAATTCCAACTGATGGTGTTGATCCTGAGCTTATTGCAAAACCAAGACCGTGGTCAATGGGCGCAATATCAAAATTTATTTTGTTCATTGGTCCAATCAGTTCCATTTTTGATTACGCTACCTTTTTTATAATGCTATATGTGTTTGGATGTTGGGATTTAGGAAAATCTTCATTGTTCCAAACCGGGTGGTTCATAGAATCTCTACTAACTCAAACGCTTATTATTCATGTTATTAGAACAAATAAAATACCATTTATTCAAAGTCGCGCAAGTATTCAATTAATTGCAACAACATTTTTAATAATGATAATTGGAATTTGGCTTCCGTTTTCTCCATTTGCCAAAGGTTTATCCCTTGTTGCTTTGCCGGCGTTGTATTGGCCTTTACTTGCCATGATTTTAATTTCTTATTTGATGCTTACACAATTTGTAAAAGTTTCATTGATCAAGAGATTTATTCCGGACGGTTTTTAGCAGAGATAATTAGTTGAATTTATTGAGAGCATGTAAGACTTGTATTAAATATATTTGGATGTAATTCAGGAGTTAAGATGTCTACCAATTCAAACTTGAACCAAGAATCTACGGCTGCCGAAAATTTATTATATCAACGGTTAATTATATTCTTGATAGTTTTTTCGGTATTTGTTCTCGGGGCTGTTAGCTCACAAAGAAAAATTTTATTCTTATCAATTCTTTCATTAGGAGTCATAATATGCTGGGTCCTTACGTTTATCATAATAAGAACAGCTAAAAGAATAGATAAGAAATCCGGCGGAAGACTTATTCGTTTACTGCTTGGATATCTCGTACCGATCTTTTGTTCACTATTATTAACTCTAGCTTTGACTGTTGGTTCTTTTGGATTTGTTGATCCATATCTATTTAATGTTGATTTGAAACCGGTTCAGATTGAAAAAAAAGTTAATGAAATAACAAATGAGATTAAGAATCAACTTAAACCCAAAGTAGATACAACTTATAATAATTTCAAAAATATTGATAGTGTAATAGCGGGGAATAAAGCCGGAACAAAAAAGAAATTAATTTCCAATGAAGGTAAAGATTCAAAACATTTCAAGAGCATTGAAAGTATAATAAAAGAAAAAAAGAAATAATATCATTTCTTAATAACTAAACTTTTCTTTTCAGAAATCCCAATATTAAATCATTAACACATTCGGGATTTTCAAGCGGGGACATATGTCCCGCACGCGGAATGATTGCAAACTCAGATCTTGGAATTTTTTCTGACATAGCGCGCATAACTAACGGCGGTGTAAGTTTATCGAACGAGCCGCAGAGAACAAGAGTAGGAATATTTATTTTGTGTAAGAAAGAAGTTGTATCTGTTCTACTCATAATTGCAATGAACGCACCTTTAACTCCAATCGGATCGTGTTTGTGAGCTTTGAATAATGTTAATAGGAACATTTTTTCCTGTTCTTTGGGAGTTTCTTCCGCAAAACAATTTGTTACAAATGCCTCAACAAATTTTATTAATCCTTCAGTATTAATTTGATTAATACCTGCTGCGCGTTTCAACTTTGCAGTATCGTCATCGGCTTCAGATTTAGTATCGCATAATATCAATCCTTTGAAAGTTTCCATACTTCGTTCAACGGAGCGCAAAGCAATATATCCACCCATTGATAGACCGCATAGAATTGGTCCTTTCAATTTTAATTCATTAATAATTGAAAAAAGATCATTTACATAAGCTTCCATTGTATATTGACCATCACCGACGTAACTCTCTCCAAGTCCGCGGACATCATAAGCAACACAAAAATATTTTTCTTTTAGAATGTTAATTTGATTTTCCCACATAGTGTGATCGTACGGAAATCCATGAATAAATATTATGGGCTGATTGTTCTCATCCCCGAATGTATTAACAGATAGACTATTAATCGAAACTTTCATATTCAACCTTATTTTAATATAACTTGAAGAAAATTATTAGTAAATTTCTACCAGTTTCCGGTAGCAAATTTAATCTCTTATTAGTAAGTATCAAAAAATTATGATACTTATTTAAACCTTTGAGATTAATTGTTTGTCAAAATTCCGAAAAGAACTAATAAAAGGAACGTAAAATGAAAAGATTCAAATCATTATTAATTTTAGCTGCGTTATTAACTCTTCCGCTTATTTATTTTACCGCATGTAATAATAAAAGCGAAGTTACATCACCCAACCAGGTGAATTTCGATTCTCCTCAATATGCAGTAATTGATTATACAGATCTAATGAATGGTGTGGAAGATGCAACAATGGATAATGATATGGTCTACAGTAATTCGCTTTATTCATATGGATTCTTAAGCATGTCCAGTTTTGTGCAAGGAAATGCTTCTGGTATGATGAACGGCGGAATGATGTCTGTAAATGGTGGTGGAACCAATTGGATAATGAAATTTGATTTTGGAAAACATCTTGGTTTGTTTTTTAGAAGACTTAATTTAAGTGATCAACAAAAAGCCGATTTAAAAGCGCTTATGGTGAAATTTCATGATGATATGAAACCTTTAGTTCAACAGTTTAGAGATGCAAATGCTGATATAATTAAAGCTGCTAACGTAGCGCGCAAAGCAATTCTTGAACAAGTTAAAGCTGGAACTATGACAAGAGAAGCAGCTAAAGCTGCATTAAAAGATTTGAATGACAGAACCCGTGAACAAATTAAAAACAATCCTGCTTCACAAACTGTTAAAGCAAGTATGTGTGCATTAAGAGCAACTTTGTTTACTGATATTGCCAGTAAATTAACAGGTGATCAAGTTACAAAATGGACTGACTTCTCATCAAAAATTCCTAATCCATGCTGATATAAAATTTAGAAATTATAAAAGCCCCGAGATCACCGGGGCTTTTTGTTTTTCATACCGAATTAAATTTTTAGAAGTAATAAAGATATTTTATTTTGAAGACTGACACACGATCCGTCATATCCAATGTTCCCATTGGATTGTTTCTATCATGCACTTCGTTCAAAGCAAAATAGATCCAACTCTTCGGTGAAAATTGATAAGCAAACAAACCACCGATGAAAATTCTTTCCATCCTATCAGTAGATCGTACATAAAGATTATCAACATAAATAGTTGCGCTCATGTCATTGATTGGTGTTAAAGTGAAAAATGGGCGGGCGTTGTATGTTATGTCTTCTATATTTCCATCTGGTTTTCTTTCCATCCAGATATTGAATGAAGACCCGACTTGAAGTACATCCAAAGCTTTCCATGAAAACTGTCCGCCTATAGATCCGAAAGAGCCAAGATAGTTTCTGTAAAAATTATAAGTCTTGCTGTAACTGCCATACAGATTTGCGTTCCATTTTGCTTGGTTGATCCACATGTTCGGATCGATCTCGTATGAATCGTATTGAATTCCGGAATCTTGAGATCTGCCGGCTGACATATCAATTTCGAAACCCCAATTACTTTTGAACTGCATGTTATAAACAAAAACTGCTGCATAATCTGTGTACCCTTCAATTTTTTTGTAATCGAAAGCCGCTCCTCCGAAAATGAGTATCTGGGAAATTACTCCTTCCTTTGGATACCAGATTGGTCCCGATATTCCGGTAAGTTCAGCGGTTCCAACCCAAGGAACAAATCCTACTTGATTGATATCAAAATTATTGCCGACATATCTGCTGCGAATCATTGTAACCCAGGATGATCCGAACTGTGTAAATCCTGCTGAAGCTGCAAAATCTCCTTCAGAATTTTTTATTGAACGCGCAAATTGATATGCTAACTGCCAATCAGATTCCCTTAAAGCCCCATCAATATCAATAACGCCATAGGTGTTATTGACGGTTTGTTTACCTACGAACAAAACGCCGAGTGATGAATTTTCCATAATTTGTTTTTTCACTCTGCCTGCAACAAATACTGCTGAAGGTTCGGTTGCTTTTGATCCGTCGAAATCCATGTAATCCTTTTCTCCGGTTCGCGCAACAAATCCGCCGTACTCCCAATCATTAAATCTGCCGAATGCTTTTGCGCCGAATGAAAGAGGAACTTCGGAACCATCCGGCAGTTTTCTACCTATCCTTCGTGAATAGAAAAAATCCAAAGGGCTGTAGAAACCTGTGTTGTGCTGTTTACCGGAAGGCATAAAAATTTCATTGCCTTGAATAAAAAATGGCCGGCGCTCTCTGTAAAATGTTTCATAACGTGAGATGTTAAACGTGTATGGATCTGCTTCGATCTGTGCAAAATCCGGATTTGCTGTTGCCTGAAAAGTTAACTGTGGAGAAGGATTGTAGAAAATATCCAAACCGGCGTGAGGATCAACTTTATATTTATTGTTACCAAGGTAATCTATCTTCCCGAACACGACTGGATATAATTCAAGATTCAAACCTTTTATAGTAGGATGAAAATCTTCGAAGACAAGTTTTCCGAATTTAGAAATACGCTGACCCTCATTCTGTTCATATTCACACCAATATAAGTCTTCGGAATTAATTGGTCTCCACCGATCAAAATCTAATCCCCATGAAGTTAATTTCTCATCATACTGAATTGATTTGTACGGGATCTCCATTTCTACAACATAACCCCAATCGTAAATTTTTGCTGCAGAAAACCAGATCCCATCCCAACTGTAATCGCGATTGCGCGCATCGTCAAGCAAACGACAATCAGCTCGCGCTCCGGCAGCATTAACAGCAAACTTGTAGGCAGTTCTCCTATCGTTAAATGTATCAAGCATTATTGATACAATATCACCGCCTCCGTCATCAAGTTTACCTGTATGCTGCTGTATGTTTTCTTTTTCATCGTAACAGACCATCAAACAATAAAGTGCGGTTTCCGTAGTAAGTACTTTAGCATAACTTTTTCTGGAAGGTGTCTTCCCAACATAGGGCTGCAATTGGAAAAAATTAGTAGCTGAATCCGCTTTACTCCAAGCTTCATCAATAAAGCCATCTATTTTTATCGGAGTATCAATTTTTTTTAGTTTAAGAACTTTTTCAGTATTTGATGCTGAAATTAAAATCGGAATGAAAAGTAAAATGGTAATATATTTTTTCATTTATCTGCCAATTATTTGTTTAATCATTAGACGAAGTAAAAAAAGAAAAAGTTACACTTCTCTTCTTGTTTTTAAAATGGCTGTTTGGAAAAAACCAAATAATTTAGATTACAATTATTGTTATGCTAAGATCTGCAAGGTTAAAGATAAAGTTGATAATTCAAAAGTCAGTTCACAAACTGTAATTAATTGGACGAATTGATTGATATTACTCAACAATATGAAATTTGGTTTAAGTAACCCCGACTTTCAAGTCGGGGTTAGTAAAACACCCGGGTATTGGCTTTAGCCAAAAGCATTATAACTTATTGGGCTAAAACCCAGATTGTTGGGGTTCTTTAAACTCCCCGACATAAATGTCGGGGTTATTGAAATCCATTCCAGAATAACTTCAGTTACTTAATTGAATCATAAAATCTTCTGGAAATCTATCAATGTTTCTTTTTACCGCTATTGTTTTTAGGTGGTCGCATTTTGCGACCAGTTCTTTTCTTTGAGGTTCCAATTTGGAACATCAAAACCTTTAGATGTGGTCACAATTTGTGACCACCTTACTAAAAAACAACTTAATATTATATAAACAACAGAAACGCAACATTTATTTTACTTAATTCTGAAAGAAGAAAATAGAAATTAAAAAGTGAGGTATTGATTAATCTATAAGTGCTAATTGATATTCAACAATAATCTTAAGAATTGTTTTTAATGAATTTGTATAATTATCTAAATCATATTCTTCCATTAAATTATTCGTAATAAATATATTTTGATTGTTTTTCAACACTCTAATATTTTTTCGTGATCTAATAAGCGCAACAATAGTCAAACATCCAGTATCTTTCGAGTTATTTTCAACATTTATATCGATATATGGAAGGATGTCAAGTCTATTTAATCTAAGACTAATTTTCCAAACTATATTTTTTGAGAATTTAATTTCTGCAACAAATTCATTTATTCGTTCTGAAAATAAATTGTCCGGTAATTGAGGAATTTCATATGCTATTTTGTTTTTAGACGATTTATTATAGGCATTTAAAAGATTTTTAAGTGTTTCGAAAAAGCAATTATAAAAAGGTACCCATTCTTTATTTAATGAAAGCTCTTTACCTTTATTATCTAATATTTCCTTTTCGTAATGTAATTTTTGTGAGTCTTTATTTTTAATAAATTCTGTCGCCCACGAACTAAACTCATTATCAAGTTTGTCAACAGCCTCTTTATTTATACTAGGCTCTTTTTGTAATGCCGCAATTTTTGCATTCGTATCTTGTATTTTTTCTTTAATATCATCAGATACTTTATTGCTTTGGTAATTACTACCCAAATATGTTAGAAATGTTCCTATAGCGATTACTATAATGCCAAGAATCATTATCCAATTCATTTTTAATCCTATTTTTTTTATTGTTTTGATCATATATCTGAGTTGTCACTAATCAGCAGTCAAGAACAAAGTTGCCAAATAGAAACAATAACTTTTTATTGATATATAAGTGTTTGTTATATATAAAGTCTTACGACTTATAATTCGTGAATGTTTACAGGAAAGTATAATTTGAATTCGTTCCCTCATTGCGGGTTTACCTTTGTTACAAATGCAACTTAAAATAAAAATGGATACCAATCAAATAGTGAGAGATGAGAGCAATGCAGTCAGTTAAGGTTTATTATCTGTGGACTAAAGTCCACATAGTGTAGGGGAATCAATTACCACGAGCTAAAGCTCGTGGCTAATAAAAATAGCCACGACATTTATGTCGTGGGTAAAGAATACCCACTATGTTTTGGGCTTTAGCCCATACTTATTATTAACCTGAAATCATTGGAGAAGAGATGCTTGAAATAAAGGGAAGTCAATAGTTGATAGCTGACAAAAAGCAAAACATCGTGGACTAAAAAAACATTTACTATTACAGCCGTTTTAAAATAACCAGAGTCATATCATCGTGCTGAGGATAATTATCAACAAACTTTTTCACTTCTTTTAGAATAAGATTTAATAAATCTTTTGCAGAAATATTTCTGTTGTTCTCTATCAGTTTTATTA
>QYQI01000035.1 GCA_007280825.1 Ignavibacteriales bacterium | reverse complement strand
GGGGGTTCGAGTCCCTCCTGACGTGCAACCAATAAAAAAGAAAAAATTTCATGAAAGAAAAAATAGTCAACTTTGTTAATGATGTAGTAAAAGAAATGAAAAAAGTTACTTGGCCAACTCGTGAAGAATTGAAAGAATCAACTTCAGTTGTGATCATAGTTTGTTTAGTCCTTGCGGCTTTTACATATATAGTTGATATGGCCGTAAATAAAATATTACAAGGAATTTTTTAATCTTGGAAAACGAAAAAGCTAGATGGTATGTTGTCAGAACCTTTTCTGGTCATGAGAATAAAGTTAAAACATTAATAGATGCTGAATTAAAAGAGAATGAAGAACTTCGTTCAAGAATCTTTGATGTACTTGTTCCAACCGAGAAAGTTTTTGAAGTAAAAGACGGCAAGAAAAAAACTAAAAAGAAAAATTTTTTTCCCGGTTATATATTGGTTTGTGTTGATCTCAATATTAAAGCAAAAGATTTTATTATCAACACTCCATCTGTTATGGGCTTTCTAGGATCATTAAATCATCCTGTACCGCTTCAACCTGAAGAAGTAAAAAGAATCGTTGGTAGATTATCTCAGGATAATGAAACAGAAAGAACTGAAACTATTTTTAGGACGGGCGATTTTGTAAAAATTGTTGACGGTCCTTTCAATAATTTTTCTGGTTTTATACAAGAAGTGAATGAAGAAAAATTAAAAATCAAAGTCATGGTTTCGATCTTTGGAAGAAAAACTCCGGTCGAAATTGATTTTGCTCAAGCTGAATTTGAAAAATAAATTGATATAGGTTAAACAATGGCAAAAAAAATTGATAGTTATATTAAATTACAAATACCCGCCGGTGCAGCTAATCCTTCACCACCAGTAGGCCCTGCTTTAGGGCAGAAAGGTGTTAATATCATGGAGTTTTGCAAGCAGTTTAATGCAAGAACTTCTGATAAACAAGGTTTAATTATTCCTGTTGTAATAACAGTTTTCTCCGACAAGTCCTTTACGTTTATTACAAAAACACCTCCGGCTGCAATCTTATTAAAAAAAGCTGCAAAAGTTGAAAAAGGTTCTGCTGAACCAAACAAAACAAAAGTTGCTCAAGTAACAAAAGCTCAAGTTCGTGAAATTGCTCAGATGAAAATGCCTGATCTTAATGCTCATGATGTTGATCATGCAATGAGCATGGTTTCTGGTACTGCACGAAGTATGGGTTTTACTGTCGAAGACTAATTTTAAAATAATTTTTTACTGGAATCAAAATGAAAGTTACTAAAAGAATTAAAGCTGTCAATAAAAATATTGATAGAACAAAAGATTACACAGTTGAAGAAGCTATTAAACTTTTAAAAGATAATGCAAAAGTTAAATTTACCGAATCACTCGATTGTGCAATGAGACTTGGTGTTGATCCCCGCCATGCAGACCAAATGGTAAGAGGAACAGTTTCACTACCACATGGAACAGGGAAAAAAGTAACTGTTCTTGTAATTGCAAAAGGTGCTCAAGCTGAAGAAGCTTTAAAAGCCGGTGCTGAATATGCCGGGTTTGAAGAATATCTCGAGAAAATTAAAGGCGGCTGGGCTGAAGTTGATGTTATTGTAGCTACACCGGATTCAATGGGTGAGCTTGGTAAACTTGGCCGTGTTCTTGGTCCAAAAGGTTTAATGCCTAATCCTAAAAGCGGAACTGTTACTGCTGATGTAGCAAAAGCTGTTAAGGAAGTTAAAGCAGGTAAAATCGAATTCAGAGTTGAGAAGGCCGGGATAATTCATACATCACTCGGCAAAATGAATTTTAGCGTTGAACAACTCGCAGAAAATACAAGAGCTTTTCTTCAAACAATTATAAAAATGAGACCTTCATCTGCAAAAGGAATATATGTAAAAAGTTTATACCTCTCCTCAACTATGGGCCCCGGTTTAAAAATTACTAAAGATG
This sequence comes from Ignavibacteriales bacterium, assembly GCA_007280825.1. Taxonomy (GTDB): domain Bacteria; phylum Bacteroidota; class Ignavibacteria; order Ignavibacteriales; family Melioribacteraceae; genus Fen-1258. Next base: position 32,157 of record QYQI01000035.1, on the reverse strand, counting down.
AAACAACCGTTGCTACAAAGCACGATGATTAAATAAAATTTTACGCACTCATAAATGCTTCTACATTATTAAGTGTGCAGTTATAACTGATTGGGAGTACGATGAAAAAAGAAGAAAAAGCCGAAAGAATTGAACAGATTCAAAAGCTTGTGAAAAATTCCTCTGCAATGTTTCTTGTTGATTACCGTGGTGTTAATGTCGCTGATATTAATAAGCTGCGATCAAATTTTAGAAAAGATGGAATTAATTACAAAGTTTTAAAAAATACTCTGTTCAAAAAAGCTTTGGAACAAGCTGGCGGATTTGAAAAATTCAATTCACAACTTGTTGGAATGACAGGTGTTGCTTTTGCCGGTGAAAATTTTGTTGCACCCGCAAAAATCATTAAAAAATATTTTGATGAATCGAAAAAATTTACTTTTAAAGGATGCTATATTGAATCAGCATTTTACGGTGCTGATCAATTGGATACTATTGCTTCGATGCCTACAAAAGAAGAAATCATGGCAAGTATTGTTGGTAGTATTGCAGCCCCAGCGAGTGGAATTGTCGGTTCAATCAATGCAGTTATCAGAGATCTCGTTAGTGTTATTGATGAGGTTGGGAAAAAGAAAGCTGCATAATCAATTATAAATTTGAATAATTAATTAAAGTAATAGGAGTAGTAAAATGTCAGAGAAAATTGTTGAAATTGTAGAAAAGATTAAAGCGCTTACACTTGTTGAAGCTTCTGAATTAAAGAAAGCATTAGAAGAAGAATTCGGAGTAACCGCTTCAGCACCAATGATGATGGCTGGACCGGCTGCAGGTGCAGCAGCAGCTCCCGTTGAAGAAAAAACTGAATTCGATGTTATTCTTCAAGCAGCTGGCGCTACCAAAATTAATGTAATCAAGGTTGTTCGTGCACATACGGGACTCGGCTTAAAAGAAGCTAAAGATTTAGTTGATGGTGCACCTAAACCTGTGAAGGAAGCAGTTTCAAAAGACGAAGCTGAAAAGATCAAAAAAGAACTTGAAGCAGCTGGCGCTACTGTTCAAGTTAAATAAACTGATTCAATTCCCTTCATTCGATATAAATTGAAGTGGTAAGAAGGTAAAATCCGTCTTGCCACTTTCTTTCATTTTTAGATGAGAGAAAAACTGACAAAAACCACATTGGAGGTTAGGGTTGGAAAAACAAAAAATTAACAAAAGCACTGGAAGAATTACCTTTGCACAATTTTCTCAGTCGGTTAAAGTTCCGGATCTTCTGAATATTCAGTTAGATTCATTTGAAGAATTTATTCAATTAAAAGTTTTACCGTCACAAAGAGAAACCAAAGGTTTACAAGCGGTATTTAATACCAACTATCCAATCTTCGACAATAAAGAATTTTACAGATTAGATTTTATTGAGTATTACATTGAGAAGCCCCGCTTTTCAATGGCTGAATGTGAAGAGAGAGGATTAACATACTCTGCACCTTTAAAAGCAAAACTTCGTCTTTCAACTAAAGATGATGAAACAGGTGAGTATGTAAATTCTGTTGAACAGGAAGTTTATCTCGGTAATCTTCCTTATATGACAGGACGAGGTACATTTATAATTAACGGTGCTGAAAGAGTAATTGTAAGTCAGTTACATCGTTCACCCGGTGTTGCTTTCTCTCAAACTTTACATCCAAACGGAACCCCGATTTACTCCGCAAGAATTATCCCATTCAGAGGTTCATGGGTCGAATTTGCAACAGACATTAATAATATACTTTATGTTTATATAGATCGCAGAAAAAAATTCCCTTCAACAACTTTATTAAGAGCTCTCGGTTATGAAACAGATGAACAAATTTTAAATTTGTTCAATCTTATTGAAGAAGTAACAGTTAAACATTTAAGTATTGATAAACACATTGGAAGAATTGTTGCTAACGATGTGATTGATACAGCCACCGGAGAAATTTATGCATCCAAAGATGCCGAATTAACAGAAGAAATTATTGATAGTATAAAAGGCTCAGGTGTATCTAAAGTTCAATTACTAAGTATTGAAACTACTTTTGAACAAGACTTAATAATAAATACACTTAAAAAAGATACATCAACAAATAAAGAAGAAGCTCTATATGCAATTTACAGACAACTGCGTTCGGGCGAAGCTCCTGATGTTGATGCTGCTGTTGGTTTAATAGATAAATTATTTTTTAATGAGAAAAGATATGATCTGGGTGAAGTTGGTCGTTTTAGAATGAATGACAAATTAAATCTCAACGTTCCAGAAAATATTAAAGTGCTTACGGTGGAAGATATTATTGCAATCATGAACAATATCATTAAACTGAAAAACGGTAATGTTAATGTTGATGATATAGATCATTTAGGTAACAGAAGAGTAAGAACTGTTGGCGAACAGTTAATGCAGCAATATAATGTTGGTTTAGCAAGAATGGCACGTACAATAAAAGAAAGAATGAACATACGTGATAACGAAAATATGCAGCCGCAAGATTTGGTAAATGCAAGAACTATAAGCAGTGTTATAAATGCATTCTTCGGTACTAACCAGCTTTCGCAATTCATGGATCAAACTAATCCGCTTTCAGAGCTTACACACAAAAGAAGAATTTCTGCGTTAGGACCTGGCGGTTTAACACGTGAGCGTGCAGGCTTCGAAGTACGTGATGTTCACCATTCTCATTACGGCCGTTTATGTCCAATCGAAACGCCTGAAGGTCCGAACATCGGTCTTATTTCTTCACTTACAATTTTTGCACGTGTTAATCACTACGGATTTTTAGAAACACCATATAGAAAAGTTAAAGATGGAAAGGTTTCAAACAGTATTGATTTTTTAAGTGCTGATCAAGAAGATGAATTTATTATTGCTCAAGCGAATGCGCCTTTAGATGAACAAGGTCGTTATGTTTTAGATAGAGTTAAATGTAGAGAGCGCGGTGATTTTCCTGTTGTTGCTCCGGAAGAAGTTCATTATATGGATGTAGCTCCTGCTCAAATTGTTTCTGCCGCTGCTGCATTAATTCCATTCCTTGAACACGATGATGCAAACAGAGCATTGATGGGATCTAATATGCAACGTCAAGCAGTTCCGCTTCTTGTTCCTCAAGCTCCAATAGTTGGAACCGGCATGGAACAAAAAATTGCTCGTGATTCACGTTCTATTATTATTGCTGAAGATAACGGTGTTGTTGAGTATTCAGATTCAAAGAGAATTATTGTTAAGTATGATGTTGATGAAAGCGCTCCTGAAACATTAATAAGTTTTGATGACGAGAGAAGAGTTGAACATGTTCTTACAAAATTTAATGGCACCAACCAGGAAACATGTTTTAATCAAAAACCGATTGTTGTTACCGGACAACGTGTAAAGAAAGGTGAAGTTTTAGCTGATGGTCCCGCAATTGATAAAGGCGAACTTGCACTTGGAAGAAACGTATCTGTTGCATTCATGCCTTGGCGCGGATATAATTTTGAAGATGCTATTGTTCTGAGCGAACGTCTTGTAGCTGATGATGTTTTCACATCAATTCATATTGAGGAATTTGAACTTCAAGTTCGCGAAACAAAACGCGGAGAAGAAGAATTAACTAGAGATATTCCTAACGTTAGTGAAGAAGCTACAAAAGATTTGGATGAACATGGTATTGTTCGCGAAGGCGCCGAAGTTAAAGAAGGTGATATTCTAATTGGCAAGATCACCCCAAAAGGTGAGACAGATCCTACTCCGGAAGAAAAATTATTAAAAGCAATCTTCGGCGATAAAGCCGGCGATGTGAAAGATGCATCTTTGAAAGCACCTCCAGGATTGAAAGGCGTTGTAATTAAAACAAGATTATTCAGCCGTAAGAGAAAAGATGCCGATTCAAAGAAAGTTGAAAAAAAATTGATGGATAATCTTGAAACCGATTATAAGAAACGAAAAGAAAATCATTACAACAAACTGGTAACTAAATTAACTCGAATTACTCATGGAAAAACAACTTCGGGTATTCGTGATTTGGACGGCAGTGTTGTATTGAGAAGCGGCACCTCAATCAAGGATGAAACATTTACAGATATAGAGGATATTTCAAAATTAGATTACACAAAAGATTGGTTCGAAAGAAAAAACACAAACGAATTGATCAAACATTTATATTCAAACTATTTCACACTCTTAGCAGAAATAGAAGAAGACTACAAACGCGAAAAATTGAAAATACAAAGCGGCGATGAACTGTCTCCGGGAATTACTCAACTTGCAAAAGTTTATGTAGCCAAGAAAAGAAAAGTTTCTGTCGGTGATAAAATGGCTGGCCGTCACGGTAACAAAGGTGTCGTTGCAAAAGTTGTTCCCGTTGAAGATATGCCACATCATGAAGACGGAACTCCGGTTGATATAGTTCTAAATCCGCTTGGTGTACCTTCACGTATGAACTTAGGTCAATTATATGAAACAGCTCTTGGATGGGTGGGTCATAAACTTGGCGTTAAGTTCGAAACACCGATCTTCGATAGCGCAAAAGTTAGCGAAGTTGAAGACTGGTTAAAAAATGCTCAGCTAGATGAAGGTAGTAAAACTTGGCTCTACGATGGAAGAAGCGGAGAAAAATTCCATCAAAAAGTTACAACTGGTTATATATATATGATGAAGCTTGGTCATATGGTTGATGACAAGATTCATGCTCGTTCCATTGGTCCTTACTCGCTTATTACTCAACAACCTCTAGGCGGTAAAGCACAATTCGGCGGTCAGAGATTTGGAGAAATGGAAGTTTGGGCTCTCGAAGGTTATGGTGCTGCGCATGTTCTTCAGGAAATCTTAACAGTGAAGAGCGATGATGTAACAGGAAGGGCAAAAACCTACGAGGCTATCGTTAAAGGAGAAAATTTACCTGAACCAAATATTCCCGAAGCATTTAATGTGTTGATTAAAGAGCTTCAAGGTCTCGGTCTTAATATAAAAATTAACTAAGCTATTCCGATTGAGTTTTATTCAATCGGGATCAACCAAGAGTTTGACTAAAGGAGTAGAAAATGCGATTTAAACCGCAAGAAAATAAGATTAGACAGATCGAAAAAATGACGATCAGTTTGGCAAGCCCTGATGATATCTTATCAAGATCTCACGGAGAAGTTACCAAACCGGAAACAATAAACTATCGTTCATTTCGTCCTGAAAAAGATGGTTTATTCTGCGAGAAAATTTTTGGTCCCGTTAAAGATTGGGAATGCGCATGCGGAAAATATAAAGGAATACGTTATAAAGGAATTGTGTGCGACCGCTGCGGAGTTGAAGTTACGTTAAAGAGTGTACGTCGTGAAAGAATGGGACACATTCAGCTTGCTGTTCCTGTTGTTCATATTTGGTTTTTCAAAGCGTTACCATCAAAGATTGGTAACTTAATTGGAATGACCACAAAAGAACTTGAGAAGGTTATTTATTATGAATCTTATGTTGTAATTAATCCCGGACCAACAGGTTTGAGTAAGAAGGATTTGATTTCTGAAGATCAGTATTATGAAATTATGGGTTCACTTCCGCATGATAATGATTCTCTCGAAGATGAAGATCCGAAAAAGTTTCTGGCTAGAATTGGCGGCGATGCAATAAAAGAATTATTAAAGAAGATTGATATTGAAGTTACTTTTGCTGATTTGAAATCTCAACTTGGACCTGACACATCTCAACAAAAACGCGCTGATCTATTAAAAAGATTAAGAGTTCTTGAAGCTTTTCGTGAATATGAAGGAAAAGTTCCAAACAAACCGGAATGGATGGTATTAAATGTTGTGCCGGTAATTCCACCGGAACTTCGTCCGCTTGTTCCACTTGAAGGCGGAAGATTTGCTACATCAGATTTAAACGATCTTTATAGAAGAGTAATTATTCGTAACAATCGTTTAAAAAGATTAATTGATATTAAAGCGCCGGAAGTAATTCTTAGAAACGAAAAGAGAATGCTTCAAGAAGCTGTAGATGCATTGTTCGATAATTCTCGTAGAGCAAGTGCAGTTCGCAGTGATGGTAACAGACCGTTGAAATCTCTCAGTGATATGTTGAAAGGTAAACAAGGTCGTTTCCGTCAGAACTTACTTGGTAAACGTGTTGATTATTCGGGCCGTTCTGTTATTGTTGTTGGTCCCGAATTGAAATTACATCAGTGCGGTTTACCAAAAGATATGGCTGTTGAACTTTTCAAACCATTTATTATTCGTAAACTTATTGAACGTGGAAATTTCAAAACAGTAAAGAGTGCACGAAAAGCTGTTGATAGAAAAGATGCAACTATTTGGGATATTCTTGAAAAATTGATTGACGGTCATCCGGTTATGTTGAATCGCGCTCCTACATTGCACCGTCTCGGTATTCAAGCATTCCAACCAATCTTAGTAGATGGAAAAGCAATTCAACTGCATCCGTTAGTTTGTACTGCATTCAATGCGGATTTTGATGGCGATCAAATGGCAGTTCACATTCCGTTATCATACGAAGCACAACTTGAAGCATCAATTTTAATGTTAAGTAGTCATAATATTTTATCTCCACAAAATGGTTTGCCTATCGTTCTCCCATCTCAAGATATAGTTTTAGGACTCTATTATTTGACAAAAGTTCGTACCGGTGCAAAAGGTGAAGGTAAAATATTTGGTAGTATTGAAGAAGTGCAGATCGCATACAATTCTAAAGTAGTTGATCTTCATGCAAAGGTAAAAGTTAAAATTGATAAAGAATTTGTAGAAACTACAGTCGGACGTGTAATTTATAATGAAATTGTTCCAAAAGAAATGGGCTACATTAACGAGTTACTTGTTAAGAAAAGTTTCTCGGGATTTATTTATAAAATGTTTATTAAAATCGGTAACGAAGCAACTGCAAAATTCTTGGATGATCTTAAAGAGCTCGGTTACCGTTATGCAACAGCAGCAGGAATCTCTATCAGTTTCAGCGATATGATTGTTCCTGATGAAAAAGTAAAATTGATTGACGATTCAAACAAAAAAGTATCCGGTATTCTTAGTGAACATGAACAAGGTTTGATTACTGATGCAGAAAGATATAATAAGATAGTTGACGTCTGGACTCATACTACAAACAACGTTGCAAAATCATTAATGGATAGAATCAAAACCGATCAAGGCGGATTCAATTCATTGCATATGATGGTTGATTCAGGTGCAAGAGGTTCGCAAGATCAAGTTCGTCAGCTTGCTGGTATGCGTGGCTTGATGATGAAACCGCAAAAAAGTTTAACTGGTCAATCCGGAGAAATTATTGAGAATCCGATTGTTGCAAATTTCAAAGAAGGATTGTCTGTTCTAGAATATTTTATTTCTACTCACGGTGCTCGTAAAGGTCTTGCAGATACTGCATTGAAAACAGCAGATGCCGGTTATTTAACTCGCCGTTTATGCGATGTTGCTCAAGATGTTATTATTACTGAATTAGATTGTGGTACTATTAGAGGTGTTTACATTTCTGCTCTTAAAGATATAGAACTCGAAAGGGAACCATTGGCAGAAAGAATTATCGGTCGTGTAGCACAAGAAGATATTTATGATCCCCGTACAGATGATTTGTTGATAGAAGCAGGCGAGGTGATTACTGAAGATATCGCAGAAAAAATAGATGAATCAAATATTGACCAAGTTTATATCCGAACAGTTTTAACATGCGAAGCTAAACGCGGTGTTTGTGCAAAATGTTATGGACGTAATTTAACTACTGGTCAACTTGTAGAAAACGGCGAAGCTGTAGGAATTATTGCAGCTCAGTCAATCGGTGAACCCGGTACACAATTAACATTGCGTACATTCCACTTGGGTGGAACTTCATCGCGTATTGCATCTCAATCACAAGTTGAAGCAAATGTAAACGGCACGGTTAAGTTTGATAGAATTACATTTGTCGAAAAAACTGATTTCTTTGGGAAAGTAAAAGTAGTTATCGGTCGTAGAGGATCAATCGGACTTTACGATGAAGATAATAGACAGATAAAGAAATTCGAGATTCCTTATGGTGCAGAATTATTGGTTTCAGAAGAACAAGAAATTAAAAAAGGTCAACCGCTTTACAATCACGATCCTTACAACTCTGTAATCGTTGCTGATAATGCAGGTAAAGTTTCATTTATAGATTTATTAGACAACGTTACAATTCAGCAAGTTGCTGATGAACAAACTGGTCACGTTCAAAAAGTTGTAATCGAATCAAAGGATAAAACTTTAACACCAAGTATTCTTGTCAAAGATAATAAGGGAAATGAAAAAGTATTTAATATTCCAACACGTGCATATCTATCAGTTGAAGAAGGCGAAGAGATCCAAGGGGGAACAATCCTTGCTAAAATTTCAAAATCTTCAACTAAATCACGCGATATCACTGGCGGTTTACCTCGAGTTACAGAGCTTTTTGAAGCAAGGAGTCCGCATGATCCAGCAGTAGTTTCTGAGATTGAAGGTAAAGTTAAATTTGGTGCACGTAAGAAAGGTTCACGTGAAATTATTATTGAATCATTAGACGGCTCTATTCAGAAAATATACAATGTTTCTTATGGTAAACATATTCTTGTTCAGGAAGGTGATGAAATTCCTGCTGGCGAAAAAATAACAGACGGCCCAATTGATCCTCATGATATATTAAAAATTAAAGGGACTAATGCAGTACAAGAATATTTAGTAAATGAAATTCAAGATGTTTACCGTTTACAAGGTGTTAAGATCAACGACAAGCATATTGAAGTTATTGTAAGACAAATGCTACAAAAGCTTCAAGTAATTTCTGCTGGTGATACTATTTTCATCGAAGAGGATTTAGTTGATAGAAATAAATTCATCGAAGAAAATGAAAAAGTTAAACAGATGGTTTATATAGAAGATCCTGGACAATCAAAGTCTAAAATGGCTCAGCTTCTTACTAAAACGAAACTAAGAGAAATTAATTCTGATTTAACTAGAAAAAGTAAAAAGCTTATTAAAACTCGCGATGCAGAACCTGCAACATTTGATAATATTTTGTTAGGTATTACTCATGCCGCGCTTTCAACCGAGAGTTTTATTTCAGCAGCATCATTCCAAGAAACAACAAAAGTATTAACAAATGCAGCAACTGAAGCTAAAGTTGATAATTTAATTGGTTTGAAAGAAAATGTTGTTATGGGACATCTTATACCTGCTGGAACTGGATTGAAGAAATACCGTAGCATAATATTAACTGGTGATGAAACTGAATCAGCAGTTGTTAAAGAAGAAATAGGTGCAGAAAAAGAATCAGTATAATGTATAAAAGTTAAAAAATTAGAACAGGCTTGCTTGACAATTCAAGTGATTATCAATAAATTAAAAGTCTGAATTTTTATCAAAAAGTATAATTCTGGAGGAATTTGCGTGCCAACGATAAACCAGTTGGTTAGAAAAGGAAGAGTAGTTGTAACCTCGAAAAATAAGGCTCCGGCATTAGATGCATGTCCGCAGAAAAGAGGTGTTTGTACAAGAGTTTATACTACGACTCCTAAAAAACCAAATTCAGCATTAAGAAAAGTTGCAAGAGTAAGATTAACAAATGGAATGGAAGTTACTGCATATATTCCAGGCGAAGGTCACAATTTACAAGAGCATTCTATAGTTTTAATTAGAGGTGGTAGAGTTAAAGATTTACCAGGTGTACGCTATCATATTATCAGAGGTACATTAGATACAAGTGGTGTTGAAGATAGGAAAAAAAGCAGATCTAAATACGGCACTAAAAAACCTAAAGCAAAATAATTACTATGAGAAAAAAGAGATCAGAGAAAAAATATTTAAAACCAGATCCAAAGTATAATGATATACTAGTTTCGAAATTCATTAACTATTTGATGTGGGACGGTAAAAAATCTACAGCAAGAACTATTGTTTACGATAGCTTCGATTTGATTGAACAAAAAACAAAGAAACCTGCTCTAGATGTTTTTAAGAAAGCTGTACAGAATGTTCAGCCATTGGTAGAAGTTAGAAGTAGGAGAGTTGGTGGAGCTACTTATCAAGTACCAATGGAAGTAAGACCTGAAAGAAGAACTGCATTAGCATTCCGTTGGATCAAAACTTATTCACGAGATCGTAAAGATAAATCTATGGCATTAAAGGTTGCATCAGAATTAATGGCTGCTGCAAACGGTGAAGGTTCTGCAGTTAAGAAAAAAGATGATACACATCGTATGGCAGAAGCGAATAAAGCTTTTGCACATTTTAAATGGTAGTTGAAAGGAATTATTAAGTTAGATGTCAAAACGCGTCGAAATAAATAGAGTAAGAAATATTGGTATCATGGCTCATATTGATGCTGGTAAGACCACTACAACTGAACGCATTCTATATTATACTGGAAAATTACACAGAATGGGTGAGGTTCATGATGGTGCAGCAACTATGGATTGGATGGAACAGGAAAAAGAAAGAGGAATAACAATTACGAGTGCTGCTACCACAACTTTTTGGAGAGATCATCAAATAAATATTATTGATACTCCCGGGCATGTTGATTTTACTGTTGAAGTTGAAAGATCTTTGAGAGTTCTTGATGGTGCTATTGCACTTTTTTGTGCTGTTGGCGGAGTAGAACCACAATCAGAGACGGTTTGGAGACAAGCTGATAAATATAATGTTCCAAGAATTTCTTTTGTAAATAAAATGGATAGAGTAGGAGCTGATTTTTTTCATGCTGTTCAAATGATGAAAGAAAAATTAGGAGCCCCTGCTGTACCACTTAATTTACCTGTTGGTGAAGGTGATCTCTTTAGAGGCATTATCGATCTAATGAAAATGAAAGCAATAATGTTTATTGAAGAATCTCTTGGTGCTGAATTCGAAATTGTAGATATACCTACTGATCTGTTAGCATTAACTCAAAAATATAGAACAGAAATGCTTGAAGCTGTATCTGATGTTGATGATACATTATTGGGAAAATATCTTGAAGGTAAAGAAATTTCTGAAGCAGAAATTAAAAACGTATTACGTGAAGCTACAATTCAAGGGAAAATTATTCCTGTATTATGCGGATCATCGTTTAAGAATAAAGGCGTTCAGCAGCTGCTTGATGCTGTTGTGGATTTTTTGCCATCTCCTTTAGATTCAGGAGCACTTTCTGCTCATCATATTTTTAAGAATGATCACATTGAAAGAAAAATATCTCCCAATGAAAAATTTGCTGCTCTTGCTTTTAAGATTATGACTGATCCATATGTAGGAAAGTTAACATTTATTAGAGTTTACACAGGTGAACTAAAAGCCGGATCTTATATTTTTAATTCTGTCTCCGATAAAAAAGAAAGAGTTAGTCGTGTTCTTCAAATGCACGCTAACACAAGAGAAGATTTAGAAGAAATTAGATGTGGTGATATTGCTGCAATTGTTGGTTTGAAACACACAAGAACCGGAGATACTCTTTGTACTGAAGAGGATGCTATTGTTCTCGAGAAAATGGTATTCCCAGAACCTGTAATTCAAATTGCAATTGAACCTAAAACTAAAGCGGATCAGGATAAACTTTCTGAATCATTAGCAAAACTTTCTGATGAAGATCCAACATTTAAAGTAAAAGTTGATGATGAAACTGGTCAGACACTAATTAGCGGAATGGGTGAATTACATCTCGAAATTCTTGTTGATAGAATGAGACGCGAATTTAAAGTAGAAGCTAATGTTGGTAAACCTCAGGTTGCTTATAGAGAAACAATCTCTAAAACAGTTCAGGCCGAAGGTAAATTTGTTAAACAATCCGGTGGTCGTGGAAAATATGGACATGTTTGGATTGAACTTTCTCCGAATGAACCTGGAAAAGGTTTTGAATTTGAAAATGATATTGTCGGTGGAGTAGTACCAAAAGAATATATTAATCCTATTATGCATGGTTTGCAAGATTCTATGAGAAATGGAGTATTGGCTGGTTATCCCGTTGTTGATGTAAAAGCAAGATTATATGATGGTTCTTACCATGATGTAGATTCGGATGAAATTTCATTTAAAGTCGCTGCTTCAATGGCATTTAAGCAAGGTGCACTAAAAGCTAATCCGATTTTACTTGAACCAATGATGAGTGTAGAAGTTATTACTCCTGAAGAATACTTAGGTGATGTTATGGGCGATCTAAATTCAAGGAGAGGAAAGATTGAAGGATTCACTTCCAGAAAAGATGCACAGGTTATCAAAGCAATGGTTCCATTAGCACAAATGTTTGGTTATGCTACTACACTAAGATCTGCCACACAAGGACGTGCGATTTACACAATGCAGTTTGCACATTATTCCGAAGTACCAAAATCTGTTGCCGAAGAGATTCAGGAAAAATCTCAAGCGAAGAAACATGTTGAATCTTACTAGACAATAAATAAATCATTAAAGAAATAAAACACATTAAGGAGAGTATTTAAGATGGCAAAAGAAAAATTTGACCGTAGTAAACCTCACGTTAATATTGGTACTATCGGACACGTCGACCATGGTAAAACTACTCTTACTGCAGCAATCACCATGGCACTAGCAAAAAAAGGTTTATCTCAAATAAGAACATTTGACAGTATTGATAATGCACCTGAAGAAAGAGAAAGAGGTATTACTATCGCTACTGCTCACGTTGAATATTCAACTGCAAATAGGCACTATGCTCACGTTGACTGTCCAGGTCACGCAGATTATGTTAAAAACATGATCACCGGCGCTGCTCAAATGGACGGTGCAATTCTTGTAGTTGCAGCTACTGATGGTCCTATGCCGCAGACACGCGAACACATTCTTCTTGCACGTCAAGTAGGTGTTCCCAAAATTGTTGTTTTCATGAATAAAGTTGATGCAGTTGATGATCAAGAATTGATTGACTTAGTTGAGATGGAATTAAGAGAATTATTAACTAAATATGAATTTCCTGGCGACGAAATTCCAATTATTAAAGGTTCTGCTTTGCATGCATTAGAAGCAGGTGCATCTGGTGCTGATCCTTCAGATCCTCGATACAATTGTATTTGGGAATTAATGAATGCTGTTGATACTTATATTCCTGTTCCTGAAAGAAGTATTGAGAAACCGTTCTTGATGCCTGTTGAAGACGTATTTTCTATTACAGGTCGTGGTACTGTTGCAACAGGAAGAGTTGAAAGAGGTCAAGTAAAATTAGCAGAAGAAATCGAATTGATCGGTTTAGGAGTTCATAAGAAAACAGTTGTTACCGGTATCGAAATGTTCCGTAAAGAACTTGATGCAGCTATAGCCGGTGATAATGCTGGTATTCTTTTACGCGGTATTGATAAAGATGAAATCGAAAGAGGAATGGTTCTTGCAAAGACAGGTTCCATTACCCCTCATAAAAAATTTGAAGGTAAAGTTTATATTCTTTCAAAAGATGAAGGCGGACGTCATACACCGTTCTTCAATGGTTACAGACCACAATTCTATTTCAGAACAACTGACGTTACAGGTATTGCAACATTACCTGAAGGTACAGAAATGGTTATGCCTGGTGATAGCGTACAACTTAAGATTGATCTAATTTCTGAGATTGCTATGGAAGAAGGATTGAAATTCGCTATTCGTGAAGGCGGTAGAACAGTTGGTGCAGGTTTCGTAACAAAGATTATAGAGTAAAATAAATTATTTGAGTCCCGCTATTATAGCGGGGCATTATGTTGAACAAGGAGATTAGAAAAAGTGTCCGGTCAGAAAATTAGAATCAAGTTGAAGTCTTACGATCATATTCTTATTGATAAATCAACTGAAAAGATTATCAAGACTGTAAAAAGTACTGGTGCTGTTGTATCCGGTCCTATTCCGCTCCCAACACGCAGAACTGTTTTTACAGTTTTAAGATCTCCGCACGTTGATAAAAAATCACGTGAGCAATTTGAGATCAGGGCTCATAAAAGAATTATAGATATTCATAACTCAAACAACAAAACAGTTGACGCATTGAGCAAGTTAGATATTCCTGCCGGCGTTGATATAGAGATTAAGTTATAGGGACCATAGAAATGCCTGGCATGCTAGCAAAAAAATTAGGAATGACAAATATATTTTCGGAAGATGGTCAAATTATTCCCGTAACTATCTTGGAAGCCGGTCCGTGTAATGTTTATGCTGTGCGTTCAAAAGAAAAGGATGGCTACGAAGCCGTTCAACTTGGCTTCGGTGAAAAGAAAGAAAAGAGAACAAGTAAACCTCAGCTTGATTATTATAAAAAACACGGATTGAAAATTCCACAAACTCTAAAAGAGTTTAGAAACTTTGAATCTTCTCAATTTAAAATTGGTGATGAAGTTAAAGTAGATATTTTTCAGATCGGTGATAAAGTTAAAGTTTCCGGTAAAAATAAAGGTAAAGGTTTTCAAGGAGTAATGAGAAGACATAACTTCGGCGGTGTCGGCGGTACTACACACGGCCAAAGCGATAGATTAAGAGCTCCCGGATCTATTGGCTCAAGTTCTTATCCATCAAGAGTTTTCAAAGGTCAACGTATGGCCGGAAGAATGGGTTTTGAGAATACAACTATTTCCAATCTTAAAGTTGTAAAAGTAATTGCCGATAAAAATATTGTTATGGTAAAAGGAGCTGTTCCAGGCTCTATTAATTCAATTGTTGCTATCAATAAATAATTTTTGAATAAAATGAAATTAGAAGTCTATAAACAAGACGGTACAAAATCTGGCGAGACTGTTGAGCTCTCAAAAGAGATTTTCGAAATCGAACCAAACGATCATGTGATTTACTTAGCTGTCAAAGCTTACCTTGCAAATCAACGTCAAGGTACTCACAAAGCAAAAGAAAGAAGTGAAGTTAGCGGCGGTGGTAAAAAACCATGGAAACAAAAAGGTCGTGGCGGTGCTCGTGCCGGTACAACTCGTTCTCCACTTTGGATCGGCGGCGGATCAATATTTGGTCCTAAACCGAGAGATTACAGACAGAAACTCAATAAGAAAGTTTTAGCTCTTGCAAGAAGATCGGCTTTATCATACAAAGCAAAAGCTAATCAAATTCTTGTTGTGGAAGATTTCAATTTTGAAGCGCCGAAGACAAAAGATTTTATTTCAATTTTGAATGCCTTGAAAGTAAAAGGTAAAAGAACTTTGCTACTTACAAATGGTACTCAGGAGAATGTATATAAGTCAGGACGAAATGTTCCTAAGATAAATATTCTTGAAGCAAACAAAGCTTCAGCATATGATCTATTGAATAATCAAGTTTTAGTTTTACAAAAAAGTGCAGTTAATCTTTTAGAAAGCTCAATTAATTAAACTGGTTTAAAAATGAAAAGTATTTTAATACGCCCTTTAATTACTGAAAAGATGAGTGGTATCAGCGAAAAACATTCTAATAAATTTGGCTTTATTGTTGCAGTAGATGCTAATAAAATTCAAATCGCAAAAGCCCTCAAAGAAAAATTTAATGTTGATGTTACTTCCGTGAATACAATTCGATATAAAGGGAAAATGAAAACCCAGCTTACTAAAAAAGGCAAATTTTCTGGAAGAACAGCTAAATTCAAAAAAGCAGTAGTTACTTTAAAAGAAGGTCAAACACTAGATATTTTTGGTCAAGCATAGTAATACCGAATCGGAGCTTAAATTAAAATGGCAATTAGAAAATTAAAACCAAATACTCCCGGAACAAGATTTATGAGTATCTCTTCGTTTGAAGAGATTACAAAATCTACTCCGGAAAAATCTTTGACCGGTGTAATAAAAAAATCCGGTGGAAGAAATAATCTTGGTAGAGTAACTTCACGTCATCGCGGCGGTGGACATAAGAGACGTTACAGAGTAGTTGATTTTAAACGTGATAAAAATGGAATTCCTGCAAAAGTTTTTTCAATTGAATATGATCCTAATAGAACTTCAAGAATAGCTCTTCTTAATTATGCAGATGGAGAGAAAAGATATATTATCGCTCCTGACGGTTTGAAAGTTGGTGATTCTATTATTTCCGGTAGCGGTTCAGAAATAAAAGTCGGTAATGCATTACCATTAAAAGAAATTCCGCTTGCAAGTTTTATTCATAACGTTGAAATGAAACCCGGTAAAGGCGGACAGCTTGGAAGATCAGCAGGTGCATCAATTCAGTTAATGGCACGTGAGGGAAAGTTTGCTCAATTAAAAATGCCTTCTGGCGAAGTAAGAATGGTTAGTGTTGAGTGCATGGCTACTTATGGTGTTGTTGGAAATATTGATCATGAAAATATAAGTCTTGGTAAAGCAGGAAGAAGCAGATGGTTAGGTATTCGTCCGCATACTCGTGGTGTTGCAATGAATCCTGTTGATCACCCAATGGGCGGCGGTGAAGGTAAAACATCAGGCGGAGGACATCCGGTTTCACCTTGGGGACAAAAAGCAAAAGGATTAAAAACAAGAAAGAAAAAAAATAGAACTAACAAATACATTGTTAAAAGAAGAAAATAGGTTAGAGTAAAATATGCCAAGGTCAGTAAAAAAAGGTCCATACATCGACTTAAAGTTGATGGAGAAAGTAAAAAAGCTCAACGAAACAAATCAGAAAAAAATAGTCAAAACCTGGGCGCGCTCAAGTACTATTACTCCAGATTTTGTGGGACATACAATTGCTGTTCATAACGGTAATAAAATGATTCCGGTTTATATTTCTGAAAATATGGTTGGCCATAAGCTCGGAGAATTTTCACCGACAAGAATTTTCAGAGGTCATCCAGGTACAAAAGCTGAAAAAGCATCTAAAGTTAAAGAGTAATAAGGATAGAATAATGGAAGCTAAATCAATTCATAAATATATTGGAACGTCTCCGCGTAAGATGAGATTGGTTGTGGATATAATCAGAGGTAAATCTGTAGATCAAGCAATTGAGATACTTCACTTTTCGCCAAAGCATTCTTCAAAGGATGCGGAAAAAGTTTTACGTTCCGCTGTTTCTAATTTAATGAATAAAGATGATAATACTAAGCACGAAGTCTCTGACTTATTTGTTAAAGAAGCTTTTGTAAATGTAGGGCCAACACTAAAAAGAATTTCTCCCGCACCAATGGGGAGAGCATATAGAATAAGAAAACGATCTAATCACGTAACAATTGTAGTTGCTACAAAAAAGTAATCTGAGGAGGAAGTTTTGGGTCAAAAGGTAAATCCAATTGGTTTTAGAGTAGGTATCATTAGAGGATGGGATTCGAATTGGTACGAAAACAAAAGTTATGCAACAAAACTTGTTGAAGATAAAAAACTTAGAACCTATATAAGAAAAAGATTACAAAATGCAGGTATCTCATCTATTATAATAGATAGAACTTCCAAGAATATAATTTTGACTATTCATACATCAAGACCCGGTGTAGTAATTGGCAAAAGTGGAAAAGAGATAGCACAGATCGAAGAAGAATTAAGAAAATTAACCGAAAAAGAAGTTAAGATTCAAATTACAGAAATTAAGAGACCTGAACTTGATGCAGCATTAGTTGCAGAAAACATTTCACGTCAGATCGAAGGAAGAGTTTCATTTAGAAGAGCCATGAAGCAATCAATTACATCTGCTATGAGAATGGGTGCTGAAGGAATAAGAATTATGTGCGCAGGAAGATTAGCCGGTTCTGAAATGGCCCGTACCGAACAATATAAAGAAGGAAGAATTCCGTTGCACACAATCCGAGCAGATATAGATTATGCAACGGCAACCGCGCATACAATTTATGGTTCGATTGGTGTTAAAGTTTGGATTTGCCGCGGAGAAATTTTAGGTAAACGTTCATCCGAATAAAGAGCTTGAGGAGTTTTTCTAATGTTAATGCCCAAAAGAGTAAAGTTTCGTAAAGCACATAGAGGTAGAAGAGCCGGAAAAGCTACACGCGGTTATCTTGTTAACTTTGGCGATTACGGATTGAAAGCATTGGAACCGGCTTGGATTACAAGTCGTCAGATTGAAGCATGCCGTGTTGCTTTATCACGTCATATGAAGAGAGATGGAAAAATGTGGATTAGAATTTTTCCGGATAAACCAGTTACTAAGAAACCTCTTGAAACAAGAATGGGTAAAGGAAAAGGTCCACCGGAATTTTGGGTTGCTGTAGTAAAACCCGGTAGAATTATGTTTGAGATTGGCGGTGTTGATAAGAAAACGGCAGTTGAAGCATTAAACCTTGCATCTCATAAACTACCGATCAAAACAAAAATTACTCAACGTCCGGACTTAGAATCATAAAAGGATTTAAGAGAAAATGAAAATTTTTGAAATAAGAGAAATGTCCACTGATGAGATCAAGAAAAGAATTCTTGAGGATCAAAAAAATTTAGTGGATCTGAAATTTCAACAGGAATTAAAACAATTAACTAACACAGCAAAACTGCGTCTTGTCAGAAGAGATATTGCAAAGATGAAAACTATTCTAAAAGAACGAGAGATGCAGGAAACAAAAAACTCAAAGGCAAATAAATAAGGAGTATTCGAGTTCCTATGGAGAAAAGAAGTATTAGAAAGACAAGGATCGGTACTGTTGTTAGCAATAAGATGCAGAAAAGTATTATTGTAGCAATTGAGAGACGCATTGCTCATCCGCTTTACAAAAAATATTTTAAGAAGACCACAAAATTAATGGCTCACGATGAGAAAAATGAATGCACTATCGGAGATGTTGTTAAGATTATGGAAACTCGTCCTTTGAGTAAAAGAAAAAAATGGCGCTTGGTTGAAGTTGTTGAAAAAGCCAAATAAATAAGTTTGATGAGGAGCAGATAGATCATGGTACAAGAAGAAACAAATTTAGTTGTGGCGGATAATTCCGGAGCCAAGAAAGTAAGATGCATTAGAGTACTTGGCGGAAGTAACCGTCGTTATGCTAGTGTTGGTGATGTTATTGTGGTTAGTGTTAGATCCGCTATTCCAGGCGGCGGCGTTAAAAAAGGGGAAGTATCTCGCGCCGTTGTTGTTAGAACTAAAAAAGAAGTTAGAAGAAAAGACGGTTCATATATACGCTTTGATGAAAATGCTGCAGTATTATTAAATCCTCAAGGTGAACCGAAAGGAACACGTATCTTTGGCCCGGTTGCAAGAGAACTAAGAGATAAAAAATTTATGAAAATAATTTCTCTAGCACCAGAAGTTTTATAAGGATAGAAAATGAAGATCAGAAAAAACGATAATGTTATAGTGATAGCCGGAAATAACAGAGGTAAAACCGGAAAAGTTTTAAAAGTATTTCCAAAGATTAATAGAGTTATTGTGGAAGGCGTTAATCTACGTAAACGCCATACAAAACCGACTCAGAAAAATCCTCAAGGCGGAATTACAGAAAAAGAAGCTCCGGTTAATGTTTCTAATATTATGATTCTTGATCCTAAAACAAATGAAAAAACAAGAATCGGTTCTAAATTAATTATAGATGAAAAAACCGGTAAAAAGAAAAGTGCAAGAGTAAGCAGAACAAGCGGCGAAATGCTTGGTTAATAATTTTAAGGATGCATAATCGCAATGGCAAAAGAACAAAAAGAGAAAAAAGAGCAGAAAGAAAAAAAGGTAAAGAAGCAGAAGTTAAAAAACCTGCTGAACCTAAAGTTGTTGAACCTAAAATTCCTGCTCGGTTAAAAGAAAAATATTCTAAAGAGATCGTTCCAAAACTTAAAGAGCAATTTGGCTACAAAAGTATTATGGAAGTTCCTCGGTTAGATAGGATAGTTGTTAATATGGGTGTTGGTCAGGCAGTTCAAGATCCTAAAATATTAGATGAAGCTGTTAAAGATCTTGAAACAATAACCGGTCAAAAAGCATCCGTACGGATTTCTAAAAAATCAATATCCAATTTCAAGTTACGCGAAGGAATGAAAATTGGTGCAAAAGTAACTTTACGAAGAGAAATGATGTATGAATTTTTAGATCGTTTCGTTTCTCTTGCTTTACCTCGAGTTCGAGATTTCCGCGGTGTACCTGATAAATCATTCGATGGTCGTGGAAACTATACTCTTGGAATAAAAGATCAAATCATATTCCCTGAGATCAATTCGGACAAAGTAACAAAGATTTTAGGAATGGATATTACATTTGTTACAACAGCAAAAACAGATAAAGAAGCTTTCGAATTGTTAGTTGCTTTTGGGTTACCGTTTAGAAAAAAAGAAATTAATTAAAGGGAAAACATGGCAAGAAAAAGTTTACTCGCACGCGAAGATAAAAGAAAAGCATTGGTAGATAAATTCGCCGCTAAGAGAAAAGAATTGAAAGAGAAGGGTGACTATGAAGGATTACAGCTTCTTCCTAGAAATTCTGCCCCCACCCGTTTACATAATAGATGTAAAATGACCGGAAGGCCGAGAGCATATTATAGAAAGTTTGGTGTTTCTCGTTTAGTACTTCGCGAAATGGCTTTGCGAGGTGAAATTCCCGGTTTAAAAAAAGCAAGTTGGTAATCGAAGGAGAAATGTAAATGAATACTACCGATCCGATTGCGGATTTTTTGACAAGAATTAGAAATGCTGCTAAAGCAAAAAAAAAATTTGTAGATATTCCTTCTTCAAAAATGAAGATTAGCTTAGCAGAGATTTTAAAGAACAACAAATTTATCAGAGATTTTAACGTCGTTGAAGATCATAAACAGAATGTTCTTAGAGTACATCTTCAGTATGTTAACGGAGTTTCATCAATTACCGGAATAAAAAGAATTTCAAAACCCGGCTTAAGAAATTACGTAAGCAAGGATGAACTTCCGCGCGTGTTGAATGGACTTGGAATGGCAGTTCTTTCAACACCCAAAGGTTTATTAACTGGTAAACAAGCAAAAAAAGAAACTGTTGGTGGAGAAGTAGTCTGCCACGTTTGGTAAAAAATTTAATAAGGAATAGAAATTGTCACGAATAGGTAAAAAACCAGTACCGATCCAAGGAGTAACAGTAACGAAGACCGACGGGACCATAAAAGTAAAAGGTAAACTAGGCGAACTTCAAATGAAAATTCATCCTAATATGATAGTTGATATTCAAAAGGATGAAATTATTGTTACAAGACCGGATGATCAAAAACAAAATAGAGCGCTTCACGGTTTAACACGTGCACTTATTGCAAATATGGTTAAAGGTGTTACCGAAGGATATTCTAAATCTCTAGAAATAGTTGGCGTAGGTTATAAAGTTGAAGCAAAAGGAGAAGCAGCATTATTTAATTTGGGTTATTCTCACCCGATTCTTCTTATGCCTCCACCAGGAATTAAATTTGAAATTCCTCTTCCTACGCAAATAAAAATATTCGGAAGCGATAAAGAGTTAGTGGGATTAATTGCAGCTAAAATTAGATCATTCAAGAAACCTGAACCTTACAAAGGTAAAGGTATTAAGTATACCGGAGAAGTTATTGTCCGCAAAGCTGGCAAAACTGCAGGTAAGTAATAGGAGAACTTGAAAAATGTTTTTGAAAGACAATAAAAGAAGAACAAGAAAAAAAGTTAGAGTTCGTAAAAAACTTTCCGGGACTGCAGATCGTCCGCGTTTAACTGTGTTTAGAAGTTTGAACAACATGCATGCTCAGTTGGTTGATGATGTAAAAGGTGTAACGTTAGTTGCAGCGTCTTCACTTTCGAAAGAAATAGTTGAAGAAGTAAAAAGTCTAAAAGGAAAAGTTTCGAAAAGTAAAATGGTTGGAAAATTAGTAGCAAAGAAAGCATTGGAAAAAGGTATTACCACTGTTGTATTTGATAGAAGTGGTTATGAGTACCACGGCAGAGTTCAAGCTGTAGCCGAGGGAGCTCGCGAAGGCGGATTAAAATTATAGAAACTGCCGGGTCGTCTAATGGCAGGACAACGCCCTTTGGAGGCGTCTGTAGAGGTTCGACTCCTCTCCCGGCAGCCAGGTTAGACGGTTCAAAAAAAAAGTTGATTAATAAAGTCTGTAAACAAGGGAGTTAAAATTGAATTTCAAGTACAAAAAAGTATCCGGTCTTGAGAATTTAAAAGAAAAAATTGTTCACATTAACAGAGTTGCAAAAGTTGTTAAAGGTGGTAGAAGATTCAGCTTTAATGCAATTGTTGTTGTTGGAGACGGAAACGGTCATGTCGGCGTTGGTCTTGGTAAAGCAAACGAAGTTACCGATGCTATTTCGAAAGGCGTAGATGATGCAAAGAAAAATGTTTACCGTGTTCATCTCTTAAAAGGAACAATTCCTCATACTATTATTGGCAAGTTTGGAGCCGGTTCAGTTCTATTAAAACCAGCTACTCCCGGTACAGGATTAATAGCAGGTGGCGGTGTTCGTGCTGTTCTTGAAGCTGCAGGCGTGCAAGATATTTTGACAAAATCTCTCGGTTCAAGTAATCCGCACAATCAAGTAAAAGCAACTTTGAATGCTTTGCTAAATCTTGTTGATGCTAGAGCAATGGCTCGTAAACGCGGATTGAAAGTTTCCGAGTTATTCAATTTGTAATTGAGGATTATAATGGCAAAGAAAATAAAAATTACTCAAGTTGGAAGTGTTATTGACAGACCTGTTCCACAAAAGCTAACGATTAAAGCATTAGGTCTTAACAGACCTAATCATTTTGTTGTTCACAATGATACTCCTCAAATAAGAGGCATGGTAAAAAAAGTTCATCATCTTGTTAAAGTAGAAGAAATTGAAGCATAGAGGAATAAATGGATATTCTAAGTAATCTAAAACCTGCAAAAGGTTCTCATAATAAAATTAAAAGAATAGGACGAGGCGAAGGTTCTGGGCACGGAGGTACGGCTACGCGTGGTGAAAACGGTCAGCGTTCGCGTTCCGGTGCAAAATTTCCTGCTTGGTTTGAAGGCGGTCAGATGCCGCTTCAAAGAAGAATTCCTAAAAGAGGATTTCACAGCCCGTTCAAAATTGTTAATCAAGTTATTAATCTTGCAAGACTACAAAAATTAGTTGATGACAAGAAAGTTCAGGATGGAGTAATCAACGCAGTTTCTTTATATAAGAATGGAGTAATTTCTAAAGCCGCCGCTCCTTTTAAAATTCTTGGCTTTGGAGAACTAAAAGCAAAGTTAAATATCGAAGCTCATTTTTTTAGTGTCTCAGCAAAAGAAAAAATTGAATCTGTCGGTGGAACTATTAAAGAGATTAAAGCTTAATGGCAAAAATTCAAGAAACATTCCGGAATATTTTTAAGATTCATGAATTACGTCAGAGGATTCTTTACACACTTGCTCTGCTTGTAATCGTTAGAATCGGTACGCATATTACATTACCTGGCATTGATACTACATTGCTTCATGCCGCAACTCAAAATAAAACTTCAGATAATTTATTCGGTCTGTACGATTTATTTGTAGGCGGTGCATTTTCGAATGCTGCAATTCTTGCACTTGGTATTATGCCTTACATTTCTGCTTCAATCATTTTACAGATTGCCGGTGCTGTAATTCCATATTTTCAAAAATTGCAGAGAGAAGGCGAAGAAGGGAGAAAAAAATTAACTCAGTTAACACGATACGGAACTGTACTGATATCTGCTATGCAAGCGTGGGGAGTAACAATTCATTTGTTAAATATTAGTGTTCCTTCAGGCGGATCAATTGTACCAGAAGCAGTTCGTGGAGTGTTATGGAGTTTTTCTACAATAGCTATTTTAGTTGCCGGCACAATGTTCATTATGTGGATGGGTGAACAGATCACTGAAAAAGGAATTGGTAACGGAATCTCCTTAATAATCTTTATTGGCATTATTAACAGATTTCCTTTTGCTTTACTTGATGAATATAGATTAATCGCTGCTGGGCAACGTAATTTAGTTATAGAAGTTGTTATAGTTTCTTTAATGGTGTTGATTATTGCCGGCGTTGTACTTGTTACTCAAGGAACAAGACGAATTCCTGTTCAATATGCTAAAAGAGTTGTTGGAAGAAAAGTTTACGGCGGCGTTACTCAGTACATACCATTAAGAGTTAACACAGCCGGAGTTATGCCGATTATTTTTGCTCAATCTATTATGTTTATCCCAAGTACTTTGTTTTCATTTTTTCCTAACAGTGAATTTATTGGTACGTTAGCAAATTATTTTCATTATCAATCCGTAACGTATTCATTTATTTACGCGTTGATGATTATATTCTTTACTTATTTCTATACTGCAATTGCATTCAACCCGCAGGACGTTGCAGAGAATATGAAAAAGCAGGGCGGATTTATTCCCGGTATAAGACCAGGAAAACAAACTGCAGATTTTATAGATAATATTTTAACAAAGATTACATTGCCCGGATCATTCTTTCTGGCAATCATTGCAATTCTTCCGGCGTTCATTTCAAAATTTGGTGTCAGCGGTAGTTTTGCTTCATTCTTTGGCGGAACAAGTTTGCTTATTATTGTTGGTGTTGCACTTGATACGTTACAGCAAATTGAATCTCATTTGTTGATGAGGCATTACGATGGATTTATGAAATCCGGAAAAATGAAGGGAAGAAGATTCTAATTAAGTTTTAATGTGATTCTAATAAAAAGTAAAAAAGAAATTGATTTAATTCGTGAAAGCTGTTTTATAGTTGCTGAAGTTCTACAATTAGTGAAGAGTTATGTTAAACCGGGCATAGCGACTATTGAACTGGATAAGATTGCTGAAGATTATATTTTAAGTAATAATGGAAGACCGGCATTTAAAGGATATTCTCAAGCAGGTTCTTTTGATTTTCCCGGTTCCATTTGTTCTTCAATTGATGACGAGGTTGTTCACGGGATTCCCGGCAACAGAGTTCTAAAAGAAGGTGAAATTCTTTCGATTGATGTTGGTGTTGAAAAGAATAAATACTTCGGAGATGCTGCTCTTTCGGTAGCAGTTGGAAGTATTTCCAATGAGAAACAAAAATTGATGGATGTAACTGAAGGATCATTGTATTTAGGTATTGAACAATTGAAAGAAGGAAACAGACTTGGTGATTATTCCAGTACTGTTCAAACACTTGTTGAAGAAAGCGGATTCTCGGTAGTACGAGATTTATGTGGTCACGGAGTTGGTAAACACCTTCATGAAGATCCGCAAATTTCTAACTACGGAAAAAAAGGAAACGGGCCTTTAATAAAAAATGGTATGACACTAGCTCTTGAACCGATGGTTAATATGGGATCCTATAAAGTTATTGTTGCTGAAGATGGTTGGACAGTTTTAACTGCAGACGGAAAACCTTCTGCACATTTTGAACATACTGTTTTAATAATTGATGGTAAACCAGAAATATTAACAAAGTGTTGATAAATGGCTAAACAAGGACCGATAAAGGTTGACGGAATAGTTACTGAAACTTTACCTAATGCACATTTTAAAGTCCGCCTCGATAACGGTCACAAAATACTTGCTCATATTTCCGGTAAAATGAGAATGCATTTCATAAAAATTTTGGTCGGTGATAAAGTTGCAATCGAACTTTCACCATACGATTTGAATAAAGGTAGAATTACATACAGATATAAATAACGGAGTTGAAATGAAGGTTCGCTCATCAGTTCGCAAGATTTGTGAGAACTGTAAGATAATTAAAAGAAAAGGGGTTGTTAGAGTTATTTGTAAAAACCCTAAACATAAACAGAGACAAGGTTAAACTTAGGAGGTTATAGATTTGGCTCGTTTAGCAGGTATTGATTTACCAAAAAATAAAAAAGCTTTCATCGGTCTTACTTACATTTTCGGTATCGGTGATAAATCGGCAATGGAAATTCTTACAAGAGCGAATGTTAATCCGGATAAAAAAGTTAGTGAATTAACAGAAGAAGAAATTGCAAAGATTCGTTCTGTAATGACTGCTGATTATAAAGTTGAAGGTTCATTAAGAAGTGAAGTTCAACAGAATATTAAACGATTAATGGATATTGGTTCATATCGCGGTCTTCGTCACAGAAGAAGTTTACCTGTTCGCGGACAACGTACAAGAACCAACTCAAGAACACGTAAAGGAAAACGTAAAACAGTTGCCGGCAAAAAGAAAACACCGGCTAAGAAGTAATTAATTATTTTTTATTGAGGAGTTAAATTGGCAAAAGTAGTTAAAAAGACTAAAAAGAAAGTTCATGTTGATGCGGTTGGCGTTGCACATATTAAAGCCACTTTCAACAACGTGATAGTTACGATTACCGATATTTATGGAAATACTATTTCTTGGTCTTCAGCCGGTAAAAACGGTTTTAAGGGTTCAAGAAAAAATACTCCATTTGCTGCACAAGTTACCGCAGAAGCTGCCGGTAAAGAAGCGCATGGTTTAGGTTTAAGAAAAATCGATGTGCTTGTTAAAGGTCCCGGTTCGGGAAGAGAAGCAGCAATTAGAGCATTAAATACAGCAGGATTGGATATTCTATCAATCAAAGATCAAACGCCAATTCCTCATAACGGTTGCAGACCACCAAAACGCAGAAGAGTTTAATCAGGAGAAACTTTAGATGGCAAGATACACTGGCCCGAGTTGCAGATTATGCAGAAGGGAAAAGACAAAATTATTTTTAAAAGGATCTAAGTGCTTATCCGAAAAATGTCCGTTGGAACAGAAGAATTATGCACCGGGTCAACACGGCTTAACACGAAGAACAAAATTTTCGGAATACGGTGTTCAGCTTCGGGAAAAACAGAAGGTAAAAAGAATTTATGGATTGCAGGAAACTCAATTCCATAATTATTTTGATAATGCAATTCGTCAAAAAGGTGTTACCGGCGGTAACTTAATTAAACTTTTAGAAAAGAGATTAGATAATACCATTTTCCGTCTTGGGTTTGCACCTTCAAGAAAATCTGCCCGTCAATTAGTTCTTCACAGACACTTTACTGTTAATGGGCAAATTGTTAATATTCCTTCATTCTCACTTTCTTCCGGCGATGTAATTTCTGTAAGAGAAAAAAGTAAAAAGCTTGATGCTATTCACAATTCCTTAAGAAGAACCAAAGACAACGTTTACAGTTGGTTATCCGTAGATAAAGCTACTCTATCCGGTACTTTTCTAAATATTCCGGAAAGAGAAGATATTCCATTGAATGCAAACGAACAGCTAATAGTAGAGTTGTATTCTAAGTAATTTAAAATTATAAAGAGGATACTAAATGAGTTATCCATTCATAAAGATGCCCGATGGTGTCGTACTCGATGAATCTTCAAGTAAAGAAAATTTTGGAAGATTTATGATCCAACCTCTTGAGAGAGGATTTGGGGTTACATTAGGCAATGCTTTAAGAAGAGTGTTGTTATCATCCCTTACTGGAGCCGCAGTTACAGCTATTAAAATCGAGGGTGTATTACATGAGTTTTCAACAGTTCCCGGTGTAGTTGAAGACGTTACAGAACTTATTCTTAATTTGAAAAAAGTAAGAATGAGAATCGTTAATAAGAAAGTTACCGGTTGTGAAATTTCTTTTAACGGTTCAAAAGAATTTAGAGCGGGAGATATTCAAAAAGCTTGTCCGGATATTGAAATATTAAACCCGGAGCTTCACATTGCTCGCTTAAACTCTGATGCAAAGTTAAATATGGAATTAAAGTTCGGAATTGGAAAAGGATATGTTCCTTCCAATGAACAGAAAATTCCGGAAATGACTATCGGAACAATCCCGATTGATTCTATATTTACACCAATAGTTAATGTTCATTACAATGTTGAGAATGTACGTATCGCTGAAAGAAATGATTTTGAAAAATTATCTGTTGATATTCATACTGACGGATCAATAACACCTGAAGAAGCTCTTTCCTGTTCGGCAAAAATATTGAAAGATCATATTCAAATGTTCATCAATTTTGATGCTGAACCTGAAGAAGAAAAAATTGAAAACGAAAAAGATGCTGAAGCAGAAAGAATCAAAAAGATTCTTTTAACAGGTGTAGACGATCTTGAGTTGAGTGTCCGTTCACATAATTGCTTAAAAGCTGCAAACATCAAGAACTTATCCGACCTTGTTAAGAGAGATGAAAGCGAGATGCTTAAGTTTAGAAATTTCGGAAGAAAATCTTTGGCTGAGTTGATCGAGATCGTTGAAAATTACGGACTTGAGTTCGGTATGGATGTAGACAAGTATATAAAAGATAAACCAGAAAACAACTAGTATTTCCAGAAGGTTAAAGAATGAGACATAGAGTTAAAGGTAGAAAATTAGGCAGAACAGCAAGTCACAGACTTGCATTATTGAGATCATTAGCTGCATCTTTATTAAAGCATAAAAAGATTACAACTACTACAGCAAAAGCAAAGGAACTGCGCGGTTTTGTTGAACCTCTAATCACAAAAGCAAAAATAGATTCTGTTCATACAAGAAGATATGTCTCCGCTCAAATTAACGATAGAGAAATTGTGTCAGGATTATTTTCAGACATTATTTCTAAAATTGGTGATAGAGCAGGTGGTTACACTCGCGTTGTTCGTTTAGGACGAAGAAAAGGCGATGGCGCTGAAATGGCAATTATTGAATTAGTTGATTTCAGCGGAATAGTAAAACCAAAAACACCAAAGAGAACTAAAGCTGAAGAGAAGCCAACTGATACTAAAGTAGAAGAAACTAAAGCTGAAGAGATGAAAGCTGAGAAACCGAAAAAGAAAACAGCTCCAAAATCCAAAAAAGAAAAATCACCCAAAGAAAAACCCGGCGTAAAAGAGAAAAAAATTAAGACGACTAAAACTCCGCAGAAAAAAGGCAATTGATAAAACAAATCATAAATTATTTTTGGAAAGAGTAATCGGCTTCGGTTACTCTTTTTTGTTTCTATGAAAAAAATAGAATTCATAAAACCGGTTTATAATCTAACAGAATTACCGAAACAAAATTTACCTACGGTTGTTCTTTGCGGCCGTTCGAATGTGGGAAAGTCTTCATTTATAAATTCCTTGTTTAATACAAAATTAGCTAAGACTTCATCTCATCCTGGTAAAACACGTTCCATTAATTACTATCTGGTAGAAAATAAATTTTTTTTAGTTGACTTACCTGGATTTGGTTATGCAAAAGTTTCGAAAAGTGAAAGGGACGCTTGGCAGCATTTGCTGGAAAAATATTTCTCACTTAATAAAAATATTGATCTCGCTGTTCATATAATTGACAGCCGCCACGACCCAATGCAGTTGGATATTGAACTAAATGAATTCCTACACGAACAGAATATCCCGTATTTTATTATTCTTAACAAATCCGATAAACTAAAACAATCCGAACTTGCTTCAGCACGAAAGCAAATCACTAAATTCTTCCCTGAACTCATTTATGGCGAGAATATGCTCTTCTATTCCACCATAAAAGGTACGGGCAAGAAGGAAGTAGTAAAGTTGCTTACCTCGCTTTTCCTTATATGAAAATCTCTTAAATCTTTCTTATTATTGAATGCAAAGTTGTCAGGAATAATAATTTAGGACGTATTTCTTTCACAAGATCTTAAGAAGGACGGATGGGAATTACAGAAAAAATCAGAAAGAGGATTTTTATTTTCATATTTATTCCAATCCTTGTAGTAATTCCATTTTTTACAGATGATTTAACCCTCAAAATGATTTCCGGTGTTATTCTTATTGTTTATGCCGGCTTCATTATTTTCTTGCGCGATTCCATGAAAAGTAATGCAGTTGATAATGATATTGATTTGCAGCCAGATCTTTTTGAAGAAGATAATGCAAATGAGAAAGACAGATATGAAACAGATGCCGGTGAAGATTTCAAAATAATTTCTCCTACAAAAAATATTGAAGTGATTACAGCTGATAATTTTGCTTCGGGGATTAACCGCGGCAATAAAGATCTTTTCAAACCGCCTGACTTCAAACAAAATTTTGAAAAGATTGTTCACGAACAGCTTCCGGAAGATGTTAATCATGATGAACAATTCGGTTTTGTCCTTGAAAAAATCTTAAGTGTTGTAAAAGATTCTTTTATGGCTCATACTGCCGCTTTTTTCTGGTACAATAAAAATAGAAAACGATTAACGCTTGAACGTTATGTAACCAGTTCATCTCAGATAACACAACAAAAATTTGATCTTGAAGATGATATCCTTGGGAAAATTGTACAAAAAGAAGAGCCGGAATTACTGACCGACATTTCTTCAAATGCTGAAATAGATGTGATAAGATATTACAGCGCCCCTCAAGGGATTAAGAGTTTTGTTGGTGTACCATTATTCTATGGAAAATCATTAACCGGTATTCTTGTTCTCGATTCTAAAGTAAATGATGCGTTCGGAATTGAACAAGTGTATGCACTCGGCAGAATTGTCCGTGTCATTTCAATCATCATAACATTGTTCGAAGAAAAATTTTCCGAATCGCAAGCAGAGCTGAGATTAAATACTCTGCTCAATATGTTGAGTCACGATAAAAAAATTGAATCTGAATCCGATCTTCATAAAACTATTGAAAATGCAGTTCAAGGTTTAATGGATTGGGATTCTTTTACTTTTGTTTCTTATTATCCGTCGGAACAAAAATTTAAAACTTCGAAGATCATTAATAAAACTTCGTTAAAGTATGTCGGTGAAAATTTAGAAATTGATCTTGCGGGAACTTTGGTTGGAAGAGCTATATTAAGTGCAACTCCTGTTAAGATAGATGATACTTCAATTTCAGAAATTCCTCGCTTTGCAAAAAGTGAAGATGTTAGTTTCGATGGTTCTTTCTTAGCAATTCCTTTAGTTTATGATGAGCAAAACTTTGGAGTTCTGTGTTTCGAAAGTTTGAAAAAAAATGTTTATTCAAATAGTGAAGTTACTTTTATCAAGAATGCGACCAAGATATTTGCTTTTATACTTCATTCGTATTCAACCATAACTGTTCTAAAAAGTTTGCTTTCAGTTGATGCAGAAACAAAAACTTTGAATTATGATTCGTTCCTCGAGCGGTTTACAGTTGATCTTGTTCGCAGTAAAGAATTAGGAATTCAAGGTGCAATTGCGATGATCAAAATTGATGATTTTTTAGAACAAGATTCATTATTTGAAAGCGATCCTTTCCCTAAAATTGTACGTGTGATTTCTCAGATTATTAAAGATGAAATGACACCGTTAAATTTAATCGGGCGATTAAGTCAAAAAGTTTTTGCAGTATATTTTTTCAATATGCCACCGAAAGATGTTTTTCTATGGGCAGAAAAATTACGAATTAAAATTGCCCGCAAACCGATTGCTATAGTTTCTAAGCAAACAACATTTACTGTTTCGATCGGAGTTGCTTCAACAACAAACAAAACCGATGTTCAAGAGATCTTAACTAATGCCGAACTTGCACTTAATAAAGCATTAGAAAAAGGCGGCAACACGGTAAAAAGTATCAACTAACATTCGAAAGTACCCTGTGAACAATTTCTTTGTTATAGTTCTCGATGGTATCGGGATTGGTGAACTGCCCGATGCTAAAAATTATTCAGATCAAGGAAGCAATACACTTGGCAATATGGCAAATCGTCTTGGTGGTTTGAATCTACCTAATCTAGAACAATTTGGATTAGGCAATATTAATCCTATCCTTGGTATTAAAGCACAAAACCAACCATTAGCTTCTTATGGAAAGTTATCAGAGGTCTCTCATGGAAAAGATTCTACCACCGGGCATTGGGAATTAGGCGGATTAAAAGTAGAGATTGAATTTCCGTTTTATCCTAATGGTTTTCCGCAAGAACTTATCAATAGATTTTTAAATGCTACAGGCTTAAAAGGTATTCTTGGAAATTATGCTGCATCGGGAACAGAAATTATTAAAGACCTCGGTGCTGAACATGTAAGAACCGGCTATCTGATTGTTTACACTTCTGCTGATTCTGTTTTTCAGATTGCAGCACATGAAGAAATAATTCCATTAAATAAACTTTATGAAATCTGTACGATTGCACGCGAAAAAGTTTTAATCGGTAAAGATGCTGTTGGAAGAATTATAGCGAGACCATTTATCGGAAAAGAAGGAAATTATACCCGTACAACAAATCGAAAAGACTTTTCTCTTGATCCGCCCGCACCGACAATATTGGATTATTGTTTGAATGAAGGAATTGAAACCTATGCAATCGGGAAGGTGAATGATTTATTCAATTACAAAGGGATAAAACACAAACTAAAAACAAAATCTAATCAAGAGGGAATTGATAAGATTATTGAAACAGCAAAAAATGTAAAAGGATCTTTCATTTTCACCAATCTTGTGGATTTTGATGTTTACTACGGTCATCGAAACGATCCCGAAGGACTTCACAACGCTCTTAAAGAATTTGATGCACGATTGCCCGAGATCGTAAACTGTCTTGATGAAACAGACCGTTTAATCC
>QYQI01000069.1 GCA_007280825.1 Ignavibacteriales bacterium | reverse complement strand
GCTATTGAATTAAAAGGGAATGCAGTAATTGGAGAAGAAATTCTTTCCGAAAAAGAAAAATTGAATGAATATGTTATGCTTGCACTTCGCAGCAAAGGACTTGATCTGCTCGAACTGAATAATTTTTTCGGAAATGAATGGCTAATGAAAAACAAAAACTATTTGAAGCAACTTGGACAAGAAAAATTTCTTATTGAAAAAGGTAAGACGATTAAATTCACGCCAAAAGGTTATACTTTGTGTGATGAAATCTTAAGTCGTTTTAAGTAAATAATTATATAGTGCTCATAAATCATAAATTGTAAATCATAATTCTTTTTTGCTATTTCAAGCTAATCTTTTTACCTTTGCATTGTCTATTTCGCCCCTCGAGGGCGATTTTTATTTGTGTAATATGGAAAAACAGCAAATTTTCAACAGATTCGAAGAAATAGTAAGTGCTCAAGGCTTTGTTCTTATAGATTTAGTCATGAGAGGCGATAACCACCTTCGTATTATCGAAGTATATATAGATAACGAAAAAGGAATCACTACTGTTGACTGTGCTAATGCCAGTCGAATATTGAATGAAATTATCGAATCTGAAAAACTGATTGATTCTCATTATAGACTGGATGTTTCTTCTCCGGGTGTTGAAAGACCGCTTAAATTTTTAGTTCAGTACGGTAAGCACATCAACAGAAAATTTGAAATGGAATTCAAAGAAGCCGAAGAAATCAAAAAGTTGAATGCAAAATTAATCCGTATAGAAGGTGAATATCTTTTCTTCACTGAAAAAAACTTAGAGTATAAAATAAATTTTAATAAAATTATCATAGCAAAAGTATTAATTAGTTTTTGATCACAGAGGAGTAATAAATGAACACCGAGATAGTAGAATCCTTTGCTCAGATGGTTCGAGAGAAAAGTCTCGACAAAGATGTTCTTGCAGGAATCATAGAAGAAATTTTCGGAATTATGGTTAAGAAAAAATACGGACTGGAAGTTAAGTATGATGTGGTTGTGAATATGGATAAGGGCGATATAGAAATATTTCTTGAAAGAACAATTGTTGAAACAGTTAACGATCCAGGTCTCGAAATCAGCATTAATGAAGTTAACGAAAAAGGGAATGCAGACAATCTTGAAGTCGGGGAAGACTTTGTAGAAAAGATCGAGCTAAAAGAATTTGGAAGAAGATTGATTAATCTAGCACGCCAAAGTTTAAACCAAAAGATCCGAGAGATCGAAAAAGAATTAGTTTATAATGAATACAGCGAAATGCTCGGCGAGATCGTTGTTGGCGATATTTATCAAGTTAGAAGAAATGATGTACTTATCAATCACAATAAGAATGAACTTATTCTTCCGCGTAACGAACAAATACCAAGAGAGAAATACAGAAAAGGTGATACAATCCGCGCAGTCATTAAGGATGTTAGAAAAACTCCGAACGGACCGCTTATTGTAATATCACGCGGAGATAATCTTTTCTTAAGAAGATTATTTGAAATTGAAATCCCCGAAATCTATGACGGAGTAATAGAGATAAAAGGAATTGCACGTGAACCCGGCGAAAGAGCAAAAATTGCTGTTGAATCGAATGATGCCCGCATAGATGCCGTTGGGGCTTGCGTCGGTATGAAAGGTGTTCGTATTCATGCAATCGTACGTGAATTGAACAATGAGAATATTGATGTTATTAATTACACCGAAGACTCGATTGTATTTATTCAAAGATGTCTTGCACCGGCTAAGCTAAAGCAAATCGAAGTTGATGAAGAAACTAAAAAGAGCATTGTTACTGCCGATAGCGATCAAGTATCATTAATTGTAGGCCGTAACGGTGTTAATATCCGGCTTGCAATTAAACTCAGCGGTTATGAGATCGAAGTTATCAGACTAGAAAAACCATTTGAAGAATATGATGAAGATATAGAACTTGTTGAATTAAGAGAAGAGTTAGGATCTGAAGTAGTTGATCTTTTGATTAATAACAGATTAGATACTGCGCTTGAAGTTCTTGGAGCCGGTATTGATAAGTTAAAAGAAATCGAAGGCGTTGATGAAGAAAAAGCCAAACAAATAATTGAAATTCTTGAAAATCAATTTGAAGAAGAAGAATAACCAATTGCATAAATACAGGTAATTACAAAATGCCGGAAACAGTAAAAGACAAAAAATTACGACTATACAAATTTGCTACTGAGCATAATCTTGCTACTGAAACTTTAGTTGAGTTTTTACAAAAGAATGGTTACGAAGTAAAATCTCATATGGCTCTGTTGACCGATGAAATGGTGGCTGATATAAAGTCATTTTTCAAAAAGGATATTGAGAAAGCTGAAAAGCATTATAAGAAAATTTCGGATTTTCAGAAAAAGAGAAGTGATCACGATGAAGCGGAAGCTGCTTTAGAATCATCAAAGAAAACTGCTGGGAAAAAACAGACCGGAGAAAAAGAAAGTGATCTATTCAAAGGAAAAGATACTGTTACAGAACCGGCAGCAACTGTTCTAGCCGCTGAAATTACAGAATCCGTTATTGAAGCTGAGCCGGCTGATGAAAAAATTGAAGAAGTTTCTGAAGAATCAAAATCTTATAAAACAGAAACTGAAATTGCTATTGAAGGAAGAAGGAAAGGATTAACTATTGTTGGCAAGATGGATCTGAAGGAGCGGAGAGAAAAACCGGAAACAGTTTCAACAGCTCCTCAGGCTAAACCATCAGAAGTTGCTGCGGGAGATAAAGATGCCGACAAGAAAAGTAAGAAGAAAAAGAAAGTTCTAAAGTCCAAGAAAAAAGCAGCCGGACCCGGTGAAGGTCCCGAGGAAGTTACAGTTGCTAAGAAGAAAAGAAAAATAAAACGTCTGGAAATTGATAAACGTGAAGTTGAAGATGCAATTAAAAGAACATTGCTAAGCATGGATGAATCTGCAGTTGGAGATAGAGCATCAATCCGTAAAAGAAAAAGAAAAGAGAAACAGGATATTCAAGATCAGATTCTTCAGCAGAAAGAATTAGACAAAACAAAAATTTCAGTAACGGAATACATTGCTGTTAACGAACTTGCAAATCTTATGAGTGTTTCAGTAAGCGATGTAATTTCAAAATGTATTTCACTTGGATTGATGGTTTCTATTAATCAACGGCTTGATGTTGAAACAATTACACTTGTTGCTGATGAATTTGGATTTGAAATTGAACTTCAAGCTGCATATCAAGCTGATATTGATGCAGATGTTCCGGATACTATTGAGTCGCTCAAGCCCCGTCCGCCCGTTGTTACAATTATGGGTCACGTTGATCACGGTAAAACATCTTTACTGGATTACATCCGCAGAGCCAACGTAGTTGCTGGTGAAGCCGGCGGAATAACTCAGCACATAGGTGCTTACAAAGTAATCACCGAAGACGGCAAACAAATTTCATTTCTCGATACTCCTGGTCACGAAGCATTTACTGCTATGCGTGCACGCGGTGCAAGAGTTACAGATATTGTAGTTTTGGTCGTAGCCGCAGATGATGCAGTGATGCCTCAAACTGTCGAAGCGATCAATCACGCTCAAGCGGCAAATGTTCCAATAATAATTGCTATCAATAAAATAGATAAACCGAATTCCAACATAGAAAAGATCAAACAACAGCTTGCTGATAGAAATGTTTTAGTTGAGGAATGGGGCGGAAAATATCAGTGTGTTGAAATCTCTGCCAAATCCGGAAAAAATGTTGACCTTCTTTTAGAAAAAATTGCTCTTGAAGCAGAATTGCTGGAATTAAAAGCAAACCCGGCACGGTTGGGACGCGGTACAATCATAGAATCTCAGCTCGATAAAGGAAAAGGCATTACTGCCACTGTCCTTGTTCAAAAAGGTATAGTGAAAATTGGCGATCCGTTCATTGCTGGTGTTGTTCACGGACGTGTGCGAGCAATGTTTGATGAACGAAACAAAAAAGTTTTTGAAGCCGGACCATCAACACCTGTACTTGTGCTTGGTTTTGAATCTGCACCTCAAGCCGGCGATAATTTTACAGTTGCAGAATCTGAAAGAGAAGCGCGCGAAATTAGTTTGAAACGAATGCAGTTGAAACGCGAACAAGATCATCGTCAAGTACATCATATTACTCTTGACGAAATTGCAAGTCAAATTAGTCACGGTGGATTCAAAGAACTTCCGGTAATCGTTAAAGGCGATGTGGATGGTTCTATTGAGGCATTATCAGATTCATTAATGAAATTATCAAATCAAGAAGTTTCGGTTCGTGTTATTCACAAAGGTGTTGGTGCAATTTCAGAAGGCGATGTTCTTTTGGCTGCAGCATCCGGTGCTATTATTGTAGGATTCCACGTACGCCCAAATACAAATGCAAGAAAACTTGCTGAAGCTGAAAAAGTAGATATTCGTCTCTACAACGTTATTTATGATGCAATCAACGAAGTGAAATCTGCTCTTGAAGGATTACTATCTCCAGTTGTTTCCGAAGAAGTTGTTGCTACTCTTGAAGTTCGAGATATTTTCAAAGTTCCTAAAGCTGGAACAATTGCCGGATGTTCTGTTCAAGATGGTAAAATTACTAGAGGTAATAAAGTACGGTTGTTCAGAGAAGGAATTGCTGTTTACGAAGGCGAGATCAGTTCATTAAGAAGATTTAAAGATGATGTACGTGAAGTTGAAAAAGGTTATGAATGCGGTCTCAGCATTGCAAACTTTAATGATATTAAAGTTGGCGATATTGTCGAAGCTTTTAAAATGATCGAAACAAAAAAGAAATTAGTGTAATGACTCACAGAATAGATAAAGTTTCAAGTTTGATTAAAGAAGAACTGAGTTTGATCTTTCTTCACAAGGTTCAGGATCCAAATTTCGGAATGATCACTGTTACGAACGTGAAGATGAGTCCGGATTTGAAACACACAAAAGTTTATTTATCAGTTTACGATAAAGAAAAACGTGCTTTAGTTCTGGAAAAAGTAAATGAAATAAAAGGAATGATTAGATCGCAATTAGCAGGAAGGATTCAAGTTAGATTTGTTCCTGAACTTCATTTTTTTATTGATGATACTTTAGACTACGTAGAAAAAATGGAAAATTTATTTAAGAAAATTCATGAAAGCGATAACGAAAAACACGATAGCTGAAATTGATCCGAACTTTGTTGACGGTGAAATTATTCTTTTTGATAAAGCATTATTAAAAAGTGCGTTCGATTGTGTCTATAGGGTAAGGGAAACAATTGGTGTTAAAAAAGTCGGACACGCAGGAACGCTTGATCCGATGGCAACTGGATTGATGATTGTTTGTACCGGAAAAATGACAAAAAGAATTTCTGAAATTCAAAATCTTAAGAAAACGTATAAAGGTATTATTACTCTTGGAAGAACAACACGCTCATTCGATACAGAAACAGATTTTGATACAAAAAATAATTTTGATGGCATAACTGATGATCAGATTTATCAGGTGCGTGACAAATTCACCGGGAAGATATTTCAAACACCGCCGATGTATTCTGCAGTTAAAAGAAACGGTAAATCATTGTATCGTTTAGCCAGACGCGGAATTGAAGTAGAACGTGAATTACGTGAAGTTTTTATTTCAAAATTTGAAATTGAGAAAATTGATCTTCCTGATATCTACTTCGAAATAACTTGTTCTAAAGGAACATATATTAGAGTACTTGCAAGTGATTTTGGCGAACAACTTGGATGCGGAGCTTATCTAAAAGAATTACGGCGTACACATATTGGCGAGTTTGATGTTGATGATGCGTTATCAATTGAAGAATTTAAGGAATACGCAAAAAATTATTTTATTGCTGAACCTGAAATAGCATAATGAAAGTTTATACAGATAATTCTGAAATAGTTAAAATAAAAAAAGCGGTTATAACCGTCGGCTCGTTTGACGGTTTACATAAATGACACATTAAAATATTTGAGAAAGTTCTTGAACTTTCTAATAAGAACAACGGAACAAGCTTTGTAATTACTTTTGAACCGCACCCTCGTTCCGTAATCTCAAAAGATTTTGATTTAAAAATATTAACATCGTTGGAAGAGAAGAAAGAAGTTCTTGAAAAAATCGGTATTGAAAATTTGATGGTGATAAACTTTACAAAAGAATTTTCTCAATTAACTTCCGATGAGTTTATCAAACAATACATTGTGGATAAGATCGGTTCATCACAAATGGTAATTGGTCACGATCATAAGTTTGGCAAAGATCGGCTTGGAGATGAAAAGAAATTGCGGGAAGTTGGTAAGATTTACAATCTTGATGTAACTGCAGTTCCTCCGGAAATGTTGAATGGAGAAATTATTAGCAGTACAAAAATTAGAAATGCTCTATTTGCAGGCGATGTTGAAAAAGCAGGATCATTAATTGGAAGAAATTATACATTAGCCGGAATAATTGTTAAAGGAATGCAGCGCGGTCGGTTACT
The DNA here is from genome assembly GCA_007280825.1 of Ignavibacteriales bacterium. GTDB lineage: Bacteria > Bacteroidota > Ignavibacteria > Ignavibacteriales > Melioribacteraceae > Fen-1258. The sequence goes on along the minus strand of QYQI01000069.1, from coordinate 8,935 downwards.
CGGATTTCCAACTGCAAACATTCAGCCGGATGATGAAAATAAAGCTTTGCCGATGAATGGTGTGTACATTGTAAAATGTTTGCTTGAAAATGAAATTCATTTTGGAATTATGAATATTGGTTACAGACCAACATTCGAAAATAAACATGAAGTAGTTTCCGAAGTACATATATTAAATTTCGACAGAGATATTTACGGAAAGTATTTTAAGGTAGAATTTTTAAAACGTCTTCGTAATGAGAAAAAATTTGAATCAAAGGAAGATCTGATTCATCAAATTGAAGCTGACAAAAAAGCAGCACAAAAATTTATAAAAAATTAATTAACTAATAGATCCCGGTTTATCCGCCATAGGCGGAGTAATTCTGGGGTTTTATCGAACAATCAACTTAAGGAGTAACACAATGTCTTTGTCAAAAGAAGAAAAACTTGAGATCATCAAAAAATTCGGTAAAGGAGAAAAAGATAGCGGAACTGCCGAAGTCCAAATAGCATTATTAACAGCAGAAATAAATCGTCTCACCGGTCATTTCGAAGCGCATAAAAAAGATCATGCTTCGCGACGCGGATTGATGCAGATGGTTGGAAAAAGGAGAAGGCTGCTTGATTATTTAGCTAGTAAAAACATAGAAAAATACCGCAGCATAATTAAAGAATTGAACATAAGAAAGTAACGGAGTATCTAAATGGTTTATACCAAAGAAGTACAAATAGGAAAACAAAAATTAATTTTTGAAACAGGAAAACTTGCCAAGCAGGCGAACGGCGCTGTTATGGTTCGCTACGGCGATACAATGGTTTTAGTTACTGCTGTAGCAGGAGAATTACGACCGGGTATTGATTTCTTTCCGCTCAGTGTTGAGTATAGAGAAAAAGCATTTGCTGCCGGAAAGGTTCCCGGTGGATTTTTTAAACGCGAAGGCAAACCTACAGATAAAGAAGTTCTTACATCACGATTGATTGACCGTCCGCTTCGTCCGCTTTTCTCTGAGAATTACAAAAATGATACTCAAGTTGCCGCATTCGTTTATTCCTACGACAGCGAAAATGATTCGGATGTAATTGCAGCTTGCGCTGCTTCAGCTGCGCTGGCAATTTCAGATATTCCATTCCTTGAACCGATTGGCGAAGTTCGTGTTGGAAGAATCAACGGCGAATTAATAATCAATCCTACTCTTAAAGAAACTGAAGAGAGCGATCTTGAATTAGTTATTGCCGGAACTGAAAGCTCTATCATGATGGTTGAAGGCGAAGCAAAAGAATTGAGCGAACAGGTTATGCTCGATGCTCTTAAATTTGCTCACACTGAAATAAAGAAAATTATTGAAGTTCAGAAAGAACTGAGACAACTTTGCGGTAAACCTAAAATGAAAGTTGCTGAAAAAGTTGTTGATCAAAATTTACTGAACGATATCACAGCACTTGCACATGATAAATTCAAAACGATTGTCGCATCAGTTTTAGCAAAAGAAGAAAGATCGGCACAGAACCATGCTTTAACAGATGAAGTTCTGGTTGCACTCGCTGAAAAATATTCTGAACAAGAAGTTGCAATCAAAGAAATTCTTCATGATATGGAAAAAGATTTGATGCGTAAAAGAATTCTTGATGAAGGATTACGTCTTGACGGAAGAAATACAACTCAGATAAGACCAATAACAATCGAACTTGGAATTCTGCCGCGTCCGCATGCAACAGCACTTTTCACACGCGGAGAAACTCAAAGCTTAACTACTTTAACTTTGGGTGCTAAAGGCGACGAACAAATTATTGACGGACTTCAACCGGAATATAAAAAACGATTTCTGCTTCATTACAACTTTCCGCCATTCAGCGTTGGTGAAACCGGAAGATTCTCCGGCGTTGGAAGAAGAGAAGTGGGGCACGGTAATCTGGCAGAACGTTCGCTGAAAAATATTATTCCTTCCGAGGAAAAATTTCCTTACATCATTCGCTTGAACTCGGATATTCTTGAATCGAACGGATCATCATCTATGGCAACTGTTTGTGCAGGTTCACTTGCATTGATGGAAGGCGGGGTTCCGGTTAAATGTGCTATTGCGGGAATTGCAATGGGGCTTGTTAAAGAAAAAGAAAAATTTGCGATTCTTTCCGATATACTTGGAAACGAAGATCATCTTGGTGATATGGATTTTAAAGTTTCTGGTTCTGAAAATGGAATTACCGGCTTGCAGATGGATATTAAAATTCAAGGCATCTCATACGAGATCATGGAAAAAGCTCTAACTCAGGCTAAAGAAGGAAGATTACATATTCTTAAGATCATGAATGAAGCAATAGCCGAAGCAAGACCAAATATTTCCAATTATGCACCTAGAATTTTTACAACTAAAGTTCCAACAGAAAAAATTGGTGCTGTTATCGGGCCTGGTGGAAAAGTTATTCAGAAAATGCAAAAAGATTTTTGTGTAGATATTAATATTGAAGACGATGGAACAGTAAGCATAGCTGGACAAGATGCAACACTTGCCAAAGCTGCAAAAGAATATATTAAACTACTTGTTTCAGAACCGGAAGTTGGAAAAAATTATACCGGTAAGATTATGAAGATCACTGACTTTGGCGCCTTCGTTGAAATTATACCCGGGACTCAAGGACTTCTCCATATTTCACAGATAGATAACAAACGTGTTAATAAAGTAACGGATGTTTTGAAAGAAGGAGAAATGGTAAAAGTTAAATTGCTTGCAATTGAAGGTGGAAAATTCTCTCTTTCTAGGAAAGCATTATTGAATGAATCCGTAAGTCAGGATTCTGAAGAAAAAGAATAATTAAAAGAATGAATCCCAATTTATTTGGGATTCATTATACTTAAGCAAATTGTTTTTTGGAAATTGTGGTAAGAGTTATTAAATGAAAGTCGGAAATCTCGATATAGGTAGAAAACTATTTTTAGCCCCAATGGCAGAGGTTACCGACTCTTCTTTTCGAAAAATATGTAAAGAGCAGCAGGCGGGTATAACTTTTACGCAAATGGTAAGTGCGGATGGCGTCGTAAATAATAATTTTGAAACCCTTCGTCATTTCTCATTTAGCCGTTCTGAAAAACCAATCGGTGTTCAAATTTTAGGAAATCATCCGGAAACTTTGTTTGAAGCAGTAAAAGAAATTTCTAAAATGAAACCCGATTTAATTGATCTAAATTGTGGTTGTCCAGTTGATAAAGTTTGTTCTAAAAAAATGGGCGCAGCATTATTAGATGATCCTAAAATACTTTCTAACCTGGTTCGCAAAATGGTAGATGGATCAAATGGAGTTCCTATATCAGTTAAACTTAGGTTAGGAAAAGATAAATCAACAGTTAATGTTTTGGAAAATGCAAAAGCAGTAGAAGATAACGGCGGAGCTTTAATTTTTGTTCATGCAAGAACTCGCGCGGATAAATATAATATGAGCGCTGACTGGAGCTGGCTTAAAAAAGTTAAAGAAGCCGTAAATATTCCTGTAGTTGGAAATGGATCTATGTTTACGCCTCATGATATTCAAGAAATGATTGATTCAACCGGATGTGATTCTGCTATGATAGCACGCGGTGCGTTAGGTAATCCGTTTATATTTTCACGTTTTAATGTTTTGATGGAAAAAGGAATTGATCCCGGTGAACCTGATGCTTTTGTTGTAAGAGATATTTTGTTAAAACATATAAAATATTTGGAAGAAGAATTCGGCGAACTGCTGGCTTTAGATAAAGCTAAAAAACATTCTATCTGGTATTTCAAAAATTATTCTGGAATTAATTCTCTACTTGAGGAAGTTTTTTCTGTTAAAAAATTGGATACACTTCGCGGACTCATTACTGATCATGCGGAAAAAATAATGAAAGGTTCAAAAGAAATTCATATTAAGGAAGAGATCCACAAAAAATTTCAAAAGAAAGTTCTATTCTGGCTTGCTGATCAAAATATTAGCGCACTTGGATAGGAACTAAAAAGGTTTTAAAATGAATAAAGAAATAATTATTAGTTCTTCAACATCGCAGAACCATGTTGCGATAACTGAAGACAGCAATCTGGTTGATTTCTTCGTAGATCATCCGGAAAAACGAAGAATGGTGGGAGATGTATTTTTAGGAAAAGTTGCCAGAGTATTACCTGGCATCCGCGCAGTATTCATAGACATCGGATTAAAGCATGATGCTTTTCTTCACTTTTCTGATATTGGCGACCGTACCGATGCATTAAAAAATATGCTTGATGAAGATGAAGAAGCAGATGACGGAACGGACGAAGAAGAAACTGAACCTCAAGCTCAAGATCAAACTACTGCACAAACTCAGCCGCAGGAACAAAAACCGGTAAGAGATAAAGATAGACACGATCATCGAGAGCAGAGACAAATTCCCAAACTTCATAAAGGGGAATCAATATTAATTCAGATTATTAAAGAGCCTGTTAAAGATAAAGGCGTTAGATGTACTTCATCTATTTCTATTCCAGGAAGATTTTGCGTTTTACTCCCTTTAGATAATAAGGTTGGAGTTTCAAAGAAGATCTACGATTTTAGAGAGCGAAAAAGATTACGAAGAATTGCACGGGGAATAATTCCTTCCAATTGCGGATTGATAATTAGAACTGCAGCTAGAGATCAAACAGAAGAAGCGCTTTCCGGCGACTTGAGATATCTTGTAAAAATTTGGGAAGACATGCAGGAAGATGCAAAGAAACAAGAACCGCCTGCACTTTTATATAAAGATCTTAGTACTACAATCAGCGTTATACGGGATCTATTTACTCCTGATGTTTCAAAAGTTTTCGTTGATTCTAAAAAACTTTACAAAGAAATACGCAACTATGTTCAGTTCATTCAACCGGGACTTCTTGATAGGATAGAATTATTTAAACAAGATGAACCGATTTTTGAAGCATTTAAAATTGATGAACAGATTAAAGGTCTGATGGGACGAAAGGTTTCTCTGCCAAGCGGAGGACACATTGTTATAGAGCATACGGAAGCGATGGTTGTTATTGATGTAAACAGCGGTCGTTATGCAGCTAAGAAAGAACAAGAACTTAATTCTCTCAAAACGGATTTGGAAGCATCGCGGGAAATTGTCCGTCAGCTCCGTCTACGTGATATCGGAGGATTGATAGTTGTAGATTTCATTGATCTTGAAGATGAAAAGAATCGTAAAAAGATTTATGATGAACTTAAAAAAGAATTCAAGAAAGACCGCGCAAAGATTGCATTGCTTCCGATGACGGATTTCGGGTTGATGCAAATTACACGCGAGCGAATCCGCGAAAACATTATGCAGTCTATGAATGATGCTTGTCCGTATTGTGCAGGTACAGGACTGCTTACTAAAAAGTCAAACTTGATTCATGAAATTGAGCATTGGTTAAAACGTTATCATGTGGAAGGGAAATCCAAATCATTAACCTTAAAAGTTCATCCTTCACTTGGATTAAAACTTAAAGAAGGGTTTATATCCCGACTGACGAAATTCCAATTAAAATATTTTGTAAAAATAAAACTTCAAGAAGAAGAAAAAATAAATCCTCAGAATTATTATTTCTTAACAACTAAAACGGGCAAAGATATAACTAACGACTTTAATTAAGAGAAAATCTTAACCCGTATAATTAAGATCAATTTTTATTAATTTTCAGACAACAAATTATTTATTAATATAGTAAGAGAATATTATGAAATTCTTTATTGATACCGCAAATATTAACGAGATTAAAGAAGCCGCTTCTTATGGTTTGCTGGATGGTGTAACAACGAATCCTTCTTTAGTAGCAAAGGAAGGAAAAAACTTTCGTGAACTTCTTGCTGAAATCATAAAGATAGTAGATGGACCAATCAGCGCGGAAGTTGTTTCAACAGATTACGACGGAATTATGAAGGAAGCTCATGAACTTGCAAAAATTCACAAAAATATTGTTGTTAAAGTTCCGCTAATCAAAGAAGGAATCAAAGCAGTTAAATCTTTAAGCGGGGAAGGAATCAAAACAAATGTTACTTTGTGCTTCTCGCCTTCACAAGCATTGCTAGCTGCAAAAGCAGGCGCAACTTATATCTCTCCGTTTGTTGGACGATTAGATGATATTAGCCAAGATGGAATGGGATTGATTAAGCAGATTGTTCAGATATACAATAATTATAATTATAAGACTCAAGTTCTTGTTGCAAGCATCCGCCACCCGCTTCATTTGGTTGATGCAGCAATGATGGGCGCACATGTTGCAACAATGCCGTTTGATGTAATAAATAAATTATTTAAACATCCGCTTACTGATCTGGGTCTGGAAAAATTCTTGAGCGATTGGAAAAAATTAAATCAATAGTTGTTATGAAGAAAACAAAATTTTATTCGATTCACGAAAAACTTGGTGCCAAGATTGTAGATTTTGCCGGTTATAGTATGCCCGTACAGTATTCATCTATTATTGCGGAACACAAAGCTGTTCGTACTTCTGTTGGAGTTTTTGATGTTTCCCACATGGGTGAAATATTTATTAAGGGAGACAAAGCATTGAATTTTGTTCAACATATTACTGTGAACGATGCATCTCTTCTTACAAATGGTAGAGTACAATACTCTGCAATGTGTTATCCTGATGGAGGAATTGTTGACGACCTTCTTGTTTATAGAATCAATGAAAAAGAATTTATGCTTGTTGTTAACGCTTCTAACAAGGATAAAGATTTTAATTGGATGAAAGAGAATAATAAATTCAATGTTCAAATTGATGATGAGAGCGATGATTATTCTCTTCTGGCAGTTCAAGGACCAAATTCGAAAAGTGTAATTGAAAAAATATGTAATAAACCTCTGGATTTAGAATACTATCATTTCTTTTTTGCCAAAGTTGCCGGAATTGATATGATCATTTCACGCACAGGATATACCGGCGAACTTGGTTATGAATTATATTTCAATGGTAACGAAACCGATGCAGAAAAAGTTTGGAATGCTTTATTCGAAAACGGTAAAGAATATGATATTCAACCCGTTGGTTTAGGCGCCCGCGATTCTCTTCGTTTGGAAATGGGTTTTTGCCTTTACGGAAACGATATTGATCAAACAACAAATACTTTGGAAGCCGGACTTGGCTGGATAACAAAATTGAAAAAACAAGAATTTATTTCTAAAGATATTTTGGTGAAAGTTAAGGAAGAAGGATTGAAAAGAAAATTAGTACCAATTGTTTCCAATGAGAAAGCGTTTCCAAGACATGGTTATGATTTATCAGTAGACGGTAAAGTTGTTGGGCATATAACAAGCGGAACAGTAAGTCCAATACTAGAGAAAGCAATTGCGTTAGGTTATGTTGAAATTCAGCATGCTAAAGAAGGCGGAAAAATAAATTTTTTAATTCGGGGCAAGGAAGTACCTGCTATTATTACTAAACTACCTTTTGTGAAAAACTAATATGAAAATAAACATTCATTATACACACCAACAATTTGATGAACTCTATTTTACGGGAAAGACTTCCGTTGTAATTGATGTTCTGCGTGCTTCAACAGTAATAGTTACAGCGTTAAAGAACGGTGCACGCGAAGTTATTCCGGTTGGTACCGTTGATTTTGCTATGAAGGTTTCCGGTAATGCATTTGGCGGGCAGACAATTCTTGGCGGTGAGCGCAACACAAAAAAAGTTGAGGGATTCAATCTTGGTAATTCCCCGTTAGAATATAAACCTGAAATCGTATCAGGTAAATCAATTATCCTTTATACAACTAATGGCACTAAAGCAATTGTAAAAGCAAAGTTTTCGGAAAATCTTTATATCTGTTGTTTTAACAATCTGCCCGCAATAGCTGATCAACTATTAAAAGTTAATAAAGATGTAGAAATTGTTTGCGGTGGTTCAAACGGAAATTTTAATATGGAAGATGCGGTTTGCGCCGGTAATTTAGTTAACGAATTACAAAAAGTTGATAAGACCATTGAAATCACTGATTCCGGAAGAGCTAGTTCTGTTCTTTATAAATCTTTTGGAAAAAGTATTGCAAAGATGTTGAAGCAAACCGAACACGGTAAACTATTGGTTGAAAATGGATTTACTGCCGACATCAAAGAATGCGCTCAGTTTGGAACTACAGATATGATTCCGTATTATCTATCGGGTGCTATTAAAAAATTAGAAATTGCAGCACCCCTGAACGATAACGTTAACGAACCTAAAATTATATAAAAATGCCGAAGAAAAATAAATCAAAAGAAAATTCTTCTTCTGTGGGAGAAAATTTTTTTGTTGTTTCTCCGGAAAAGAAAAAAAAGCTGCTTGGTATATTCTTAGTTATTCTTGCACTTCTAATTTTTTTAAGCATTCTTACGTACTCAAGATATGATGAATCATATTTCTCTTATAAATTTTTAGACCTTTTCGGATTTGGTTCTAATCCCGAATTAGCAAATAAAGCTGCTACCACACATAATTGGCTTGGAATATTGGGTGCATACGTCTCCCATTTTTTGATTCGCTCAACCATCGGTTACTTTTCTATTATATTTCCGGTAATAATGTTTATCTGGGGTTATTCTATATTACGTAAGGTCAATGAGTATAAACTTCCCCTTTATCTATCCAATTTTTTAATCGTAATGGGAATCTTACTCTCAACATTTTTTGGGATGATTCAATTTACTCCCGAGATTTCTCTTTTAACTGATTATTATGAGCTATCAGGTAAGATCGGATTTTTCTTCGGAACTGTGATCAGCAGATTGTTAGGTGGTCTTGGAAGTATAATATTTCTTAGCACTGCTATGTTGGTTACAATGATCATTGCGTTTGATTTTAAGTTTAGTTCGGTGTGGGAATTTCTAAAAAGTCTTTTCAGCAAGGAAGAAAAAGATGAAGAGATAAAGATAAAAGTTCCCGCAGATGATAAATCAGACGAAAATATTTTGAAGATTAAAAATTTACGTGGTGAGAGTAAATTTAAATCTCTATTTAAG
>QYQI01000051.1 GCA_007280825.1 Ignavibacteriales bacterium | reverse complement strand
TTTCATGGTTTAGATATTACCCAAACCGGTTCCGGGAATATAGGAGCATTAAATTCATTTCGAATAACAAAATCAAAACGGATTTTTTTACTAGTTTTAATTATAGATTTTTCCAAAGGGTTCCTAAGTGCAATGCTCACAATCTTATTATTTGGACCAGAATTTATTTTCCCTATGCTTAGCATTACTGCAGCAGTATTATCACATTGTTATTCTCCATGGCTCAATCTAAAAGGCGGTAAAGGTTTAGCAACTGCAACTGGCGGTTCACTCGGTTTATCAATTCCGGTTATTGTAATATGGATTTTTATGTGGAGTGTTTTTTATCAATTTCGTAGAGATATTAATTTTGCAAGTGTTTATGCTTCGATTATGACAGCTATCTCTTCTGTGTTTGGTTTTTTAGTCATGAATAAATTCTCTTATTTTCATGCTCGCAGTAATTTTGAATTCGGATTTCTAGTATCTGTTGTAATGTTAATTATCATCTCCAAACACTCATCCCCTTTAAGAGAAAGATTAATGAAAAAATAAATTAGGAATTTACTATTAACAGATTAAAACATATTCTATTCTCATCTGCTGTTACTTTAATTATAGCATCTGTTGTTTTTACAATCTTTATCAAGAATGATTCAACAGGGCGTGATTATCTCAGTTCAATCTTAAATCAACCCTCATCAAATTATTTACAACGTCAGCAAATAAATTCTACATTATTAAATGAAAGACAAAATATTATTACAAAAACTGTTGCAGAAGTTAGTCCGGCTGTCGTTGGAATTAATGTTACTGAAATTCGCCAAATACGGGATTACTGGAGTATGGATCCTTTTTGGCGTCAATTTTTTGGTGATCGAGTTTATAATCAACAAATAAAAAGTTTAGGAAGCGGTGCTATCATTTCTCCCGATGGATTTATTTTAACAAATGATCATGTTGCAGGCAATGCACTCGAAGCTATTGTAACGTTAACAGATGGCAGTCAATATAACGCAAAATTTATCGGTACTGATGCAACGTCTGATATTTGTTTATTAAAAATTGATGCGAAGAATCTTCCATACATCAGACTTGGTAATTCTGAAGACATTATGCCCGGCGAATGGGCTATAGCTCTTGGCAATCCGTTTGGATTATTCGATATAAATGATAAACCTACTGTAACTGTTGGAGTGATCAGTGCAACCGGTATGAATTTAGGGACTGATAACAATCGCTACTATGTAAATATGCTTCAGACAGATGCAGCAATTAACAGCGGAAACAGCGGCGGACCTTTAGTAAATGCTGTTGGTGATTTGATTGGAATGAATACTCTTATATTACAATCACAAGATGCTCAAAGATATGGTCTAAATTTAGGAAGTATTGGAGTTGGTTTTGCTATTCCGGTAAACAAAATCAAAAAAGTTGTTGCTGAAATAAAAGAAAAAGGGAAAGTGGATCGTGATTTTTGGACAGGATTAAGTATACTTACAATAAATGAATCAATAGCAAAAACTTATAACTTAAAATCATCAAGAGGAGTAGTGGTTACACAGGTAGCAAAGAATTCACCTGCATCTAAAGCCGGACTTTTAATTGAAGACATTATTACTTCCGTCAATGATTTCAGGATTAATGATGAGACTACTTTGATTGGTATACTTCAGGAATACAGAACTGGTGATGAAGTCAAAATAAAAATACTGAGAGATGGAAAAGAACAAATCCATTCGATGAAATTGGAGAAGAAATAAATGATTGAAAGATATACTCGTCCCGAGATGGGAAAAATTTGGAATGATCAATTCAAATTAGAAACTTGGTTGAAGGTTGAGATTCTTGCATGCGAAGCACGGGCAGAAATGGGAGAAATTTCTAAATCTGATTTTGAACAAATAAAAAGTAAATCCAATTTCGATCTTAAACGAGTATTAGAAATTGAAGAGACTACAAAACACGATGTAATAGCCTTCTTAACAAATGTTGCTGAATATGTCGGTCCTGCTTCGCGGCACATTCATTATGGAATGACATCTTCCGATGTTTTAGATACTGCTCTTGCTTGTCAAATGAAAGCTGCGGGTGAATTACTATTAAGAAATCTTTACGATCTAAAACAAGTTTTGAAGAAACGAGCACTTGAACATAAAAAAACAATTTGCGTTGGAAGAAGTCATGGAATTCATGCAGAAGCTTATTCGATGGGTTTAAAATTTGCTCTCTGGTATGAAGAATCAAAAAGAAATATCGAACGTCTTCAGCATGCTGTTGGTTCAGTAAGTACTGGAAAAATCTCCGGTGCAGTTGGTACGTTTGAACATCTTTCACCAAAGGTTGAAGAATATGTTTGTAAAAAACTCGGATTAAAACCTGAGCCTGTTGCAACACAAGTTGTGCAAAGAGACCGTCATGCAGAGTTCCTATCTGTTCTTGCAATTATTGGTTCTTCATTAGAAAAAATTGCAATCGAGATTCGTCATCTCCAAAGAACTGAAGTTTTAGAAGCAGAAGAATTTTTTTCAAAAGGTCAAAAAGGTTCCTCGGCAATGCCGCATAAAAGAAATCCAATCGTCAGTGAAAGAATTACCGGCATTGCAAGAATTCTTCGCGGAAATTCTATTGCAGCATTAGAGAATGTTGCTCTTTGGCATGAACGTGATATTTCACATTCATCAGTTGAAAGAGTTATCATTCCGGATTCTTGTATTGCACTGGATTACGCTTTAGGTCTTACAGTTAAACTAATAGATAATTTAATTATCTACCCGGAAAATATGTTGAAGAATCTTAATCTAACACGCGGATTAATTTTCTCTCAAGCTGTACTTCTTAAACTAACAGAGAAAGGAATGTCGCGCGAAGATGCTTATGCGGTCGTTCAGACTTCAGCTATGAAAGTCTGGGAAAATTCATCTAAGAACCTCAAAGATGAACTATTAAATTCATCTGAAGTAAAAAAAATCCTATCACTAAAGGAAGTTGAAGAATTATTCGATCCGGATAAACTCTTGAAGAATGTTGATTATATTTTTTCAAGATCAATAGAAATGAGCTAAATTCAACCTTATTAAAAGTTTAACATCTTCCCTCTCTTATCAATTATTTTCTTCATTTTCTGCTTATTTACTAACAATTCTTGACAAATAAATTAACCTTCCATATATTGGCGCTCGTTAATTTAGAGTGCTAATCAAACAATCAATATAGGAGGTCTAACTATGGCAGATTTTAAAATCAAACCATTAGGCGACAGAGTAATTGTAAAAGCAAAAGAAGCAGAAGAAACTACCAAAGGTGGAATCATTCTTCCGGATACAGCAAAAGAAAAACCAATTGAAGGAACTATAGTTGCAGTTGGTGCAGGAAAAGTTACGGAAGAAGGTAAGCTTGTAGCAATGAATGTTAAAGTTGGAGATGTAGTTCTTTATGGTAAATATTCAGGTACAGAAATAAAAATTGATGGTGAAGAATATTTAATCATGCGCGAGAGCGATGTTTACGGAATAGTTAAATAAAAAAGTTTGAATAATAAAATTGGAGAATAATTATGGCAGCAAAAATTGTAGAATACGGCAGCGATGCAAGAAGCGCTCTCAAAGCGGGTGTTGATAAACTAGCTAATGCAGTTAAAGTTACACTTGGTCCTAAAGGAAGAAATGTAATTATTGACAAAAAATACGGTGCACCAACAGTAACAAAAGATGGCGTTACAGTTGCAAAAGAGATCGAATTTGAAAACCCGGTTGAGAATATGGGTGCTCAAATGGTTCGCGAAGTTGCTTCAAAGACCAGCGATGTTGCAGGTGATGGAACAACCACAGCAACAGTTCTTGCACAAGCAATTTACCGTGAAGGCTTAAAGAACGTAACAGCAGGCGCAAATCCAATGGATTTGAAACGCGGTATTGATCTCGCAGTTATAAAGATTGTCGAGTATCTGAAATCAATCAGCAAAGAAGTCGGCGGACGCGAAGAAATTGCTCAGATCGGTTCAATCTCTGCTAACAACGATAAAACAATCGGTAACTTGATTGCTGATGCAATGGAAAAAGTTGGTAAGGATGGTGTTATCACTGTCGAAGAAAGCAAATCTGCAGAAACTTCTCTTGAAGTTGTTGAAGGTATGCAATTTGATCGCGGATACCTTTCACCATACTTCGTTACAAATTCAGAATCAATGGAAGCTTCTTTAGAAGATACATACATTTTAATCCACGATAAAAAAATCTCTGCTATGAAAGATCTTCTTCCTATTCTTGAAAAGATTGCTCAAGCAGGTAAACAACTTCTAATTATTGCTGAAGATCTTGAAGGTGAAGCTCTTGCAACATTAGTTGTAAACAAATTGCGTGGTACATTGAAAGTTTGTGCTGTTAAAGCTCCTGGATTCGGCGATAGAAGAAAAGCTATGTTGGAAGATATTGCAGTTCTCACAAATGGAACTGTAATTTCAGAGGAACGCGGCTTCAAACTTGAAAACGCTACACTTGAATATCTTGGCAAAGCTAAAAAGATCACTATTGATAAAGACAATACTACAATCGTTGAAGGTGCTGGTAAATCCGACGACATCAAGAAAAGAATTAACGAAATCAAATCACAGATCGAAAAGACAACTTCAGATTACGATAAAGAAAAATTACAGGAAAGACTTGCAAAACTTTCAGGTGGTGTTGCTGTATTGAAGATCGGTGCAGCTACAGAAGTTGAAATGAAAGAGAAGAAAGCTCGCGTTGAAGATGCGCTTCATGCAACACGTGCAGCAGTAGAAGAAGGTATTATTGCCGGTGGTGGAGTTTCTATGGTAAGAGCTATTGCTTCCTTAGAAAAACTACAAGGTGAGAATCCAGATCAGAATACCGGTATCAAGATAATCGCTAAAGCATTAGAAGAACCGTTAAAACAAATTGCTGCTAACGCTGGTTTTGAAGGTGCAGTAGTTTTGAACAAAGTTCTTGAAGGTAAAGGTGATTTTGGATTTAATGCTGCATCAGAAAAATATGAGAACTTAATCAAGAGTGGAGTTATAGACCCAACAAAGGTTGCAAGAACCGCGCTTGAAAATGCTGCATCAGTTTCTGCATTGTTACTAACAACTGAAGCCGTTGTTTACGAAAAGAAAGAAGAAAAAGAAGCAATGCCTCAGATGCCTCACGGCGGCGGTATGGACGGGATGTACTAAGATCAGTTTTAAGATTCAAGGTTCAAAAAAAACCCCGATTATGTCGGGGTTTTTTTATTTGGATTACAATTAAAATAAAATCTCATTAATACTACTTTTGTTTCAATTCCTTCTTAAAGTATTCCAATGTAATTCTAAGTCCTTCTTCCCTGCTGACTTTTGGTTCCCATCCTAAAATTTCTTTTGCTCGTGTGATATCAGGTTGGCGTACTTTTGGATCATCAACCGGTAATTCTTTATAAACAATTTTACTTTTAGAATTAGTTAAATGGATTATTTCTTTTGCAAAATCTTCGATCGTAATTTCATTTGGGTTGCCAATATTTACAGGTAATGTTTCGTGGGATAAAAGAAGTTTAAGAATTCCATCTATCAAATCATCAACATAACAGAAACTTCTTGTTTGTGAGCCATCACCAAAAACTGTAATATCTTCATTCTTCAAAGCTTGAGAAATAAAAGCCGGCAGGGCACGTCCGTCATCAAGACGCATTCTCGAACCATAAGTGTTAAAAATACGAACGATTCTTGTATCAAGATTATGAAAGTTATGATAAGCCATAGTTAATGCTTCAGCAAAACGCTTGGCTTCATCGTAAACTCCACGAGGACCAACAGGATTTACATTTCCCCAATACTCTTCATTCTGAGGATGAATGAGCGGATCTCCGTAAACTTCTGATGTAGAAGCCAATAAAAATGTTGCATTCTTTTCTTTAGCTAAACCAAGTGCTTTATGTGTTCCTAATGAACCAACTTTTAATGTTTGAATGGGATATTTTAGATAATCTATTGGGCTGGCAGGCGAAGCGAAATGCAGAACATAGTCAACATCAGAAGAAATTTGGATATAATTAGTTACATCTAAATTGATATATCGAAAATTTTTATTAGTCAATAAGTGTTGAATATTTTCAATTCGTCCTGTGAGCAGATTATCCAAACAGATAACCTCTATACCTTCATCAATAAGTTTATCACAAAGATGAGAACCAAGAAATCCGGCACCGCCAGTAACTACAGCAACTTTTTTTTTCATTTACTATACTCTAAATCGGCTTTTCTTTAAGCTCTAGGTTAATAAGCTGAGGATTAATAAAATCATTATCCATAGATTCAAAATATGTTCTAATAGTTTTTATTTATTTCTCTTCTAGTAATTGAGAAATTTTTAAGGAAGAGATAAAACTACCAACAAAACCTAATACGATCCCTATCAACAAAATAAATAAATCCATTAACTTAATCGGATTAGTAAAATTAAAATTGATCAGAGCTTTAGTCAATAAAACCGATATTACATTGAATAAGATCACACAAATTAGAGATGATATAATCCCAATAATTATTCCATTCAATATCAGAGGGATTTTCATCGTACTAATTTTGGCGCCAACTAATTTCATAGTCAGATAATGATTTCTATTACCATACATCTGTATTTTATTATTACTATAGACAAGATAAGTTGCTAAGAGTATTAAGGTAATTGATAAGAAGTAAATAATGTACTCGAATGATTTTAACAGGTTTAAAATCCGCAAAACTGTTTTGTAATCATATATAACATCGGTTACCCCTTTCATTCTTCTAATCAGATCGGTTAATCGCTCAATATTTGTTTCATCCAATGGTTGTGGTTTGAATTTAACAATAAAAGAATTAGGCAAAGGATTCTCATCAATCACTGATCTAAAATCATGTCCTGTTTCTTTTACAAAATTTTTAATAGCTTGATCTTTATTTACAAACTCAACAGAAAGTACTGACGTAATTTTCTGAATTCCAATTTTTAATTCATCTATACCGTTTTGAGTTAAATCATCATCTAAATAAACATTAACCTCAATGGAACGTTTTATTTGATCTGAAAATGTATTTGCACTGAATACAAGAAAAATTGAAATAGTACTCAATATTACTGCAATAGTAGTTATAGTTATTGTAATTGCAGTAGCAAGTGATGATTTTCTAAATATTTTAAATGCTTCTTGAAAATAAAATGTTATCATAATTTTTAGAAACTAGATTCATCAACCCAACGGAGAATCTTCCATTTATTGTTTTCTTTAATTAAAGTTAAATTTACTCTCCCGTTAACATAATTAATATCAGTCGGATTAAAAGTAACAGTTAGATCAAAACTTCTCACAACATGTGTCGAATCACTAGTCATTGAAACAATATTATTCCAAATAAGATCCAGCCGTTGTGAATTCTGGAATAATCCGTATGTGTATTTTATTTCTTCCTCTTTTCCCCAAGTCTTAACTTTAACTACTTCTTCAGTGTAATCTGTATAAATAAAAATAAAATCCTTATGAATTATTTGACTATAAATTAACGTGTCCTTAAAAGTATATGCATATTGAAAATTTTGGAAAACTCCACCAATATCAGTTTGATTACTAATCAATCCTTCATTGCTTCCTAAGTTTTCATCAATGTTTGGCGCAAACGGATTAACGCAACTGTTCATAGCAAAAATAATTAAACAGTAAAAGAATAACCGTTTAATAGAGACTCCCTTTTAATTCACTCCAACTAGAAAAATTATCCTTTCGCAAATCATACCATTCGCCTATAACCCATAGACTGCTTTCCTGATATATTTTGAATTGAACCGAACCTTTGTACTCGCTGGAAACTGGTTGATCATTTGCCAGAAAAGATAATGAATAATCATACTGATAAACAGCACTATCTCCAAGCTGTGTATTATTACCGTTACTTAATGTTAGAGTAATTGATTGACCATCTTTTGATCTTGCTTTCATATTTTTGAAATATTGTATTTCTGAATCTAGATTCCAACCGATCAATACAGGATACTGCGATACCAAACCTGCTGCAGCAATGAATTTATATTTTCTATTCGAAAAAGAAGGATCTACAAAGCATGCTAAATAATTTTCTAATATTTTGTCTTGTATAGATGATTTGAAATTATTAAAAAGTATATCTGGACTCGTAGCCGGGATATTGCTATTGCCCGCAGTATTGGGTTGTTCGGGATCTCTTGTAGTTAATAAATCACAAGAGACAAGAGAGAAGATTAAAAATGCAGATATTATTTTTTTCATTTTTTGAAAAATAATATTAAGCGTGAAGAGTTTTGTTCATCATAATTGGTCCCATCGTAGTCACCGAAAACAGATACCGGAGTAAAGTCAATTTTTTTGAATTCATTTTCAATTTCCGTTTTTGAATATAACCGTACCGATTCAATAAAACGTTTTTCTTTAAGACCATTTTTAATTTGGATTTCTTTTATAATGCGATTATTAACAACTTTTCTTTTTTCGATAATTATTTTACCGTCAATTAATTTTTCATTTTTTGTAATTAAATTTGCCAAAAT
>QYQI01000034.1 GCA_007280825.1 Ignavibacteriales bacterium | reverse complement strand
TATTATTAGCCGTTCTCTATTCAGTTTTATTATTCGTTTCTGCTTTTTTCCTCCAGATTAGAATTGATTCTTATATTCTCAGACTGTTTGGAATGTTAAGTTGTGTTTATGTTTTATTCGATATTAAGGAAGATATACTTTCAAAAAATTCCGCAATATCAGATGCATCAATATTATCTGATCTTATTAATGTGCCAACAATAATGATCGGTCTAATATGGCTAATTATTTCTTTGGCAGGAATATTTCTTGTTATGAAATTAAGTTACGTTAAAAAATCTAAGTGATATCAATTTGTATTTGTTCTTCTCTCTCATCTTTGACAAAACTAAGAACACCTAATCCGATTAGAAAAAAAATACAAATTGTTAAGATTGCAAAACGCTGTTCCCCGGTTATATAGCTTACATAACCAAAAACCAACGGACCCAAAATAGCGGAGCTTTTACCAAACAAAGAATAGAAACCAAAAAATTCTGTCTTCCTCTCAAATGGAGTTAGTTTAGACATTAAACTTCTGCTTGTGCTTTGAGTAGCACCCATTACACTGCCTGCCAATAATCCAACAAGATAAAAACTTAATCTTGAGATTCGTTCAGGATCAGAATTAAATATTTTGCTGAACGTTTGTATTACAAAATTGTTTTTATCACTTGTTGCAAAAGCTAATAATATGGTCAATATCCAAATCACTAACGAGATCACTAAAGATTTCTTCTGTCCGTAAGAGTCTGCAAAAAAACCAAAAATTAAAGAACCAAGAATGGCTGTTGTTTGAACTATAAGGAAAAAAACTATAAGTTCTTCCATGCTAAAGTGTAGTGTTGTGCTCGCGTAATTACCCGAAAAATAAATTACAGTATTTACACCTTCGATATAAAAAAAGAAAGCGAGCAAAAATATTGAAAGGTTTTTGTAGTTCCTTAAATGAGTAATTGTATTGAATACTCTTGTTACTCCGATCCTAATAAATGATTTATCTCTAACAACATTTCTCCTATTGTCCTTAATAAAGAGAAAGATTGGAATTGCAAATAATAAAAAGACAAGTGCAGAAACCGGAAATGTTTCTTTTATCATATGTGATTTAATAAAAGGAAACACTAAAGCTAATGTAGTTAATGAACCCAAATAACCCATGGCAAAACCATAACCGCTTACTCTGCCGTAATTTTTTGGTGCTGTGATTTCTGGTAAGAATGCATCATAAAAAACTAATCCCGCTTCAAAACCAACATTAGCAATGATAAACAAAGTCAATCCGAGAAATATATCTCCCCTATTCACAAAATAAAGTAAACAAGTAGAAATAATGCAAGTAAATGTGAAGAATAATAAAAATCTTTTTTTACCGGCTGAATAGTCTGCGATAGCACCCAGAACCGGTGATATTAGTGCTGTGATCAGCATCGAAATGCTTGTACCAATACTCCAATATAAATCCCCGACTGCTTTACCTTCTACAACCGTTTGTTTAAAATAAACTGCATAAAGAAATGTAACTACAACTATTGAATATGACGTGTTGGCAAAATCGAAGAGAGTCCAGACAAATACACGAAATTTTTCGTTCTCTTTAATCTTCATCGGACTTTTTTGGTAAGGATTCTTCAATAAGTCCTCTACCGCTTTTATTTAATCTGCCGTCCTTTTTTGCTTCTGTTAGAATCGCATCTAAAATACCGTTAATAAATTTTCCGCTGTTTGATGTAGAATAATCTTTCGCAATTTCTATTACTTCATTTATAGAAACTTTTGGCGGGATATCCGGGAAGTAAAGTATTTCAACAATTCCAATTTTAAGTAATATCCGATCAATAAGTGCGATACGCTCCATTTCCCAATTTTCAACTTTCTCCTTTATCATTTCTTCGAGCTGTTTTTGGTTTGCAACAACTCTATCAATTAACGATTTAGCAAACTGTTTATCAGTTGGTGAATTAACATCAGTAAGAATTCCATCCGTTAAAGAAGTTAATCCTTCACCGTTAAATTCATAAGCATACAGAACCTGAAGCGCCTTTTCCCGTAATTCTCTTCTATTCGATTTTTTCATGTTTTTATTAAGTACTTTAAATCGTGACGCCAAATCTAATCGGTATATTTCAAAAAACAAAAAAGGTAATTACACACCTTTGAGTGCTCGAAATATTATTTATACTAGTTTGTTTTACTTACTTGATTTATAATCAATGACTAAATAGCAAAAAACCAGAATAAAAGTAAAGCAACGCTTTCACGCGCACGATAAAAAATAGTTTTGCTGAAAGACATTGAGTAATCTGATGAAACACCAATTGTTTTTATTTTAAAAAATTTTGCAATTTGGATAATCCGTGAAAGATGAAATCCATCGGATATAATCAAAACAGTATTATTATTTTTTAATGAAAGAATTTCGTTTCTAAGATATTTTATTTGTTCCGATGTTGTTGATGACCGGTTTTCTATTACAATATCTTTCTTCGGAACTCCTAAATTTGTCAAATAATTAAATGCTGATTCAGATTCACTTATTTCTCCAGGTGCATTTCCACCGGTTAGAAGAAAATTTTTAATTATTCCTTCGCGATATAATTCAAGAGCTTTTCTTATTCTTGCTTCAAAAATTGGACTAGGCTGACCTCTGCTATAAACAGCTGCTCCAGGTATAAAACCATAATCATATTTTGTTTTGGCCAGTTTGGATTCATCATAAACTTTAACATTCCAAACAAAGAGAAGTGAAAATACAAGAAAAATAACAACTGAAACTATTGTGCGAACCAATGCCCGCAGTGCTAAGTAATTTTCGCTGCCAATTATAATTCCCCATAAATAAATCATAGAAAATATTTGCAGTAAATCACTGAATACGAACAAGAATCCTATATAAACTTTTTTCGCGGGAAAACTGAATAAATAATTGCTGTTATTTATAAGATTTAATTTTTGCACAAAGAAAACGAAAACTAATGACAGTAAAGAAACAATGTGAAATGCAAAAATCAGATTTGCTTTTCTGCTGTCAATATTTTTTTTGCCTGTTGATAGAATAATACATGCGATAACAATTAATAATGTTATTAGTATGTTAAGAATATTGCCGATATAATCAACTCTAAATTCTGCTAAAGGTAGATTATTAAGATTATATTTTAGCATCAGCAATCCTAATAAATATATTATTGCAAAGAATGTAATAATAATTATAGGACGATTATTTCGCGCGTTTCTCTTCAAACGTTATCTCTTAAATATTATTTTTATTAGACGAAGTAGAAAACATTTTTAAGCTATAGAATAATTCTTAGATATTTTTCTTACAAATAAAAAAAACAATCCCGATTCCAATAATTCCACCAGAAGAATCTGCAAGCCAATCATAAAAATCACAATATCTGCCGGGGACAAATAGTTGATGGAGTTCATCAACAGCCCCGTAAGTAAGCATTAAAAGTAATGAAAATAAAAAAGCTTTAGAAGAAATTAGAATATATCTCTTTTGAAAATATAGAGCAAGAGATAATAGAATTGCTAATCCGCAGTACGCTATAAAATGTTCGTACTTATCTTGATTCTCAAATAATCGAGGAACATAATCAGCAGGTATAGTTGTCAGTACAAAAAGAGTTATCCAATACACAATTAATGGGATATAAATTAAAGTAATTGTGTGACTGCCAAGATATTTATACAAACGAATTAAGAATGAATTTGATTGCATGCGGGATTTGATCAATTAAGTCCTCTGATGTATAACCGTACTCAGTCTTTTCTTCAAGTAAAAGATCTGCGGCTAAGCTGTGAATGTAAACCGCACTTATAAGTGCGTCTTCAATTTCATTTGACTGAGCTATGAAACCGGCAATCATTCCGGTAAGAACATCCCCGCTTCCAAATTTTGCTAATCCGGGATTACCTGCACTGTTAATAAATGTCTCACCGCTTGAATTAAAAATAATTGTTGGCGCACCTTTAAGTACCAAGTAGCAACCATTTTCCGATGAAAAACTTTTACCATACTTTAAAATATTCTTCTCTAATTCGTCCAAGCTAATTCCTATCATATCTGAAAATTCTTTATGATGGGGTGTAAGTACATTCCCTTTTAGATTAATCTTTGTATATTCTTCTTTACCAAGCGCAAATATTCCGTCTGCATCTATTACAAATTTTTTGGATTTGTGCTTCTTTAATATTTCTATAACTGCATCAATAGTTGATTGTTCTCTTCCCAATCCCGGACCTATTGCAATTACATTAGCCCAATTAATTTTTTCTTCGAACTCTTTCAGATTTGTATCGCTTAGAAATTCTTTTGTATCATCTTCATAGGCAAGAACTGTTGCGCTATCAAGCATCTGCTGAGCAAGTGTTTTAATAGATTTCGGGAAAGCAAGAATCGAAGAACCTGCACCGCTTCTTAAGACAGCATTTGCAGTTAAGAAAGAAGCACCCGGAAGTTTTCCGCTTCCGGCAATAACAAAAACTTTTCCCGCAGAATATTTATGCTGGTCTAATTTTTTAGCCGGTAATCCGTAATACGCATCTTCCGGCTCAATTAGATAATCTGAAATAATAAGTTTACTGTAATATTCATTTCCAATTCCAATCGTTCCCCTTGATATACTTCCGCAATTAACATAACCCTTTCCGTAGAACAATCCAGTCTTGTAGTTAGAAAGTGTAACTGTAAGATCTGCATTGAATACAACTTCACCGTAGGCGTTTTCTAAATCTAGACCTGTTGGTAGATCTACCGCAACTTTGAAAGCATTCGACTGATTTATTCTCTCTACAATTTCTTTATAAGGTTCCGTTAATTCACCACGACTTCCGGTTCCGAGCATCGCATCAATTATTAAAGAACAATCATCAAATTGAGATAGATCTTTTGCACTTTCATAGATCATTAATTTAGAAGAAGGATATTCATTAATTAAATTTTTAATAATTCTGAAATTTGTTAAAGCATCTCCTTTTAATTCTTCTTCAGCGCCAAGAGAAATAATTTTTACAAAATATTCATTTATTATAAAATGACGTGCAACAGCAAATCCATCACCGCCATTATTCCCTTTACCGCAAACAATACCAACATTTTTATTCTCTAATTTTTCAGAAAGATTAAGAATGATATCCTGATAAAGACTTCTCGCTGCATTCTCCATCAAAACAATACTTGGAATACCGAGAGTATTAATTGCAAAGCTATCAGCTTCGCGGACTTGTTGGGATGTATAAAGTGGTATCATAAATTATCCTGTGCAGATTTTCTGGTTGTAAAATAAGAAAGAATTGGGATAAATATTAGTTTAGATTAATTGCGATAAACAAATTCTAAGAAATATTAATTTCTTAATTGATAAATTGCTACCCATAATTAATTGTTTTATTACGGGAGAAATGATGATTGATAAAAAGGAAATGAAGAAACAATACAAACAAACATTACCATTCATGGGTATTTATCAAATAAAAAATTTAATCAACGGGAAAATATTTATCGGCAACAGTAAAAATCTTCATGGTAAATCCAACAGTTATAAATTTCAGTTAAATTCCGGTTTACATATTAACAGAGATCTACAAGAGGATTATATTAAATACGGTGAACAAAATTTTACTTTTGAGATACTCGATACATTAGAACCTAAAGACGATCCCGCATATAAATATGATGATGATCTTAAAACTTTAGAAGATTTATGGATTGAAAAACTTCATCCGTCTGATGAAAAAGGTTATAATAAAATTAAGAAGTAATTTACTTCAATACAGAAGTTATCACGTTCATTAGTGTATCTGGAAGAATACCAAAAACTAATATTAACAACGCTGCGATTATAACTGCGGTTAAGCTATATGGCGAAATTATAATTTTGAAATCTTCAGCAGCATCTCTAAAATACATAAACACAACAACCCGAATATAGAAATAAACACTTATCACGCTTGAAAGCACACCTAAAATTGCAAGCCAAGTTAACTTACTTTGTATAGCCGCAATGAACACATAATATTTTCCGAAGAAACCGGCAAGCGGCGGAATTCCAGCAAGCGCAAACATAAATAGAGCCATCGTCGCTGCAAGAACGGGACTCTTGGCATTTAATCCAGCAAAAGAATTTAGATCTGTTCTTGAATCGTTCTCTCCTTCAACAATCGAAATAACAGTGAATGCACCAATGTTCATAAATGTATAAGCAGCGAGATAAAAAATAATTCCTGCTACACTAAAAACATTTCCGGCTGCAAGACCGATGGCCATATAACCCGCATGAGAGATTGACGAGTAAGCAAGCATTCTTTTCAAATTAGTTTGTGAGATCGCTACAATGCTTCCGAATAACATTGAGAGCGCAGAAATTGTTGCAAAGTAAGGTCGGAAAACATTCGGTGCATTAAAATTGAAAACTGCCGATAGAACAATTATCAAGACACTGAATGCGGCAGCTTTACCGGTTGTTGACATTAAAGAAGTAACTGTCGTTGCCGAACCTTGATATACATCCGGTACCCACATGTGAAAAGGAACAGCCGCAATTTTGAAACTGAATCCAATTAAGAAAAGAATCATTCCAAGAATAAAAATTATATTTGATGAATAGCCGACAAAATTTTCAACTAAGTTTTGAATACTGGTTGTACCGGTTGCACCGTAGATCAATGCAATTCCGTAAACAATAAATCCGGTTGCAAAAGCTCCAAGTAAAAAATATTTCATTGATGCTTCGTTAGCTGAAAGTTTTTTGCGGTTGATCCCGGCGAGAACATAAAAGCAGATAGACATTAACTCCAAGCCCATGAATATCATAATAATATCTTTAGCGCCGGACATCACCATCATTCCTAATACCGCTGACTGAATTAGAATATAATACTCACCGAAATATGTCCCGTATTTTTTTAGATAATCTATCGAAGAAAGAACAACAAGTGCGGCACCGATATTAAAAATGAAATTGAATATTGCCGGCTTGCCTCCGACTTCAATCATCCCGCCGAACAAAACAAAATTTTGATTTATGTTAAACACAGAATAAAAGGCGGTGGCAAAGAACATTGCGATTGAAAACCAAGGAAGGATTTGTTCACTCTTCTTTGTATAGATCTCGATTAGAACCGATAATACAATTCCAACTCCAATTATAATTTGAGGCATCAATAAAAAATATTCGTAATTAT
>QYQI01000049.1 GCA_007280825.1 Ignavibacteriales bacterium | reverse complement strand
TTATTCCTCCAAGGAATTATTTGTTGTCTATGTTTTTATCTGGAAAGATATTGCTGCCGTCATAAAGAGAGTGTTGTTTATTTTCTGTTGAACAATTTAGCTTTTTTAGACAATCAAAAGAGAGGGATTTATGTTGTTAACATTTTTTAACAATTAAGACTGATTTAACAGATCAATAATGTCTTGATGAATCTTTCCTCCGGTTGCAACAATACTGTTTCCTTTCATCGGATTGTTTCCGTGATAATCCGTAATTGTTCCGCCCGCACCGCGTATGATTGGGATTAGTGCAAATAGATCCCACGGATTCATAATCGGATCGATCATTATGTCGGCATAGCCGGTTGCAACAAGATAGTAACCGTAGCAATCGCCCCATTGGCGATAGAGTTTTACTTTGTGAACAAGATTATCAAAATTTTTTATGTTACGGTACTTTTCAATGTTGAGTTGATCTGTTGTAAGAAGAACAGCATTGGAAAGATTATTGCATTCTCTTGCATGAACTTGCTTGCCGTTTAATTCTGTTGCGTGATTATCTCCGATTAGAAATTCATTAAGTATCGGTTGATTAATTACGCCCAGAATCGGTTCACCGTTTTTAAGTAGTGCAATCAGTGTTCCAAACGTTACTGTTCCGCAGATAAAACTTTTTGTTCCGTCAATCGGATCGAGAACCCATTTGTATCCTGCATTAGGATTGTACTCTCCGAATTCCTCACCAAGTATTCCGTGATTTGGAAATTTTTTCATAATCGCCTCGCGCATAAACTCTTCTGCTTTCTTATCTGCGATTGTTACGGGCGATTGATCGGGCTTGTTCTCAACAGTTATTCCGGTTCGCCAGTAGTGTTTAATGATCTTTCCGCTTTCATCAGCAAGCCATTTACAGAAATGCCGTAATTCATTTAACTCTTGCATATCGTCACCATAATTTAATTGAGCAACTATTTCAAATATATTCGTTTAACAATTCGTTCACAAAAGTTATATTTTCGTATCATCAATGAGTTTAGTTAAAGCAAATAGCGAAAGTATTCAGCAAGCGGCAGAAATTATTAAACGCGGCGGACTTGTTGCATTCCCGACTGAAACCGTTTACGGTTTAGGTGCCGATGGATTAAATCCGATCGCAGTTGCAAAAATTTTCGAGGTGAAGAAACGCCCTTCATTTAATCCTCTGATACTTCATATTGCCGATAAAGATTCACTTGAAAAATTCTCTCCGATCAAAAATGAAAAAATTGATCTGTTGATTGAAAAATTTTGGCCCGGACCCCTAACATTGGTTTTACCAAAAACAGAAATCGTTCCGGATATAGTTACATCGGGAAATCCAACAGTAGCAGTAAGAATGCCGAATCATCCAATAGCTCTTCAATTAATTGAATCATGCGGAACACCAATCGCCGCACCAAGTGCAAACAAATTTGGTCATCTAAGTCCAACCGAAGCAAAACATGTTGAGAAATATCTCGGTGATAAAGTTGATATGATTCTTGACGGAGGAAAAAGTTCTATCGGTGTTGAATCAACTATAATTCAATTTCATGAGAATGAGTTTTATCTTTTACGTCCGGGCGGTTTATCCAAAGAGGAAATTGAAAATGAAATTGGAAAAATAAAAACCGGAAAGATTGATATAAACAAACCAACAGCACCAGGACAACTTCCTTTTCATTATTCACCGCAAACTCCTTTAAAGTTTTTCAATAAGAAATTTCTTGATAAAAATAAAAAAATCGGTGCCCTTTTCTTCAAAGAGAATAAAATTGATTTCCCGTTTGTTGATGTAAAGCTTCTTTCTATGGCGGGAGATTTAAGAGAAGCTGCTGCAAATCTTTTTTCACATCTTCACGAACTCGAAAAAAGTAATCTTGATTTGATTCTAGTTGAACCAGTTGAAGAAAAAGGTTTAGGAAGAGCAATAATGGACAGGCTGAGAAAGGCAGCGAATAAACTTAAGTAATTACATTTAGATTGACTGCACTAAGCTAAAGCTTGGATATTCACTAACGAAATAGTGCGAGAATAATTTGGAGATGAAACGTCCTCTTCTTTTTAATTGTTATAGTATTAACAATAAAACAGAAATAGCGGATAAGGAGATTATTGCTGGGACATAGAAAATTCAAGATTGGTTAATTTTATCTACATTCTGTCTAAAACGATTTTTATATTTCAGTTAGGTTTATTAATTACTTTGCCGATGAACGATAACAACAAAATAGAAAGACAAAATACATTTGAGAGACTGAATGAAAAAGCTCGGTCTATGGAAGAATTAAAATTAGCACTCTATGCTTTAAACTCTATAAGTGAATGCATCTCAATCACAGATTTGAATGAAAAAATACTTTACGTTAACGATGCATTTTTAAAAACTTATAGATATAGTCTTTCCGAGCTGGTAGGACAATCTATTACAATTATACGTTCAGATAAAAACGACCCTCAAACTATCAGCCAAATTCATCCATCAACTATCAAGCAAGGTTGGCGCGGTAAATTATGGAATAAGCGAAAAGATAACACGGAATTTCTTGTTGAATTATATACAACCACAGCCCGCGATGAAAATGGAGATCTGGTAGCTCGTGTTGGAGTAGCGCGAGATTTAACTGAAGAGATAAAATCTGAAAATATTCTTCGTGAAGCTCAGATTAGATTTAAGGAACTATTTACAGAATTGAAAGATGCTGTCTATGAAAGCAACCCAGAAGGAAAATTTATTGCGTTAAATCCCGCCGGAATGGAGATGTTTGGTGTTTCATCAATAGATAATGATGAACTGAAAAATATGGATATAGGAAAAATATTTTATTTGGATGAAAGAGAAAGAAATAAATTTAAGCAAGAACTTGAAAAGAACGGCTTTGTAAAAGACTATGAAATAAATATTCGAAGGCTGAATGGAACCGTTGCTACAGTTCATGAAACTTCACTTGCGATAAAAGACAGCAGCGGCAAAATAATAGCATATAGAGGAATACTTCGGGATATAACTGAACAAAAAAAGAGCGAGGGTAAGTTAAAGCAATTAATTGAACGTTTGGAATATATAAATAATCAGTTAAAAATTTCTGAAGAAGAACTAAAGAACGCCAACGCCTCTAAAGATAAATTCTTTTCTATTATAGCACATGATCTGAGAAGTCCGTTTAGCTCTCTTTTAAGTTTTTCGGAATTTCTCGCTGACGATATTGATGAACTTCCGAAAGAAGATATTAAATCATTCGCGGAAAAAATCCACGAATCAGCAAAAAACGTTTTTACTCTTCTTGAAAATCTTCTTCAATGGTCCAAAATCCAATCCGGTAAAATCCCGTATCAGCCATCAAACTTTAATATTTCGTTTAAAATAAATCAGATTATCTCACTTCTTACAGATAATGCAACGAACAAAAAAATTCATCTCGTAAATGAAGTTTCACCGAATGTAGTTGTCTTTGCCGATGAAGACATGATTTCTTCAGTTATTCAGAATCTGCTTTCAAATGCTATAAAATTTACAAATGAATCAGGTTCCGTTCTTTTCCGTTCGCTTATCAAAGCAAGCTCTGTAGATATTTCAGTTACAGATACAGGTGTAGGTATTAAAGAAGAAGATCTGCCGAAACTTCTTCGAATAGATGTTCATCATACTACATACGGAACTAAAGATGAAAAAGGAAGCGGACTTGGATTAATTATCTGCAAAGAAATGATAGAACGAAACCGCGGCAAGATACATGTTGAGAGCAAAGTTGGAGTGGGTACAACATTTACATTTACACTTCCAAAAGCTTAATCAGGTGAAAGTTACTTAGCATTAGGAATATTTCCATAAAGTTAAACGATTTGTTCTTATCGGAGAAATAATTTATGTCAAAAGAAATGGTTCTTGAAAAAATTGATCAAGCAGCAAAAATATTAAACGAAAAAAATATTGATATGTGGATGACATACGTCCGCGAAACCGGAAACATGAAAGATCCTATGATGGATATGATGGTTGGAACAGGAGCTACATGGCAATCTGCTTTTATTATAACAAAGAGCGGAGACACACACGCTGTAATCGGATCGCTTGAATTAGAAAACATGAAAACAGTTGGGACTTATAAAAATATTCACAGTTATCTTAAATCAGTAAAAGAAAAACTAATCGAAGTATTAGATTCCATTAACCCGGCAAAGATCGCCATTAATTATTCGCACAACTCATCACTTGCCGACGGGTTGACGCATGGGTTATATCTTGAACTAATGGATCTCTTAAAAGACACAAAATACGTTAATGCATTTATCTCATCAGAAGAAATTATTGCTTCATTAAAAGGAAGAAAATCTGCCGGCGAACTTGCAAATATGAAAGAAGCAATTAAAGAAACTTTGAAGATCTTTGATGAAGTAACAAAGTTTCTTAAACCCGGAGTAACAGAAAAACAAGTTGCGCGATTCGTACTCAATCTTTGCAATAAAAAAGGATTAGAACTTTCATGGGATGCTGAACATTGTCCGGCTGTATTTTCCGGACCAAATACTGCTGGCGCACATTCGGGACCAACAGACCGTGTCATAGAAACCGGTCATGTTGTGAATATGGATTTTGGTGTTAAGTATAATGGTTACTGTTCCGATCTTCAGAGAACATGGTACATTTGCTATCCGCATGAAGATAAAGCTCCAACAGAAGTTCAGCGCGGTTTTGATGTTATTAAGGAATCAATCACAAGAGCAGCTAACGAATTAAAGCCCGGCAAAAAAGGTTGGGAGATTGATGAGATAGCGCGCAATTTTATTCAAATAAAAGGTTACGAAGAATATCCGCACGGACTTGGTCATCAAGTTGGTAGATTTGCACACGATGGCGGCGCATTGCTAGGACCCAAATGGGAGCGATATGGAAATTTACCGATGCTCGAAATTGAAGAAGGAAATGTTTTTACAATCGAACCAAGATTAACAATTCCAAACTACGGTATTGCCACAATTGAAGAAGAAGTATTAGTAAATAAAAATGGCTGCGAATTTCTTTCCGAAAGACAGAATGAAATTTATTTAATAAAATAAATTCTGTTGTTTTTTTCCCTCCTCTCAATCCGAGAGGAGGATTTATTATTTCAACGAAAAAAATCTAAATCCTACACCGTTAACAGTAATTTCTAACTTTCCTTTTTTAACTTTTATCTTCTCTTCACTAATAACATCCGAAGCGGAATTAATTTTGTAAAAGTTCGGTAATTGTAATTTTACTTGCTGGGAGTTTTCATTTTTATTTAGTACGACTAAAATTCTTTCATTCATATCGGAACGGATATAAGCGTAAACATTTTCATCGGTGCGAAGAGTTAGAAAATCTCCGTAACGTAAAGCTGTATGTTTTTTTCTTATGTTGACAATTGCACGAACATCTTCCAACATTTTTCTTTCATCTTTACTCAGATCATTTCCGAAGCGCATCATTCTTCTGTTGTCGGGATCGGATGCACCTGTCATCCCAAATTCGCTTCCGTA
The DNA here is from genome assembly GCA_007280825.1 of Ignavibacteriales bacterium. GTDB lineage: Bacteria > Bacteroidota > Ignavibacteria > Ignavibacteriales > Melioribacteraceae > Fen-1258. The sequence goes on along the minus strand of QYQI01000049.1, from coordinate 2,202 downwards.
ATAAATAACCGGTAGCCCGGGAATTGTATTCATGTAGGCATAATACAATTTTGCTTTTTCGTAGTTAGCGGGATTATCAACTTTCGGTGGATTATTCCATCCTTCTTCTGTTGCACTCCATTGACTTAATTCTAAATCTCCGTCTGCAAATGCCATGAACCGGTTTTTATCGTGGCTGTCCATAATATTCCCCATCAAATTATTTTCACCGTAAACTAAAAACGATTTCTTTAATTCAGAATCGAGTACGCTAAACGAAATCTTTTTATCAAGAAATGTTGGAAGAGCCGTATCATATAAATTAAAATTGAATTGTGCGGAAAGCTGTCCGTTATTCACGTAAGAACTTATCAATTCATAACTGCCAAAGGTTTCTCCAATTTGATATATGGTAACATTCATCGGCAATTCAATTTCATGTTTAATTTTTTGATTGAGCGCGCGCCAAAATTCATTTGGCATATGTTTAACTGCATCTTGTCTGAATCCGTCGGCCCCAGTTGTCTTCAACCACCAAACTGCATTGGAGGCTTGAAAATCAACCACTTCCTCTGAGCCAACGAAATTAAACTTTGGTAAATACGGTTCAAACCAGGTTGTTAATCTGTACTCATCCCATAACCTAAGATTCAATCTTCCATCGGGTAGCTGAAGTTTGCCGAACCATTCCGGATGCTGTTTTACAAGAGGATGATTTTCATGAACATGGTTAGCAACAAAATCCAACAAAATTTTTATTTTATGTTTATGTGCAGTGGAAACTATCTCTTTTAATTTTTCTATTGTGCCGAACTTTTCTTCTACATCAAAAGAACTTATAGGCCAATATCCGTGATAACCTGAAAACCATCTGTGAGGTGCCGGAGATTCTTTATATGCCTGATTAGGATTATCATAAACGGGCGAGATCCAAATTGTGTTGATGCCGAGTGAATCAAAATATCCATCATTAATTTTATTTATGATTCCTTGAAAATCACCGCCCATATAATTTGCCTTTTCAAAAAGCGAATCATGAACGATCGGTTTGTTAAGTGATTTATCCCCGTCATTAAATCTATCTATCATCAAAGAATAAATTATCCCATCGTTCCATGTAAAATTATTGTTGTCAGCCGGTACTCCATTAAAAAGAACTATTGATTGAATATTTGTTGATCTGCCATTTTTATTTACTGCAACACGCAAAAGATTTTTTCCTTTTAAATGATTTTTGGAGAATGAGAATTCAATCTTGTCGTTTTCAATTTTGATATACTTTTTATCTATTCGCTGATTGTTAAGTAATGCAATAATATTTTTCTGTTCAATAACGTTTCCATCTTTCCCGCCTAGACTCGGCGAGGCTGGTTCATTCTCATAGATAAAAGAAAACTCTGATTCACTCTTACTAATTTCTTTTCCGTCAACATGAAGGAATAATTTACCAACATTTGGATTAGCAACATTAAAAAGTGAATTGAAGTCACCGAAACCATTTGGTTTTTTATCCGGATTATTAGGATCAACAATTTCCTCTCCGTCACCCCAAAACTTATATTCATATCTTCCCGGTTCAAGCGCAACTTCCGTTTCAAAAATTCCGTCACCGTTTTCATCTTTCATCGGAAGATTACCCCTATCCCATCCGTTAAAACTTCCAAAGAGAGTAAGTTTATTATATTTTTTTTCGGGTTTGTAAAAGAATTTAAATTTTTGCTGAACTCGTGAACGGACGGGAAAAGAATATGTTGTTCCACCCAGTTTGAAATCAATTAATGTCATGCCTGCAAAATTCATATCTGCTTTGAAATAAACTTTTCCGGTTCGTTTATTATAATTTACTTTTACTTCTTTGTTCTCTTTGAATTTCAAGCTGTAATTATTTGAGTAGAACATATCGCTGATCAACATTGAATCCGTTTTACCTGCGATGAGATTAACCGGTTTAATAATGTCTTGTATTCCATTCTGAGCATAACTGGAAACAAGAAATAAGAAAGAAAATAAAAAGAACGGCTTAAAAAACTTCATGTTGATCTCCACGAGGAATTATTTCATATGTAAAATAAAAAAACTAAAGTTATAAGAGAATTAAAAAGAGGTTTAAACCGGATGGAACTCAGTTAAAAATTTTTCCAGTCCGTTTAGACAGGTAATGTAGTGTACATTATTATATTGGGATAACTGATCGGCACGTCCTTCAGCAAGAGCTTGTCCGCC